>JAIYEK010000119.1 GCA_027487015.1 Erythrobacteraceae bacterium | reverse complement strand
TCGGCGCGCGATTCGCTCACCGGGCTGATGAACCGCCGCGGCATCGAGGCCCGCTTCGACGAGCTGCTGGCGCAGGGTTTCGACACCTTCGCGCTGGTCGATCTCGACCGCTTCAAGACCATCAACGACGTCCACGGCCACCAGGTCGGCGATGCCGCGCTGGTCGCCTGCGCGAGCGCGATCCGTTCCTCCGGGGACCGCGATGCGGTGGCGGTGCGCCTCGGCGGCGAGGAATTCGTCGTGCTGCTGCGCGGCCCCCGCCCGGTCGAGCGCGCCGAATCGCTGCGTCAGGCGATCCCGATGCGGATCGCCAAGGAAGTGCCTGGGCTCGACCGCCCGGTCACCGCGAGCATGGGCGTGGTGGTGCTCGCCGATGCCAATGCCAACAAGATGGCCTTCGCTGAATTCTATTCCCGCGCCGATGCGCTGATGTACGAAGCCAAGGCTTCGGGCCGCAACCGCCTGTGCTACGAACGCCTCACCGTCTTCCGCTCTGCGCCCGAGGGCCGCAAGGTCGAGGAAGAGCAGGCGGCGTGAGACCTTAGGCGAACGGCGCGAGCACCTCGGGCCGCACCCGCGCCAGCCGTCCGGTCGCCTTGTCGAGCATCGCCCAGCTGGTCGCCGCGCTGACGAGGCGTTTGCCCGCGGCGTCGGTGAACTCCACCCGGCGGAGCGATTTGGCACCCATTGCGGGGCCTTCGATCCATGTCGTCGCAGTCACGCTTTCGCCGAGGCCGATATTGCCGCGATAATCGATCTCGTGCCGCACCACGACCCAGTAGAACGCCGCCCGGTCCTCGGGGCGCGCGACCGCATCCCAATGGGCGGTCGCCATGTCCTGGATCCACTGCACCCACACCGTGTTGTTGACATGGCCGAGCTCGTCGATGTGCTCGGGGAGCGCGACGTAGGTGCGGGTGAAGGTGTTGGCCATGGGCGCGGGGGTAGCCCTGCCGAGGCCGGGGGGCAAGGATCGCAAGGGCTTGTTAGCGCCAGCCTGCTAGAACGGAGCCCATGAGCGAAGACCCGCCCGAAAAGCCCGACCGCGGTTTCCGGCCGCGCGTGAACTACACCCAGCCGGAAGGCAGCCGGGGCAAGAGCCTCGTCGTCACGCCCGAAGGGATCTTCTCTTACGAGGCGGGTCAGATGAAAACGCTCGCCGATGCGGTCGACTTCTTCTGGGCCTCGGTCGCGCATGATCCGCGCGAATGGAACACGGGCCTCAAAGGCTATGATTGGTTGCTGGCCCACGCCGCCGAGGCCACGCGCGAGGATGTGCGCCGGACGCTCGGCTGGCTGGAGGGGGCGATCGGTCTCAGGGACCGCACCGCTGCGGTCGCCGCCTGCCGCTATCTCGCGGCCATGCCCCTGCCCTTACTGGCGGCAGACCACGGCCGCCTCACCGCGATCTTCAACAGCCGCAAGGTCGGGATGGTGTGGCAACTCACCCCCGACCTCGACAAGACGCCGCTCCCCTCCGGCCCGATCCCGAAATTCGGCAACGAGGCAGGTTTCGGCCTGATCCGCGCAGTGCCGGAACTCTATCTGAAGCTGGCGATGCTCAGCCCCGAAATGGAGAGCATCGTCGCCCTGCTGGCGGCAGAAGCGATCCGCTACGGGGTATCGCTCCCGCCGGAGCTGGTCAGTCTTGCCGGACCGTCCGTGAACGATTGAGACCGGCGTTCACACACAGTCTCTTCCGAACACGCAAGCCGCCCACAAAAACAGCCAGAGCAGCCCGAACGGAGCAGCCAACACCGTCATTGTGATGGCTGAGACGACTAGGATACCGCGATCGTAGTTGGGTGCCTTCACTCGCCCTCGCTCTTGGGCGCCATCCCCATCTGCCACAGGATGAAGGCGAACTCCTCGGCCGTCTCCTTGAGGCTGTTCCAGCGCCCAGACTGCCCGCCGTGGCCTGCGCCCATGTTGGTCTTGAGCACAAGCAGGTTGTCGTCGGTCTTCACCTCGCGCAGCTTGGCGACCCACTTGGCGGGCTCCCAATAGGTCACGCGCGGGTCGTTGAGGCCGGCGGTCACCATCAGCGGCGGATAGGCCTTGGCGACCACCTGATCATAGGGCGAGTAGGACAGCATGTAGGCAAAGGCCGACTTGTCGGTGATCGGATTGCCCCATTCAGCCCACTCGCCGGGGGTCAGCGGCAGCTTTGCGTTGAGCATGGTGCCCACCACGTCGACGAAGGGCACATGGGCCACCACCGCGCCATATTGCGACGGGTCCTGGTTGATGACCGCCCCCATCAGCTCGCCGCCTGCCGAGCCGCCGCTCGCGGTCACTTTCCCTTCCGCCGTGTAGCCCTTGGCGATCAACCCGCGCCCTGCATCGACGAAATCGTTGAAGGTGTTCATCCGCTCGAACATCTTGCCCTGCAGATACCAGCGGCGCCCGAGATCGTCCCCGCCGCGTATGTGCGCGATGGCATAGGCAAAGCCGCGATCCACCAGTGAGAGGCGCGAGGTCGAGAAGCCCGGCGGGATGGCATAGCCGTAGGCGCCGTAAGCATAGAGATGCAGCGGCCCCGGGCCTTCGATGCCCGCCTTCTTGAGGATCTCCGCGCGGTCCTTGCGAATCAGCACGCTCACCGGAACCATCGTCCCGTCCCGCGCCTGCACGCTCACCCGCTCGGTGACGTAGAGCGAGGCGTCATAGCCGCTGGGGATTTCCTGGGTCTTGAGCGTCGTCAGCCCGCCGGTCTTGACGTCGTAATCGAGGACCGTGCCGGGCGTGACCATCGACTGGTAGGACAGCCGCAGCACGCTCATGTCGTATTCGGGGTTGTTGGAGAGGCCCGCGGTGTAGCTGGCTTCGGGGAAGGTGATCGGCGTGATCTTGGCCGGATCGGCATATTGGCGCAGCTGGATCTGGTCGAGGCCGTTCAGCCGCCCCTCGGTGACGAAGAAGCCTTTGAAGAGGTCGAACCCGGTCAGATAGAAATCGTCCGAGCCGGGGATGACGGTCTGCCACTCGCCGGGCGCCTTCAGCGAGGCCTTGGCGAGGCGGAAGTTGATGTGGTCGTCATTGGTCCACACCCACAATTCGCCGTCGCGCACGTCGACGCCATATTCGACGCCCTTCTTGCGGGGCTTCACCAGAATGGGCGCGGCGGTGGGGTCGTTTGCGGGGACGAGGCGCACTTCGCTGGTCTCGTTGTCGCCGGTGGCGATGATCAGCCAGTCTTCCTGCGCGCTGAGGCCGGTGCCGACGCCGAAGGACTGGTCCTCCTCCTTGTAGAGCGTCACGTCGCTTTCCACCGGCGTGCCGATCACGTGGAGCTTGGCCTCCAGCGTGCGCCATTCCTCGGTCGAGGGGCCGTAGACCAGCGCGGTGTCACCCTTGACCCACACAAGGTCGCCGCGCAGGTTCTCGATCACGTCGGGCAGGTGCTCGCCGGTGGTCAGGTCCTTGATCCGCGCGGTGTAGCGCTCCGAGCCGTTGGTGTCGGTCGCATAGGCGAGATAGCGCCCGTTCTGGCTAATCGAGGCCGCGCCGAGGCGGAAATACTCCTGGCCCTCGGCGAGCTTGTTCTCGTCGATCAGTAGCTCGGCCTCACCGCCCGCGACAGGCTTGCGGTAATGCTTGCGATACTGCGCGCCTTCTTCGAACTCGCTCCAGTAGAGGTAGTCGCCGTCCTTCTGGGGCACGGTCGAATCGTCCTCCTTGATGCGGCCGCGCATCTCGGCGAACAGCGCCTCGGTCAGCGCGGTCTGGCCCGCCATCTTGGCCTCGAAATAGGCGTTCTCGGCCTTGAGGTGGTCGAGCACCTCCTTGTCGTCCACCGTCGGATAGGACTTGTCGTAGAGCCAGTCATAGGGGTCTTCGATGGTGATGCCGTGGACCGTGTAGGTGTGAGGCTTCTTGGCGGCAACGGGCGGCTTGATTTCGGTGCTGGCGGCGGTGGTCGAAGCGGCGGCGGAAGTTGTCACGCTGGGGGAATCCTCGCTGGTGGTGGCCATCGCGGCCGGTGCAAAGGTGGTGGCGGCGAGCGCCAGGGCAAGGGCCCGGACACTGGTGGTGCTGCGGATCGGGCGAAGCATGGGGGGCGGGTTTCCCGTCGGTCGGTGTGGGTGGAAAGTGAGGCCCGTCGGGCCTATGATGCGGTTGTAACGCGACAATGGGGCGCGGCAAGTGCCCGCGCCTCCGCCGAAGGATCGACGACATGCTCATGCAAACCCCCAAGCTCTCTGGCTCAGCCCGCCTTGCCGCCTTGCGCGAGGAGCTGAAGCGCCGGGGCCTCGATGGTTTCGTCATCCCCATCTCCGACGAGCACATGAGCGAATATGTCGGCGATTATGCCCAGCGCCTCGCATGGCTGACGGGTTTCGGCGGCTCGGCGGGGTTCGCTGCCGTGACGCTGACCCACGCCGCGATCTTCGTCGACGGGCGCTACACCGTGCAGGTGAGGGAGCAGGTTGACGACAACCTGTTCGAATATCGCTCGGTCCCCAAGGACACCCTCGGCGGCTGGTTGTCGGAGGTGTGCGAGAGCGGCGCGCGGATCGCCTATGACCCGTGGCTCCACACCTTCGCCTGGGTCGAGGCGCTGGAGAAGCGCGTCGCGGCCAAGGGCATCGCGCTGGTGCCTGCGACAAGCAACCCCGTCGACGCCGTGTGGTCCGACCGCCCCGCGCCCTCGCCGGCGATCGCCATCCCCCATGCCGACGATCTGGCGGGCCGCTCGTCCGCCGACAAGCGCGCGGCAGTCGCCGACTGGCTGGCCAAGGAGGGTCTCGACGCGGTGGTCATCCCCGCGCTCGATTCGGTCGCGTGGCTGCTCAACATCCGCGGGAGCGATGTTGCGCATACCCCCGTCGCCCTCAGCTATGTGATCGCCCACAAGGACGGCAGCGCCGAACTGTTCATCGCGCCCGAGAAGGTCACGCCCGAGCTGACCCGCCACTTGGGCAATGCAGTTACGATCCGCGATCGTGCAGCCTTCGAGGGCGCGCTGGGATCTGCCTTCGCTGGCAAGAGCGTGGCGCTCGATCCCGATTTCGCCGTGGCCGGCATCGCGCAGGCGCTGAAGGCCGGGGGCGCGCAGTTCGCCTTCAAGCAGGACCCGACGATCCTTGCGAAAGCGATCAAGAACGCCGCCGAACAGCAAGGCCACCGCGACGCGCAGGCCCGCGACGGCGCGGCGGTGTCCAAATTCCTGCGCTGGCTCGAGATCGAAGCGCCCAAGGGAGGCGTGGACGAACTCGCCGCCGCCGCACGCCTTGCCGCCTTCCGCGCCGAGGACCCGGGCCTCAAGGACCTCTCCTTCGACACCATCTCCGCCGCCGCCGGCCACGCCGCGCTGCCGCACTACAAGGTGGACGCGGACAGCAATATCCCGATCCCGCCCTCCTCGATCTATCTGGTCGACTCCGGGGGGCAATACGCAGACCAGCACGGGGGCGGCACCACCGATATCACCCGCACCGTGTGGGTCGGCCCGGGCGAGCCCAGCCAAGAAATGCGCGACCGCAACACGCGGGTGCTGAAAGGTCACATCCAGATCGCCCGCGCGGTGTTTCCGCAAGGGACGGCAGGCGGCCAGCTCGATGTCCTCGCGCGGCAATATCTGTGGGAGGCAGGCGTCGATTACGCCCACGGCACCGGCCACGGGGTGGGTAGCTTCCTTGCGGTGCATGAAGGCCCGCAGCGCATCGCCAAGCCCTCCGGAGGGCAGGCGGGCACGGGCACGGAACTGCATGCGGGCATGATCATCTCGAACGAGCCGGGCTACTACAAGCAGGGCGCCTTCGGCATCCGGATCGAGAACCTGGTGCTGGTCGAGGAGCGGCAGATCGCCGGGGCTGAGGGGCGTTACCTCGGTTTCGAGACGCTGACCTTCGTGCCGCTGGACCGCAAGCTGATCGACAAAGCGCTGCTGACGGCGGAGGAGATCGCGTGGGTCGATGGCTATCACGCGCAGGTGCGCGCGTTGCTCTCGCCGCGGCTGACGGGCGAGGATCTCGCGTGGGTGGAGCGGGAGACGGCGCCGCTCTAGCATCGTCGCCCCGTGCTTGACACGGGGCTTGGCTGACTTCCCGCTCGCAACCATTTGAAAGAAAAGCGGGGCCCCGGGTCAAGCCCGGGGAGGCGATGTTGGCCGCTTGTTGCCGCTCCAATGTTCCTATAATGTTCCTCCATCGATTCGCACCAAACGGGAGAAACCACGATGATCGGCTACGTCACCCTCGGCACCAATGATCTGCCGCGCGCTGCGGCTTTCTATGACGCGCTCGCCGCGCAGTTCGGCGTGGGGCGGATGATGGATACCGAGGCCTTCATCGCCTGGGGCGAATGGGGCGGCGCGCCCGGGGTCGCGGCGACGCTGCCGTTCGATGGCCAGCCCGCCACCGTCGGCAACGGCGTGATGGTCGCGCTCGAGGTGAAATCGCCCGAAGTCGTCGACGCGGTCCACGAAACCGCGCTCGCCAACGGCGGCACCTGCGAAGGCGCGCCGGGACCGCGCGGCAATGACGGCTTCTACGCCGCCTATTTCCGCGATCCCGATGGCAACAAGCTCAACGCCTACTGCATGGTCACCCCCGCCGAGGCGCCGGTCGGGGACGGTTCGTGACCCCGCCCCGGCTGGAGGAGCGCTTCATCCATCTCGGTCTAGGCGCAAAGGCGGTCGAGGAGCCGCCTTTCGCCGGGATGGAGTGGTACGAAGGCTACGGCGCGCGCCATGCAGCAGACGGGGCGGAAGGCCGCCTCGTCTCGCAATATACCTTCACGGAAGGCTGGACCTCGTGGGAGATGCACCCGGCGGGCGACGAGGTGGTGATCTGCACCCACGGCGCCATGGTGCTGGTGCAGGAACGTGCCGATGGGGAACGCGCGGAAACCGCGCTTGCCGCGGGCGAATATGCAATCAACCCGGCCGGCGTGTGGCACACCGCCGACGTCCCGGAGAGCGCAACCGCGATCTTCATTACCGCGGGCGAGGGGACGCAGCACCGGCCGCGCTAGGCCTGAGCGCGTTGCGCTCTCGTAGCGCAGTCGTTGCGCTCTCATGCGCGGGTCGTCGCGTGTTCCACGTGAAACAGTCGGTGCCCCGTGAGCAGGCGGTTCAGCGCATCAGCCCGCCGATGAGGTTGCGCACAAACGCCGTCGCCCCGGTCTGGAGCGGATTGGCGCCGGACTTCTTGCCGAGCACCATCGCCACCGCCATCGAGGCAAGCGATCCGGTCGCGGCGGTCATCGCGCTCTTGCCAGCCTTCTCCCACACCGAAGGCGTCTTGCGCTCGCGCTTGGCGACTTCCTCGACGCCCTTCTCGGCCACTTCCTCGGCTGTCGCGGCGGCATCGGCGGCCTTGGCAGCGATCACTTCGGCGGCGCTTTCGCGGTCCACGGGGGTGTCGTACTTGCCCTGAAGCGGGCTAACCGACTGAATGATCGCGCGTTCCTTGGCATCGACCGGCCCCAGCCGCGAGCGCGGCGGCTTGATCAGCGTGCGCTCTACCACCGTGGGCGCGCCGTCATCATCGAGGGTCGAGACCAGCGCCTCGCCGACCTTGAGCTCGGTGATCGCGCTTTCGACATCGAGCTTGGGGTTGACCCGGAAGGTCTCCGCCGCCGCCTTGATCGCGCGCTGGTCACGCGGGTGAAGGCACGCAGCGCGTGCTGGACTCGGTTGCCGAGCTGGCCGGCAACTTCTTCAGGAATATCAATCGGATTCTGCGTCACGAAGAACACGCCGACGCCCTTCGAACGGATCAGCCGCACCACCTGCTCGATGGTGTCCTGCAGCGCCTTGGGGGCATCGTCGAACAGGAGGTGCGCCTCGTCGAAGAAGAACACCAGCTTGGGCTTTTCGGGATCGCCGACTTCGGGAAGCGCTTCAAACAGTTCCGCCAGCAGCCACAAGAGGAAGGTGGCGTAGAGCTTGGGGCTGCGCATCAGCTTGTCGGCGGCGAGCACGTTGACATAGCCGCGGCCCTTGTCGTCGACCTTGAGGAAATCGTCGATCTCAAGCGCCGGCTCACCGAAGAAATGGTCCGCGCCTTGCGCCTCGAAACTCAGCAGCTGGCGCTGCATCGACCCGACCGAGGGCCTGGTGACATTGCCATATTTGCCTGACAATTCAGCGGCATTCTCGTTCGACCAGGCGAGCAATGCGGCAAGGTCCTTGAAGTCGAGCAGCAGCAGGCCGTTTTCGTCGGCATAGCGGAAGATGATCTGCAGCACGCCTTCCTGCGTCTCGTTCAGATCGAGCAGGCGCGAGAGCAGCAGCGGTCCCATCTCCGACACCGTGGTGCGGATCGGATGGCCCTGCTCGCCGTAAAGGTCCCAGAAAATCACCGGGTTGTCGGCATAGGCATAGTCGGTGATGCCGAGCTCTTTGGCGCGGCTCTCAAGCTTGTCGGCGTGCTTGAAGGTCGGTGAGCCCGGCATCGCGATCCCCGACAGATCGCCCTTCACGTCGGCGAGGAACACCGGCACGCCCGCGGCCGAGAAACTCTCGGCAATGCCCTGCAAGGTCACGGTCTTGCCGGTCCCGGTCGCGCCAGCGATCAGCCCGTGGCGGTTCGAGCGCCCGAGCAGCAGCGCCTGACGCGAACCATCCGCGCCGAGGCCGAGAAAGATGTCGCTCGCGGTCTCAGTCATGGTTTGCCCCCGTTGATCAACCTGTCCTTCCGGCCATGTGGCGGGGCGGCGCGCGGCGGTCAAGTTCTCGACAGCGGCGCGCGATTGGGCCAAGGCAATCGGTGCCATGGGTCTGCCAATGCCATTCGTTCTGCTCGATGATGCCCGCTTCGGCGAAGGCGCTGCCGACGCGCTGCTTTACGAGAACCCGCGCGCGCTGTTCGTCGCGCATCGCCCCGGCGAGGTCGAGGCGGTGCTGGCCTCGGCCGAGGCGGCGCGGGTGGCCAACAGAGGCTCGCTGGCGGGCACGATCGCCTACGAGGCGGGGCTGGCGCTCGAGCCCCGGCTGATGGCCCACGCGGCAGCGCGCAGCGGGGCGACCGGACCGCTGGTGTGGCTGGGCCTGTTCGATGCCCCGCGCCGCATCGCCGCCGCCGATGTGCCCGCCTTCCTTGCCGAACGCGCCGAGGGTCCGGGCACGCTCGGCCCGATGGAGCCGCAGCTCTCCCCCGGCGGCTATGGCGCGGCCTTCGCGCAGCTTGCCGAGGCGATCCACGCGGGCGACATCTATCAGGCGAACCTCACCTACCCGCTGGCAGGCTCGTTCCGCGGCGACCCGGTGGGGCTCTACGCCGCGCTGCGCGGCGCGGCAGCGGCAGGCTATGGCGGGCTGATCTTCGACGGATCGCACTGGCTGCTGAGCTTCTCGCCCGAGCTGTTCGTGGCGCTCAATGGCGCGGAGGCGAAGGTCAAACCGATGAAGGGCACCCGCCCGCGCAGCCCCGATCCGGCGGCCGATGCGGCGCTGGCAGAGGACCTCGCGACCTCGGTGAAGGACCGCGCCGAGAACCTGATGATCGTCGACCTGATGCGCAACGACCTGTCGCGCGTCGCCGAGGCCGGGAGCGTCCATGTCGATGCGCCCTTCGCGGTTGAGAGCTACCCGACGGTGCACCAGATGGTCTCGACCGTGCGCGCGCGGCTCAGCCCCGGCAAGGGCGCGATGGACCTGGTGCGCGCGCTGTTCCCCTGCGGCTCGATCACCGGCGCGCCCAAGATCCGGGCGATGGAGCTGCTCACTGACGTGGAGCGCGATGCGCGCGGGGCCTATTGCGGAGCGATCGGCCGGATCGATGCGGACGGCAATGCCGCGTTCAACGTCGCGATCCGCACGCTGCGCCTTACGCCAATCGAGAACGGGCAGGGGTCGGCGGTGCTCGGCATAGGCTCGGCCATCGTCGCCGACAGCGATCCGATGGCGGAACGGCGCGAGAGCGAGGTAAAGGCGGGCTTCCTGCGGCGCGTGGCACCCGGCCTCGCCGCGCCGCAATGCGATCTGATCGAGACGATGCGCTTCGTGCCCGACACGGGAATCGCGCTCCTCGAAGACCACCTTGCGCGGATGAAGGCGAGCGCGGCAGTGCTGGGTTTCGCCTTCGACCGCCATGCCTTGCGCAACCAGATTCAGGCGCTGTGCTTCGAACTTGATGCGCCTGCCAAGGTGCGCCTGCTGGTCAGCCGCTCGGGCGCGAGCGCGCTCGAAACCGCGCCCTTGCCCGCACCGCTGGCCGAGCCCGTGAAGGTCGCCGCCTTCCCCCATCCGCTCGATCCGTCCGACTGGCGGCTCGGGCACAAGACCTCGGACCGGGGCTTTTACGAGGACGCGCTAGCGGCGGCGCGCGGGGCAGGCGCGGAGGAGGCGCTGCTGGTGCGCGCGGACGGGCTCGTCACCGAAGGCAGCTGGACCAGCGTCTTTGCCGAGGGGCCGGACGGCGTGCTCGTCACCCCGCCGACATCGCTCGGCCTGCTCCCCGGAGTGCTGCGTGCCAGCCTCATGGCCGAGGGCCGCGCGCGCGAAGGGGAACTCAACTTGAATGATCTGGCCGACGGTTTCTGGATCGGCAACGCGTTACGCGGCCTTATGAAAGCGGTGCTCGCATGACCTTGCTCATCCTCTACGAAGACGGCGAGGCGCTGGTGATCGACAAGCCCTCGGGCATGGCAGTTGACCGGCCGCGCAAGGGCGGGATCTGCCTCGAGGACCACCTCGAGGCGCTGAAACTGGGCTTCCAGCGCCCGCCGGTGGCGGTGCACCGGCTCGATACCGACACCTCGGGCTGCCTGCTGCTCGCGCGCAACCCCAAGGCGCTCGCGCGGTTCAACCGCGCCTTCGAGGATCGGCAGGTGGGCAAGACCTATCTTGCGGTCCTCGCGGGGCGTCCGCCGGGCACCTCGGGCACCATCGAGCTCTCGCTCATGAAGATCAGCTCGGCCGAGAAGGGCTGGCGGATGATCGCGGCGAAGAAGGGCAAGCCGGCGGTCTCGCATTGGGAGCTGGTCGAGGAGCTCGGCCCGCACAGCCTGATCCGCTTCCGCCCCGAGACGGGGCGCACGCACCAGCTGCGGGTGCACGCGCTGAAGGGCCTCGGCGCGCCCCTGCTGGGCGACCCGGTCTATGGTGCAGGCAATGCTCCCGGCGCCAAGCGAACGATGCTCCATGCCGAGAGCCTCAGCGTCACCCGCCCCGGCAAGTCCGCGATCGAAGCCCGCGCACCCTTACCCGCCGATTTCCGGGCGCTCGGGGCGAGCGATGGATGACGAAGAGCCTCTGACCTCGCGCGCCTTGCGGCTTGCCAGCGAGAGCTTCCTCGCAGGCTCGGGCCCGGGCGGGCAGAACGCCAACAAGGTCGCCACGGAAGTGGAACTGCGGGTCAATATCTACGCGCTGCGCCTCAGCCCGCCGGTGTTCGCGCGGCTGAAAGCGCTGGCGGGCGGAAAGATCGCAGGGAATGGCGATCTGATCGTCACCTCCAAGGCGCACCGCACGCAGGAGGCCAACCGACAGGACGCGCGCCAGAAACTCGCCGCGCTGCTCGAGGAAGCGCTGATCGAGCCCAAGCGCCGCGCCAAGACCCGGGTGAACCGCGTGGGCAAGACCGAGCGGCTGAAGGTCAAGAAAGTGCGCGGCGCGGTGAAGGCCAATCGCGGCAAGCCCCGCGCCTCGGACTGGTGAGTTGCCTTGACTTTTGGCCGTGAATCGGCGAAGGGCGCCGCTCTTGCGGTGTGCGGGGCCTTCCCACGCATGCCGCGTTTGCTTTTTTGCAGCCCTGCGCAAGCACTCGCCGGGCCGACCCAGTTGACAGGATACCGCCATGGCGAAGCCCACCACCGTCAAGATCCGCCTCGTCTCGAGCGAGGGCACCGGCTTCTTCTACGTGACCAAGAAGAACCCGCGCAACATCACCGAGAAGATGAGCTTCCGCAAGT
>JAIYEK010000225.1 GCA_027487015.1 Erythrobacteraceae bacterium | reverse complement strand
CAGCTGTCGGCGATGGCGGTGGGCGCGCCGGCTTCTTCGAGAATCGCCGCCATTCGCCGCGAACTACCGGTGGAATAGGCGGCTACTACCGGCCTACGACCCGCCTTCAACACGGCAACAAGATGCGCAGCCGCCGCCTCGTAGACATTCTCGCCCCGTCCGCGTTCCGGCGCGAAATCGCGGGCCGAGCGGAAGCCGAAGTCGATCACCCCGGCGCCCTCGTCGGAGGCGAAGCCGGTGGCGCGGTGGGCGGGCAGGGCCGCCAGCGCGGCGTCGAATTCGGCGTGTGCAAGATAGAGCGCATCGGGCTTCAGCGGGCGGTAGCTCCCCTTCTTCTCGCCCGCGGTTCGCCCGCGCTGTTCGTAATAGTCGGCGATGTCGGTGAGGCGCTCTTCTGCCGCACCCAGTGCGCTCTGGTCGATGACGACGACATCGTCTTTGCCTAAATGCTCGAACAAGGTCGCCAGCTTGGTTTCGAACAGCGGGAGCCAGTGCTCCATCCCCGCCAGCCGTCGGCCCTCGGACACGGCTTCATAGAGCGGGTCCTGAGTCGCGTTGGCGCCGAACAGCTCGCGGTACCGGGTGCGGAAGCGCTTGATGCTCTCCTCGTCGAGCAGGGCTTCTGAGGCTGGAAGCAGCAGGTGGCTGTCGATCCGCTCCACGGTGCGCTGGGTGGCGGGATCGAACAGGCGCAGGCTCTCTAGCTCGTCACCGAAGAAGTCGAGCCTGAGCCCCGCGTCGAGCGAGGAGGGGAAGATGTCGACAATCGACCCACGCACCGCAAATTCGCCGTGGTCGATCACTGTGTCGGTGCGGCTGTAGCCCTGCCGGATCAGCAGCGCTGAAAGGCTCTCGTGCCCGATCCGGGTGCCGACCCGAAACTCGCGCAAGCTTTCGCGCACGCGGAAGGGGGTGAGCACACGCTGCAGCACCGCGTTGGCCGTGGTCACCAGCAATTGCTGCGCCGCCCCCGGCTGCTGCAACTTGTGGAGCGCGGCTAGCCGCTCGGCGCTGATCGATAGCGCGGGGCTGGCGCGGTCGTAGGGGAGGCAGTCCCACGCGGGGAAGGTCACCACCTCGATCTCGGGCGCGAAGAAGCGCGCGGCCTCAGCTGCGGCGCGCATCGCCGCATCGTCGGGCGCGATGAACACCGCGCGGCGCCCGCCCTTCGTTCCAGCACCGGCCCGCGCCAGATCGGCGAGCACCAGCGGCAGGCTCCCGCGCGGGAGCGAGGCGAGGGTCAGCGGATCACGGGCCGCGAGGATGCGGTTCAAATCGGGCATCGGGTCACTTCACGAGGTAAGAGGCAACGCAAGCGCCCCCACCTCGATTGGAGGAGGGGGTGCAAAGAAGGATGGCATGCCCCGTCGTAACTGCAGGGCTGTGCGAAAGGTTCCGCGCCTTAGCCGCGCGCCGCGCGCTTGTCGAACTCAGCGCGGAATATCGACGTAATCGAGCTTCTGCATCGTCGCCAGCAGATCGCCCGCCAGATGTTCGGGCGGCGATTGCGAGCTCAGCGCCCAGGCCATCACATCGACATCATCCTCGTCGAGCAGCGCCTCGAACCACACCAGCTCCGCCTCGCCCCAGCCGGCGTGATAGCGATCATAGAAGCCGCCGATCATGTAATCGGCCTCGCGTGTGCCGCGGTGCCAGGCACGGAATTTCGCGCGGGCGAGCCGCTGTTCGAAGGATGGGCCAGAAGAAAGGGGCTCGGTCATGGGGGTCACCTAGCCACAGCTTCGAAGCGCTTCAACTCGCAAAGACGCAAGGCAGATGTTAGCGAAGACAACATGCGCCCCGAGGCTCTCAATCCGCTCTTCGCCGAGGTCGAAACGCTCGAAGGCGTCGGCCCCAAGCTGATGAAGCCGCTCGAGAAGCTCGGCCTTCGCCGCGTCAAGGATCTCGCCTACCACCTGCCCGAACGCTTCGTCAGCCGGCGGGCGGTCACCGACCTCGATTCGGCGAGCGAGGGCGAGCAGGTGATCATCGCGCTGACCGCCATCGAGCACCGCGCGCCGCGTGCGGGTAGCCGCGGGCCATACCGCGTGCTGGCGCAGGACTCGGCGGGCAACGTCTGTTCCCTGAACTGGTTCGGCAAGGCCGCCTACAGTGCGAAGAAGCTCGTCCCGGTGGGTGAGACGCGCTGGGTCGCGGGCCGCCTCGACCGCTATGGTGACATGCTCCAGATCGTCCACCCCGACCATATTGAAGAGGCCAGCGCCGCCCACATGGCGCGCATGTCCGAGCCGGTCTATCGCCTGTCGGAAGGCCTCACCCAGCCACGCATCGCCGATTTCGCCGAGCAGGCACTGGCTCGGCTCCCCGAACTGCCGGAATGGATCGAGCCCGGACAGTTGGAGCGCTCCGGCTGGCCGACATGGCGCGATGCCCTCAAGCTCGGGCACGAGACCACAGACGCCAAGGCGCGCGACCGGCTGGCTTATGACGAGCTGCTCGCCAACTCCCTCGCGCTGCTGCTGGTCAAGGCCGATGGGCGCAAGCGGCGCGGGCAGGCGCTGGCGGGTGACGGAGCATTGCGGGCCAAGCTGCAACTCCCCTTCGGCCTCACCGGCGCGCAGCAACGCTCGATCAACGAGATCGCAGGCGACATGGCGCAGGAGGCGCCGATGCTCCGCCTGCTGCAAGGCGATGTCGGCGCCGGAAAAACCGTGGTGGCGCTGAACGCGATGCTGATCGCGGTAGAGGCGGGCAAGCAGGCGGCCTTGCTCGCCCCTACCGAAATCCTCGCCCGGCAGCATTTTGAAACGCTGCGCAAGATGCTCGAGCCGACCGGGGTGGAGATCGCGCTGCTGACCGGCCGCGCCAAGGGGCGCGAGCGCGAGGGGCTGCTGATGGGGCTGCTCGATGGCTCGATCCAGCT
>JAIYEK010000207.1 GCA_027487015.1 Erythrobacteraceae bacterium | reverse complement strand
GCGGCGATGACCAGCGCAATTGCCAAGCCGATCAGCAGACCGTAGGAAATGGTATTCATTGACGTCGTCCCCCGGAGCATGGCCGTGCGCCGTGCGCAGACCGTCCTTCAATGGGACACTTGCTACAGGTTATGACTTACCAAATAGTAACCACGATTTACGGTTTGTGCAGCTTTCGCGGGGCCGGTTCGCGTGCCTTTCGCGATGGATGCGCAAAGTGAGTGCCGCCGTGATCGACTCCGCGATTGATCGCCGCGCGATCCCGCCTGCTGCCGCCGAAAGCACCTGGCCCGCCGCCGATGGCCACCGGGTCCGCCGCATTGACTGGCCGCGCGCCTCGCCCGCCCGCGGCTCGATCCTGTTCCTGCCCGGGCGCGGGGACTTCTACGAGAAATATATCGAGACGCTCGAGGAGTGGCACCGCGCCGGGTGGCGGGTGACCGCGTCCGACTGGCGCGGGCAGGCCGGTTCGGGGCGGCTCGGCAAGGATGACGTCACGGGCCACGTCGAGGACTTTTCGATCTGGATCGATGATCTCGCACTGCTGTGGGAGCGGTGGGTTGCCGAAACGCCGGGGCCGCATGTGCTCGCGGCGCATTCGATGGGCGGGCATATCGTGCTGCGCGGGCTCGCCGCGGGGCGGGTCACGCCCGATGCGGCGGTGCTGAGCGCGCCGATGACCGGCATGAACGGCCCCCCGCTCCCGCTCCCCATGCTCCACCGCGTCGCGCAGGCGATGTGCGCGGTCGGCGATCCGCTGCGCCAGGCGTGGAAGTGGAGCGAGAAGCCGGGCGAGAAGCTGTCCAAGCGCGCCAACCTCCTCACCCACGATCCCGATCGCTATGCCGACGAGCAATGGTGGCGCGAGACGCGGCCCGAACTCGTCATGGGCCCGGCAAGCTGGCGCTGGGTCGAGCGCGCCTATGCCTCGTGGCTGATGCTCGAGGCGCCGGGGGCGCTGGAGCGGATCGCGGTGCCGGTGCTAATCGTCTCGACCTCGTCCGACAAGCTCGTCAGCCACCCCGCCAACATCCGCGCCGCCGCGCGCCTGCCCAAGGGCGAACTCCTTGCGCTGGGCGAGGAAGCCCATCACGAGGTGCTGCGCGAGACCGCGCCCGTGCGCGCGGGCATCATGGCACGGATCGCCGATTTCCTCGACCGGACCGCGCCCGCACGATGATCCACGATATCGCCGTGATCGGCGCCGGCATGGCGGGCGCGAGCATTGCTGCCGAGCTATCCCTCCATGCCCGCGTGCTGCTGCTCGAAGGCGAGGACGCGCCCGGATACCACGCCACCGGCAGGTCAGCCGCGTTCTGGGAGGAATGCTACGGCGGCCCCGGCGTTGTCCCGCTGACCCGCGCTTCGGGCGCCTACCTCGGCGAGCATGGCTTCCTCACCCCGCGTGGCGCACTTTATATCGGACGCGCCGAGGACCGCGCGGCGATGGATGCCTTTCGCGAAAGCTACGAGGGCACGGGTGTGCGGATCAACCGCCTCGCGGGTCCCGCGCTCGGCGGACTTGTGCCGCACATCCGCCCCGAATGGACCGAGGCGCTGCACCAGCCCGCCTGCGCGGATATCGACGTCGCCGGGCTCCACCAGCATTACCTCGCGATGGCGCGGCGCGGCGGCGTCGAGATCGCGACCCGCGCGCGGGTAACGGGCCTTGCACGCGACAGCGGGGCCTGGACGATCACCGGCGAACGCGGCGAAAGCTGGCGCGCCGCCACCATCGTCAACGCCGCGGGGGCCTGGGCGGACGAGATCGCGCGCCTTGCCGGGGTCCCGCCCGTCGGCATCGCGCCCTTCCGCCGCACCGTCGCCGTGCTGCGCGTCGATCCGCCCGCGCCGGCCGACCTGCCGCTGGTGCTCGACATCGGCGGGGGCTTCTACTTCAAGCCTGACGCGGGCCGCTTGTGGCTCTCGCCGCATGACGAAGTGCCCTCCGAGCCCTGCGACGCCGCGCCCGAGGAGCTCGACGTCGCGGTCGCCATCGACCGGTTCCAACAGGTCACTGACTGGAAGATCGCCGCGGTCGAGCGGCGCTGGGCGGGCCTCAGAAGCTTCGCGCCCGATCGCATGCCGGTCTACGGCCTCGACCGCCAAGCCGAGGGCTTCTTCTGGTTTGCAGGCCAGGGCGGCTTCGGCATCCAAACCGCCCCCGCCGCCGCGCGGCTCGGCGCACAACTGCTTTTGGAGATGCCTGCAGACGCCATGACGAGCGCGATCGATCCAGCCGTTTATGCGCCCTCGCGCTTCGCGCCGGCGCTACAATCGGCCTAGGCAAGGCGGCGGCCTTCTGGCATTTCCCTAATGTGGATTAACCACTTCAGGAGGAAGTTACCGATGGCGCACACGTTCGAGATCTACAAGGATAAGGGCGGCGAATTCCGCGTGCGGTTCAAGTACAATTCGGAAGTCATGTTCTCGACCGAAGGCTACGCCACCAAGGCGAGCGCGCAGAATGCCATCGATTCGATCAAGAAGAACGGCCCCGACGCGGCGGTCGAAGATAATAGCTGATTTGTCCCCTCGTCATTGCGAGGAGCCGAAGGCGACGAAGCAACCCATGGCCAGAGCTTTCCGCGCGCGGCGCGGTCCGGCCATGGATTGCTTCGCTACGCTCGCAATGACGAAAACAGGGCCTAATGCTTAAACGCCGACCTTGAGTCCGCCTGCCGCGCCGCTTCCTCGCTCGCCAGCGCGTCGCAGCGTTCGTTTTCCGGATGGCCGGAATGGCCTTTCACCCACTCCCAGCCAACCTTGTGCGGGCGCACGGCCGCAATCAGCTCGCGCCACAGGTCCTCGTTGGCGACCGGCTTCTTGGCCGCATTGACCCAGCCGCGCTTCTGCCAGCCAAAGATCCACTGGGTCATCCCGTCGATGACATAGCGGCTGTCGGTGTGGACCGTGACCGCGCAAGGCTCCTTCAGCGCGGTGAGGCCGCGCAGCACTGCGGTCATTTCCATGCGATTGTTGGTGGTCTCGGGCTCGCCGCCGACGAGCTCCTTCTCGTGCCCGCCGCTGCGCAAAATCGCGGCCCAGCCGCCGGGGCCCGGATTGCCCTTGCACGCGCCGTCGGTGAAGATGTCGACCTGTTTCATCGCGGCGGCTTTGGCGCGCGGAGCCTCATCCGGCAAGCAGGCCCGCGCCGTGCTCGTGGTAAAACTGCCAGCGCCGCGCGAACTGCATCGGATCCTTGCGGGTGACGAGCGCGTCATCAGGCGTGTCGAGCCAGTCCTCGGCGCGGGATGCGACGAAGCGGAGGCACGCCCCCTTGGCGACCTCGGCGAACAGCGCGCGCTCGGCCGCATCGAGGCGGCGGACCGATTGGTAGCCCTCTACCAGCGCCGCACCGCAGTCTGCGCGGTAGGCATTCGCCCCGTCGAAGCACCACGCCGCGTGGGTCACCGCAAGGTCGAGCACCATCGGCCCGGTGCAGGCGAAGTAGAAATCGATCAGCCCCGTTACCCGGTCGCCGAGCATCAGCACGTTGTCGGGAAAGAGGTCGGTGTGGGTCTGCGAGCGCGGCAGGCCTGCAACGTCGAGCGCGGCGGCCTCGTGGGCGGCCGCGATCATCGCGGGCAGCCCTGCGTCGATCGTAGCCAGCGCCTCCGCTCCGCAGGCCTCGAGGATCGCGGCGTTCGCGGGGAAATCCATTGCATTGGCGCGGGTGTGCGGGAAATCCTGCGCGGCAAGGTGGAGGTTCGCCAGCACCGCGCCAATGCTGCGCGCCTGTGCGGGCGTCGGGCGGGTGGGCGAGACCCCCGGCAAAAACTCGATAAGCGCGGCCGCCTTGCCCTCGACCATCCGCCACGATGCGCCAGCGCGGTCATGCATCGTGCGCGGCACGGGGCAGCCCTTGCCCGCCAGATGATCCAGCAGACCAAGGAAATAGGGCAGGT
>JAIYEK010000145.1 GCA_027487015.1 Erythrobacteraceae bacterium | reverse complement strand
TCATAGCCGCACAGGTAATCGGCGATGCTGAGCTTCGAATGCGGGTCGAGCGTCACCCAGATCAGCCCGGCGCTTTCGTAGACCGGGAACTTGGTCAGGCAATGCTGGCTCTTGTCGATACTGCCGAAGTCCTTGGCGTCGGCCACGCCGATCAGGTCGCCGTCGGCCTTGAAGGTCCAGCCGTGATAGCCGCAGGTGAAGCGGCTGGCATTGCCGCAGCCGGCGGCGAGCGGGTTGCCGCGGTGCGTGCACATGTTGAGGAATGCGCCCATGCTCCCGTCCTTCTGGCGGGAGAGGAGCAGCGGCACGCCGCAAATGTCCATCGCCTTGAAGTCGCCGGGGTTGGGAAGCTCGCACGAGGGCGCGACCATCAGCGGCAGGCGGCGGAAGATCTGTTTTTTCTCAAGCTCGAACAGCGCCGGATCGGTGTAAGCGCTGGCGGGCACGCGCACCACATCATCGGCATATTCCATGGTATCGGCCGCGCCATGGGCGACCAGATTGCGGGTCATTTCGACCAGCGTTTCGCGTGACATTGCCGTTCCTCCCAGTGGTGCTTTTGCGGGAGACAATCCGCCTTGCCGGTGCCGGCGGCAATGCTCACTTTTGGCAGAAGGCCAAAGCAAGGGGCCCCAAAGCAAAGGGGGCAGGCCATCGCTGGCCTGCCCCCCATCCCCCCTGGGTTCGCTTGGATCAGAACCGGAAGCTGGCTTCCGCGAAGACCTGACGGCCGCGGTTCTGGGTCATCACGAAGTCGTCGCCGCCCGGGGGCAGGAACGGACGCCCGCCGGTGGTGATCGTGAAGATCTCGTCGGTGAGGTTCTGCGCCACCACCGAGAGCTTCCACTTGCCGTCCGGGTGGCCGACCGAGATGTTGGCGTCGAGCAGCCAGAAGCTCGGCTGGAAGTAATCGTTCAGCGTCGCTTCGTCGGTGATGTAGCCACCATTGTAGGCCGCGTTGCCCGACATGAACAGCTCGAGGTTGTCGCTGAGCGGAACGGTCCAGTCGACGGCGATGTTGCCTGCCCATTCGGGCGCCTGGCTGCCGCGGCGACCGTTAAGGTCAATCGTGCCACCGGCACCGCCCGGCTGGAGGAAGGCCGCGGTGTATTGCGCATCGAGGTAGGACAGGTTGGCCGAGAAGTTCAGCCCGTCCACCGGGGTGCGCCAGCCCGCTTCGATATCGACGCCCTTGGTGGTCAGCTCGCCCGCATTGCTGGTGACGAACTGGATGGTCGAGGCGTTGAAGTTCTGCACCTGCAGATCTTCGAACACGTAGTAATAGGCGGTGGCGTTGAAGGTCACGTCACGGTCCGACCACTGCGACTTGAAGCCGACTTCGCCGCCCTTGGCCTTTTCCGACTGGAAGATCAGCGAGCTGAAGTCACCGGTAAGCGCGGCCTGGCTGAGGCTGTTCGACGGCAGCGCCGAGTTGTCGATCCCGCCCGACTTGAAGCCGGTCTTGAACGACGCGAAGATGTTGATGTCATCGGTCGCCTTGTAGCGCAGCGTGACTTCGGGCGAGAAGTTGTCGTCGTTGAACTCGATCGGGCCCGAGAAGAAGCCCGGCCGCACGAACGCGGGGCCCTGCAGGAAAAGGTGGACGTAGGGGACCGAGATGGTCTGAACCTTCGATTCGTCTGTCCAGCGCAGACCGCCCGACAGTTCGAGCTGTTCGGTGAGATCCCAGCTCAGGCTGCCGAAGAACGACAGGGCTTCGGTCTTGGTGAGGTGGGTCTTGTCCCAGTCATAGGTGAAGCCCGTCACCGGATCGCGTCCGAGGAACGAGATGTTCACCCCCTGCTGGGCGGTGTCGAAGGTGAAGGTGCGGTCTTCGTAGAACGCGCCGAGCATGAAGTTGATCGGCCCGTCGAAGTCCGAGGCAAGCCGCACTTCCTGCGAATATTGCTCGAGCTTGTTGATCGGGTCCGAACAGCCCGCGCCGCCGGGAAGGAAGGTGCCGTTCGGGCCGGGGAACCGGCCGCCGTAGGAATAGCAGTCGAAGTCGATCGCATCCATGTTGAGGAGGCCCGTGACCGAGGTCAGGGTCAGGGTGTCGGACAGGTCGAGATCGAATTGCAGACGGCCGAACCAGATTTCGGTCTCGCCGAAAGGCACGCCATTGCGGCCGGCGGCGGGCGAATTGCCCGGAACGCCCGGGGCCAGCTGCGCGGCAGCGTCCATCAGGAAGTAACGCTGGTCGTTGGTGTTGCAGTCATAGCCTGCCGGGATCTGCACGCCCCCGCTCAGGAGAAAGATCGAATCCGCCCGGCCGTTGGCACCGCAGTTGATTTCCGCGGTCCCGATCGCGCCGTCGTTCTCGTTTTTGGTGTATTGCAGCTTGAAGTTCGCCTTGAACCGGTCGGACGGGTTCCAGTCGAGCGTGAGGCGGCCGATGAAGTCGGTCAGGCCGCGCTTCTGGTTGACCGCCGGGGTGCCGGGCTGGAGCAGCTGGAATTCGTCGATGTCGTTGAACTGCGCGGCGAGGCGAACGCCGAGCGTTTCGGTCACGGGGCCGGAAATGAAGCCCGAGAGCAGGTAGCCCTTTTCCTCGAACTCATACGAACCGCGCATCCCGACTTCCCAGGTGGAAGTGGGGTTGGCCGAGCGCAGCGAGAGCACGCCGGCGGTCGCCGACTTGCCGAAGAACAGCGACTGGGGCCCGCGCAGCACGTCGACCTGCTCGACGTCGAAGAAGCCGGCCTGCACCATGCGCATGGTCGAGACGACCACGCCGTCATATTCGAAGGCGACCGCTGAATCGAAAGCCGCCGAAATGTTCGACGAGCCGACGCCGCGCAGTGAAAGCTGGCCGCCCGAGCCCGAGCCGCCGACCTGCACGTTGAGGGTCGGCACGCGGCTGGTGAAGTCGGCGACTTGGTCGATGCTGTAACGCTCGAGCGTTTCGCCGCCGATCGCGGTGACGGTGACAGGGACTTCCTGCAGCGTTTCGTTCTGGCGGCGGGCCTGAACGACGATCACCGGGATGTCGTCATCCTCGGTGGCTCCGTCCGCGGTATCCTGCGCGAAGGCGGTGGTGGGCATTGCGGCGATGCCGCTCAGCGCAGCCCCGCACAGCAAGGCGCGGCGCAGGTCGGCGGCGCGGGCGCCGGATGCTACTCGGGCACGAAACATGGTCATGATCCTCTCTCCCCATCGGGCCGCGGCTTGCCCGCGCACCCTGTTCTTCCCCAACCCGCTGCGTGTCTCCTCACGCATCCTGAGCAAAGCCCTCGGGTACGTTTGCAGGTGTATGGACCCCCCGCGTGCGCGCCATCAGCAAAAGCGATAGTGACCCGTCCAAACTGCGACAAAAACGTCACATGCCTGTGTGAAATCACGATTCCGTAACGTCACTCGGCCGCCTCGCGGGCAGGCCCGGCCTCGCGCGCAAGTTGGTCGCGGCGCGGATCATTGGGCCACACCCAGTCGGGCCCGATCACCGGTTCGACCCTGAGATGGGCCGGCACGTTTTCGCTGCCGATCATCCGGTCGAGGCTCTGGTGGAAGAAATAGATCCGCGCTTCCTGATAGGACAATGGCACCGAACGGAAGGCCGAGCCCTGCATCGAATGCTGGATCGCCTCGCCGAACTGGGTGTCCTCGAGGATGATCGGGCTCATCTGCCGCCCATTGGGCTGGCTGGCGTCCGGCACCGTCCACAGATCGGGTGCGGGCTCGTCGCCCCAATCGAGTGCCATCGTCACCAGTTCGAGCCGCGTGGTGCCGAGCGAGGTCGGCCAGAAGATCAGCGGCGGCACGAAGTAGTTGCTCAGCGGGCTGACCCAGTTGGGGAATAGCGTGTAGCTTTGGGTGCAGGTGCGGCCCAGCTCGCCCACGGTCTCGATCTGCTGCCAGCCGGGCGGGGAGTCGATCGCGCGAACATGCTCGCGGTCGGTGGTGCGCGGCGGCGGGGCGAGCATCCGGGCGTGGCCGTTGGGATACATGGTGTTCAGGTTGCGCGTGCTGTCGACCAGCGGCGCGACCGTGTTGGGGTGGATGAAGGGCACATGGTAGACCTCCATGTTGGCCTCCATCGCGACCTTCCAGTTGCACTTGAGTTCGAAGGAATGCCGCGCGGCAAGCTTGATGCGGTCGAAGGCGAACTCCTCCCATTCGCGCGCGACGGGCCCGAGCCAGTCGAGGAGCGGCATTGCCTCCATGTCGAAGTTGACGAAGATGGCCTTGCCGAACTGCTCGCACCGGACGGGCAGCAAGCCGCGACAGCTCATGTCGAAGTCCGCCGGGAAGTCGCGCCGCTCGGGCACGCCCACCAGGCTGCCGTCGGTCTTATAGGTCCAGTTGTGATAGCCGCACATCAAGCGGCTGGATTTGCCGCGATCCTCGGTCACCACCGGCGCGCCGCGGTGGCGGCAGGTGTTGTGGAAGGCGCGCACCTGCCCGTCCATGCCGTGGACGATCACGATCGGATCGCCGGCATTGTGCCAGCGCATGTAGCAGCCGGGCTCGGGGATCTCGTCGAGGTGGCCGGCGAACAGCCAACTCTTGCGGAACACGTGTTGCTGTTCGAGCGCAAAATATTCCGCGCTGGTGTAGCGCCCCGCTGGCATGTCGGGGAGCGCCGGGAAGCCTTCCGGCGGCGCAGTGCGGCGGCCCTCCCATTCCATCAGCGCCTTCAGCTGCGCGACTTCGCTCGCATCCATCATCTCGCCTCTCCCTCGGGCCCCAAGAATACACCGGTGGCGGGCAGGCATGCCCTCGCGCTTTCGACAGTGGCTTGGCTTGGCCCCTCCGATAGGCTGCCCTCCAGAAAACAAGCTTTTGGGAGAGAGCATATGGCGGGACGGGTAGCGGGCAAGGTTGCGCTCGTGACAGGCGGGGCGATGGGTCTGGGCAAGGCCGATTGCGAGGCGCTGGCGCGCGAGGGCGCAAAGGTGATCGTCACCGACCGCGAGGTTGAGCTCGCCCATCAGGTGGCCGATTCCATCGGCGGCGATGCGATGGCCCTCGATGTCACCAGCGAAGAGCAATGGATCGAAGTGATGCGCGCGGTCGAGGAACGCCACGGCGGGCTCGACATCCTCGTCAACAACGCGGGCAATGTGATCTTCGAGAGCATCGAGGATTGCAGCCTCGCGCATTTCAAGCTGCACCTCGACATCCACGTGGTCGGCACCTTCCTCGGGTGCAAATACGCCGTGCCGCTGATGAAGAACCGCGACAAGGTGATCGGCGGGGGCGGCTCGTCGATCATCAACATGGCCTCGACCGCGGCGCTGATGGGCTATGGCAACATTCCCGCCTATGCCGCGGCGAAGTCCGGGATCGCGGGGATGACCCGCGCGCTGGCGGTCGATTTCCAGGACCGTGGCTATGGCATCCGCGTCAACGCGCTGGCGCCGGGCGGGATCGAGACGCCAATGGTGATGGGCGTCTCGGGCCGCGCTGGCACGACCCCGATGGAGATTCCCGATGGCCCGCTCGATGCCAATGCGCTGGGGCACCCCAAGGATGTCGCAGGCTGCGTGCTGTTCCTCGCATCGGACGAGGCGCGCTTTCTTAACGGCCTGACGATCCCGGTGGACAATGGCCTCTACGCCCGCCCGCACCACTGACGGAGGCAAGCCGGGGGCGTACCGCTGGTATGTCCTCGGCCTGCTCACGCTGACGAGCGCGTTCAGCGTTGCCGACCGGCTGGTGTTCGGCATCCTGGTGCAGGACATCAAGGCCGAGTTCAAACTCTCGGACTTCGAGCTTGGCCTGCTCGGCGGGGCTGCGTTTTCGCTGGTCTATGTGCTGGCCGGCTTTCCGGCGGCTCGGCTCGCGGACCGTTCGACCCGCAAGAACATCGTGGCGGGCGCGATTTCTTTCTGGAGCCTGATGACGGCGGCCTGCGGGATGGCGACCGGGTTCTGGACACTGTTCTTCGCACGCACGGGTGTCGGCGTGGGCGAAGGCTGCTCGGGCCCTTCATCGCAGAGCCTCGTCGCCGACTTCTTCGAGCGCCACGAACTGGCCAAGGCGATGGGCTACCTGACGCTCGGCTCCACCGTCGGCACGGCGGCCGGGCTGGTGTTCGGCGGGCAGCTGGCCGAGATATTCAATTGGCGCTGGGCCTTCATCCTGATGGGCTTGCCCGGCCTGCTGATCGGCGCGGTGCTGTTTTTCACCGTGCGCGAGCCGCCGCGCGGGCGCTATGCCCCGGCGGGGACCGACATGACACAGCTGCCTTTGGGGCGCACGATCATGAGCCTTGTCACCAACCGCGTGTTTATGGGGCTGGCGCTGGGCTGGGCGGTGCAGATCATGATCGGCTATGCGCTCGCCTTCTGGATGGCGGCGGTGATGCTGCGGCAATTCCCGATCTCGACCGGGGATGTCGGGCTCTATCTTGGCCTGACCTTCTTCCTCGGCGGTATCCCGGGCCCGCTGATCGGCGGCTACCTCACCCATTGGCTCACCTTGCGCGATGAACGCTGGCGCGCGTGGCTGCCCGGTGTGGTGAGCCTCGGCTGCGTGGTGCCACTGGGACTGAGCCTGTCATCGAGCAGCTTCTACGTGTTTCTTGGGTGGTTCGGGGTGGCTTATGGCATCTATGTTGCCAGTCAGGCCGGGATCATGTCGGGCATCCAGGCGGCGGTGGAACCGGCCAGCCGGGGCTTCGCCGTGGCCATCGCGCTGTTCTTCAACAACCTCGTCGGACAGGCGCTGGGGCTGGCGGTGATCGGCGCGGTCAGCGACGCGCTCGTGCCGACGCAGGGCGATAACTCGCTGGCGGTGGCGGTGTTCGGCGTGTGCCTCGTCTCGGGCCTCGCCAGCCTTGCGATCTTCGCATGGACCGCGGCGCAGATGGGGCCGACGGGCTATCTTGAGAAGATGCGGGGCGGCTGATCAGAACCCCGGGTGGATCGACAGCGCCCCGCCGTCGACCAGCATTTCCGCTCCCGTCATGAAGGGGCATTCGTCGCTGGCGAGGAAGGCGATTGCGGCCGCTGTTTCTGATGGGTCCGCGAGCCGGTTCAAGGGCGAGGTTTTCGCCACCATGGCGAGAAAGCCCGGCATCTGCTGCTCGGTCGCTTCGAGAATGCCGGTCATGGTCGCGCCCGGGATCACGGTGTTGCAGCGGATCGCGAGACCAGCCTGCGCGCACCATGTCGCCACCGACTTGCTGAGCGCGCGCACCGCCGCCTTGCTCGCCGAATAGCCGACATCGGTCGGCAGCGGGGCGATGGCAGTGGTCGAGGCGATGTTGACGATCGCACCCTTCGCGCCGCCCGGATTGTCGCGCATGGCGGCGATGGCAGCGCGGCATCCGGCCATCGTGCCGGTGAGGTTGACGCTAAGCACCTTGTCCCAAGCGGCGAACATCGCCGCGTCATCGTGATCGCCGATCCCCGCGCCCGAGACCATCCCGGCATTGTTCACCAGAATGTCGAGCCGCCCGAAGGCCTCGACCGCCGCGGCCACGATCTGCGGCCACAGCGCGCGGTCGGACACGTCCTGCACCGCAAAGCGCGCGCCCACTTCATCGCACAGCGCCTGCCCGCGCGCCGCATCGAGGTCGGTCCCGAGCACCTCGGCCCCGTCCGCGCGCAGCCGCCTCACCGTCGCCGCGCCGATCCCGCTCGCGCAGCCGGTGACGATGGCAACCTTGCCGGAAAGGTCGGGCATTACTCGGTGTCCTGCCAGACCGCCGCGCAGGGGCGCTGGTTATGCGTCGCCACGAAGCGCGCGAGGTTGTCGGTCCCCTCGGGCAGCTTCCAGCCCACGGTGAAGCCGAAATTGGCAAAGGCGAAGATCAGCAGATCAGCGAAGGTGAACCGGCCCAAGGCGATGTTGTCGCTCGCGCCAAGATAGCCGTCGAACAGCCGCCACTTCTCGTCCGCCATGGCGGAAAGCTCGGCGCCCGCTTCCATCGAGACCACGCTCATGCGCGGCTCGAACATCGGGCGGCCGGCGCCGGCGCGGAAGCCCATCGTCATCGGCACCACGACTTCCTGATCGAACAACCGCGCCCACTTGCGCACCGTGGCGCGCTCGACCGGAGTCTCGCCGAACAGGTTGGGCGAGGGGTGCAGTTCCTCGACATATTCGCAGATCGGCCAGCTTTCGGTGAGGCAGATGCCGTCTTCCAGCTCGAGCGTCGGGGTCGTCCCCTGCGGATTGCGCGCCATGTAGCTCGCATCCTGCCGGTTCTGGCCGGTGATGATGTCGTAATGCACCCGCGCGAAATCGCGGCCCTCCTCGAGCCCCTTCTCGATCATGAACATCCGCGCAAGGCGGGGGTTGGGGCCGAGGCTGGAATGCAGCGTGATCATGACGTTCTCTCTCCCGGGCAGGTCGTTGCGAGGCGTTTCTAGGGGGCCGCGCTGCCCGCGTCGCCCTCCTAAATGCGCTAGGGGGCGGGCGTGTGACGCTCCAGCGCGAAAGCGCTTGCACGGGCGTGCTGTGTTGCGCACATAAAGCACCATGGATCACACGCCGCTTCCCGCCCCGTCCGAAGGGGACGATGAACTCACCAAGGTTCACCCCAATTACGCCCACGCGCTTCGGGTGCAGACCGTGTTCGCCGCGATCCCTGCGATGTTCGGGGCGCTGGTGGCCGAGCTTGCGCTGCGCGACCTTGACGTGCTGCCGCCGGGGCTGATTGCGGGGACAGCGCTGCTGATCGCGGTACTGCTGGTGATCCGCATCCCGATGACCCGCTACAACGCGCGCGGCTATCAGATGGGTATTGATCGGCTGAGAGTGGTGCGCGGGCTGATGTTCCGGTCCGACACTGTGGTGCCCTTCGGCCGGGTGCAGCACATTGATGTCAACCAGGGTCCGCTCGAGCGGTTCTTCGGCATCGCCACGCTCACCCTCCACACCGCCGGCAACCACAATGCGAGCGTCTCGCTGCCCGGCCTCGGCGAGCCGCTGGCGCGCGACATGCGCGAGGCGATCCGCGCGCATATCCGCCGCGAGACCGTGTGAGGCGCGTCGCATGAGCGAGACCCGGCGCACCGCCCCGCTCGGCATACTGATCGGCGCGATCGGCAGCGCCCAGAACGCGATCTTTCCGGCGGCAGCGGCAGGCGTTGGCAGCGGGATCGGCGGGGCGGGACTGCTGATCGGCCTCGCGGTGGGGCTGGCCGTGATCCTGATCGGGACCGCCTTCAGCTATGTCGGGTGGCGACGCACCACCTACACTATTGGCGAGACCGACATCCGCGTCGAGAGCGGGGTTCTCAGCCGCGCGGCGCGCTCGGTGCCCTATGAACGCATTCAGGACGTCAGCCTCGAGGCCAAGCCCCTGCCGCGCTTGCTGGGGCTGGTGGCGGTCAAGTTCGAGACCGGCGCGGGCGGGGCCGATGACCTTGCGCTCACATACCTCACCAATGCCGAGGGCGAGCGCCTGCGCCAGCTGGTGCGCGAGCGCCGCGACGATGAGGCAGCCGCTGCTAGCGCCGCCGATCCCGACGCGCCCGCGGCCCCTGCCGCAGCCGCCGAGACGGGCGAGGTGCTGTTCGCCATGGGACCGGGCCGGCTCGTAACCTTCGGCCTGTTCGAATTCTCGCTCGCAGTCTTCGCGGTGCTGGGCGGCGGTCTGCAATATGTCGACAATGTCACCTCGATGGACGTGTGGAATGTCGACCTCTGGTACCGCTGGCTCAAGGAGCAGGGCAGCACGGTGGCGACGCTTGGCCCCTATGCGCAAGGCCTCGCGGCTTTGGCGGGGCTGGCGACGTTGCTGGTGGTCGGCTCGCTCTCCGGCGTGGTGCGCACCCTGATGCGCGACTGGGGCTTCACCCTCACCCGCTCGGCGCGCGGGTTCCGGCGGCAGCGCGGCCTGTTCACCCGCACCGATGTGGTCATGCCCGCGCACCGCGTGCAGGGGCTCGTGATCGGCACCGGCCTGGTGCGCTACCGTTTCGGCTGGCATGGCCTCAGCTTCGTCAGCCTCGCGCAGGACGACAAGGAGCAGAGCCACGTCGTCGCGCCCTTCGCCAAGATGGAGGAGATCGCCCCGATCGTCACCGCAGCCGGCTTCCGCCTGCCGGGCGAGAGCACCCCGTGGCACCGCGCCAGCAAGCGGCATTGCACCGATATGGCGGTGCGCGACGCGGCGATCTTTGTGCTCGCCGCGATCCCGACCGCGATCCTCGCGCCTGCGGGGCTGTTCCTGATCCCGCTCGGCCTTGCGGTGCTGGCGGTGGGGGCGAACCTCTACGCCTGGGAATTCCGCCGCCACGCGATCGACGACGCGCAAGTCTATGCCACCCACGGGTTCCTTTCGCCCAGGCAGGAGATCGCGACGCGGTTGAAGCTCCACTCGGTCGAGATCGCGCAGGGGCCGGTCGCGCGGTTGAGGGGCTATGCGACCGTGAATTTCGGGCTTGCGGGCGGGAGCTTCGCGATGCGCGGCGTGCCGCTTGCCGAAGCGCACGCGCTCCGGTCGCAGGTGCTGGGAACAATCGCGGCGACCGATTTCTCGCGGCTCGACGCGCCAGCCGGTCAGGCCTTGAGATCGGCCCAGTCAGGGTTCTCGGCAAACTTGCGCGCCACGTAGGAGCAATCGGGGCGGATCAGGAAGCCCTGCCGCCCGGCGTCCTCCACCAGCCGCTCGACCAGCGCGCCTGCCACCCCGCGTCCGCCGATCGCGCGCGGGACGATGGTGTGGGTGGCGATGCGCACTTCCTTGCCACCGCGCGCGCTGCCCGGCTCCCATTCGAGATAGCCCTGCTCCGCCGAGCCCTCGACCGCCGCGACATAGCGTCCACCGGCGCCCTGGACGTGGTGGGTAATTGTCGGCTTTGCGCTTTCTTCGTGCATCGGTTGCTCCTCCCGCTTGTCACGCCGGAATGTGCGGCTAGAGGCGTGAGCCGATGACCCTCGCCAAGCCCTTCCTGTCCGACAATGCCGCCGCCGTCCATCCCCGGCTGTGGGAGGCGATGTGCGCTGCCGACCAGCCGGACAATCCGTACGACGGGGACCGGCTCTCCGCCGAGCTCGACGCCCGCTTCACCGCTCTGTTCGGGCGCGAGTGCGCAGCACTCTGGGTGGCGACGGGAACGGCGGCGAATTGTCTGGCATTGGGCACGCAGGTCCAGCCCCACGGCGGGGTCGTCTGCCACCGCGAGGCGCATATCGAGGTGGACGAGGGCGGGGCGCCCGGCTTCTTCCTCCATGGCGCGAAGTTGATGCTGGCAGAGGGCGAGGGCGCGAAGCTGACGCCCGAGGGCATCGCGGCCTTCATCGATCCGATCCGCAACGATGTGCATCAGGTCCAGCCCCACGCCATCGCGATCACGCAGGCTAGCGAATATGGCCGCAGCTACACGCCCGCCGAGCTGGCGGCGCTGGGTGCCTTCGCCAAGGAGCGCCGCCTCGGCCTCCACATGGACGGCGCGCGCTTTGCCAATGCCGCCGCTTTCCTTGGCGGTAGCGCCGAGGAGGCTGCCCGCGCGGCGAGCGGCCCGGTCGACAGCCTCGCCTTCGGCTTCATCAAGAATGGCGGGATGGGGGCCGAATCGGTGGTGCTGTTCGATCCCGAGCGCGCGATGGAAGTCCGCTACCGTCGCAAGCGGGCCGGGCACCTGCAATGCAAGGGGCGCTATCTCGCGGCGCAGATCCTCGCGATGCTGGAAGGTGACCTGTGGCTCGCCAACGCCGCCCACGCCAATGCCGCCGCGCAGGAAGTTGCCGCGGGTTGCGCCGACCGGCTGCTGCACCCGGTCGAGGCGAACGAGCTCTTCGTCCGCCTGACGCAGCCTGAGCGCGAGGCGTTGCGGGCGCAGGATTTCGCCTTCTACGACTGGGGCGCGGATTCTGCGCGCTTCGTCACCGCCTGGAACACCCGGACCGAGGATGCCGCCGCGCTCGGCAAGGCCATCGTCGCACTATGAGCGGCGGCGGGGCGCCCACCATGCTCAACCCCAAGGTGCTCGTTCCCTTCATGCTGACGGGGACGATCTGGGGCTCGACCTGGTTCGTCATCACCGGGCAGATCGCGGACGTCCCCGCCGCATG
>JAIYEK010000176.1 GCA_027487015.1 Erythrobacteraceae bacterium | reverse complement strand
GCTCTATGGCGGCATGGGCATGACCCGCGAGCTGCCGCTCTACCTCATGAGCAACAAGCTGCGCACCATGCGCATCTATGACGGCCCGAGCGAGATCCACAACTGGGTGGTCGCCCGCGGGCTCCTTGGCACCTACGAGTAAAACGCCAAGGGGCGGGGCAGCCGTGAAGCTGCCCCGCCCCCTGCGGTGCCCGCTGGGCTATCCTTAGAAGCTGGCGCGCAGGCCGAGGTAGAAGAACCGTCCGCGCACCCCGATCGGCCGCACCAGCGACGCGAGGTAGGGCTCGCGGTCGGTGAGGTTGTTGACCCCGCCGTAGAAGCTGAACTTCTCGTTGAGTTCGACATTGGCGAAGATGTCGTGGACCAGCGAATCTCCGGTGTCGCGCTGCGAGAGCGGGACGAGGGTGTTGTCGTCGGTCACGACCACCTGCCCGCCCACGGTATCGACGTCGACGACCTGGATGTTGCCGATGCCCGGCGCCAGCTGGCTGCTCTCGAAGCGCCCGCTCCAGCCGAAGCTGAAGTTGTCGCGCTTCCAGGTGACGCCGAAGTTCGCGATCCATTCGGGGTTGCCGAACTCGCCGAGGTTGTCGTTGTTGATGTCGTCCGAGGTCTGCGCCTCGAGCTTGGCAAGCGGATCGGTGATCGAGGCGATCAGCGCCCCCGCAGTCGCGTCGAACACCGAGGTGTCCTCGAGGAAGCGGGTGCCGGTGACCGACAGATCGAACGAGCCGAAGCTTTCGCCGAAGGGTTCATCGATCGTGTAGGTCGCCGCAAAGTCGATGCCCCGCACCTTGAGCGAGCCGAGGTTGACGTTGCCGGCGGTGAAGTTCTCGATCAGGCCATTGACCGGGTTGCGGGTGATGGCATCGCAGAACTGGTTGTCGGTGGTCGGCAAGTCGACACAGGCCGATGCGATCTGCAAGCCGGTCAGCGAGCCGACCGCGCCGCTGATCTCGATGTCGTAGTAGTCGGCAATCACGCTGAGACCGCGCAGGAAGCCTTTGGGCTGCCACACGAAGCCGGCGGTGAAGGTCTTGGCCTCTTCTTCCTGCAGGTTCGGGTTGCCGCCGGTGGTGCCGGGACGGAATGCCGAGCCGAAGTTGGCAGGGTTGAACCCGGGCGCGACGAACTTGGCGCAGTTGGCAACGCGGAAGGAGCTGCCCGAATTGATGTTCTGCGCCGCGCAAGGGTCAGCCAGCAGGCCGATGGTGGCCGAGCGCACCGGGCCGAACAATTCGGCAAGGTTGGGTGCGCGCACCGCCACCGAATAGGTGCCGCGGAAGGTCAGCGTCTCATGCGGCTTGTACCGGCCGCCGACAGTCCAGGCGAGGGTCTTGCCGATGGTGTTGTAGTCCGAGAAGCGGATCGCGCCGTTCACTTCGAGCAGCTCGATGAACTTCATGTCGCCCAGCAGCGGCGCGCGCAATTCGCCGAAGCCTTCGGTGACCGTGATCGAGGGGTCCTGGAAGGCCGGATCGGGCGAGGGACGCACCGGCGAGCCGCTCGAGATCACGCCGCTGGTGATGCCCGGCGAGTTCTGGAGCGGGGAGGGGGTGAAGAGCGAGGTGTCCTTGCGGTATTCGAAGCCCACCGCGAAGCCGACCGGACCGCCCGGCAGTTCGAAGAACTCGGCCGTATCGCCCGCCAGCGAGCCGAGCAGCTGCTGCTGGGTGAGGATCGTCGAGTTGGTGATGTCGACGAAGGCGAAATCCGCGCCGAGGCCATTGATCGAATCGGGCCCGAAGAGGTTGATCGGCGCGCAGGCCCCGGTGCGCGGGGTGAAGCTGATCGCCCGGCCCGTGCCGTCGGGGTTGCGCGGCGGACGCGGGAAGGGCGAGACCCCCGGCGCGGTGCCGTCAAGCTCGCTGCGGCAGATGATATCACCGACCTGCGCCGTGGTGGCGTTGATCTTCAGGCTCTGGCCTGCGCGCACAGCGCCCACTTCGCGGTTGTTGGCGCGGAAGGCGGCGAGGTTGCCGGTGGTCAGCGCGATCGCGTCGATGGCGTAGAAGTAGCGGTCGTCGAGGCGGGTGTTCTTGAACACCGATTCGACCTCGGTGCGGCCGTAGTTGTAGGACAGCTCCCACTTCCACCCGAGCTTTTCGAATTCGCCGCGCAGACCCGCGACGAAGCGGAGCGTGGAGCGCTCGGTGTTCTCGGTCGGCAGGACGTCGATGTCCTGGATGTCGCGCGACATCACGATCACCGGGGTCTGGCCGAGACCTTGGAGCTGGGTCACCTGCGCGCGCAGGGCCGACGGCATGAAGGGGTTGTCGAGGCGGATCGGAATATCGTCGTTGAACGGCGTGCCGGTCGCATCGACGCCATCGGTGAAGGCGTACTTGCCCTCGAAGAAAGCGGTGATTCCCGGCGTGATCTCGAAATCGGCGCCGGCGCTGAACACCAGCTGCTCGACCTCGGGGACGATCAATTCGTTGACGTTGGCGCCGATCCCGTCACCGCCCGAAGCGCTGAAAGCATCGACGAAGGTGCCGCCATTGAAGGCGCGCAGCGTGTTCCCGTCGAACACCTGCGCGATTGGAATATTGGTGCCCGCTAGCCGGGGGACCGACCCATTGGGATTGATCGCGTTGACCGCGTCGAACGCGCTCGCAAAGCCATTGTCGATCGCGATGATCCCGAAGCGGCTCGAGACCGGAAGGGTGACGTTGGGATAGAACACCTGGCTCGGCCGCTGGCCGGCGGGCAGGCCGTAATCGGCGTCGGTCAGGCCGAGCAGGTCGAAGATCGCCTGGTTGGCAAAGCCGAGACCGTAGATCCCGGTGCCGGCAAAGTCGCGCTCGAACGCGCGCAGCGATTCCTGCTTGGAGTAATCGACCGAGAACACCGCACTGCCGCGCCCGTCCAAGAACTCGCCGCCGCCCGCAAGGCTGACCGAATAGTTCTCGGCATCGCCCTGACCGGAAATGCCGCCCTGGACGTTGAGCTCGAGCCCGTCGAAATCGCGGCCCGAACGCAGGGTGAAATTGACGACGCCCGAAACCGCGTCCGCGCCGTAGATCGACGATGCGCCGCCGGTCAGCACTTCGACGCTCTTGATGCGCCCCTGCGGGATCGCGCCGATATCGACCGAGGCCGAGCCGCCGGTGCCGGGCACGTGGCGGCGCCCGTCTTCAAGCACGAGGGTGCGGACCGAGCCAAGCTGGCGCAGGTTGAGGAGGCTGAGGCCAAGGTCGGAGCTGTCACCCGCCGCGGCCTGGTTGACCGAATCGATCCCGGGCAGCGAGCCCTGGAGTGCGGGGATGGTGCGCAGCTGCGTCGCAAGGTCGGCCTGACCGCTCAGCGCGATATCTTCCGAGCCGACCACGGTGATCGGGCTGGTGCTTTCCGTCGTCGCATCGATCGCGATGCGCGAGCCGGTGACGACGATCGCCTCGCCCGGCTCGGCCGGATCCACTTCCTCGGCGGCGAGGACTTCTGCGGTGATTTCTTCCTCGGCGGCAAGGCCGTCGGCCGCGCTCGCCTGGGCAGGCGCAAGGCCGGCGATCATCAGCGCGGCGGCAAGTGCGGGAAGCGACGACGACTGGAGAGAGAGCTTGGTAATGCGCATGTTATGTCCTCGCGTAAAAAGGTCGGGACAGGGACTGGAACCGCGTTGGCTGCGGTGCCGGACCAAGTCGTATTCGCAAGGTGCGCGTCCTGCCGGGCACGAGGCCCATCAAGGCGCATCCAATGCGGTCCTTCCTGCGCGAGGACAGATGCCGGAGGTTGTGGCCCCTGATCGTCTGCCCCCAGACGAATGTTGCGCCAGCGATCTGGCTGCGACCCTTGGGGTATTACGATCCGGCCAATTCGTGGTTAGTGGCCATTCGACGTAGTTCGTCGCACGCGGGGCAAGGTGTGATGGAATGGCAACAGGCTGCGCCGCCATCGCCAAATTGCAGGCTTTCGCGCGCGCGCGGCTCTGCTAGCACCTTGCGTCATGAGCGATTGGATGACGGCGGCGCGCGCAGCACTGGGGGCAGCGCGGGAGTATTCGGAATGTGTGCGACAGGCGGTGGCGGCGGAGGCCGCTCCGCAAGGCACGCCCGATCCGGCCTTGCTGACGCGCGAGCAGCACCGCGTGCACGGCTTTGCCTGGGTGGCGGCCAGCATCGCCGCGATGGAGGCGACCGCCGACTGGGCCGCGCGCGCGCAGCAGGCAGGGCGCTTGGGGGCGGCGGAAGAGCTCACCCTTCGCATCGGCTTTGGCGAATACCTCGCGCAGATCGCTTACGGCCTGCCGATGAGCGCGCAGGAGGTCGTCCGTCCGGCGGCGCTCGGCACCGCGTCCGAAGCGCGCACCCTTGCCGCACATCCCGGCGTGGCGCGGTTCCTCGCCGAGGGCAGCACGCCCGAAACCCGCGCCGCGCTCGCCGCGCTGCTGGCGGACGGGGTGCGCCCCTGCGAAGCGCTCGGCGACGAGGCTCTGGACCTCATCCGCGACCAGATGCGCAGCTTCACCGCCGCGACAATCACGCCGCATGCGCATGGCTGGCACCTCGCCGACGCGCTGATCCCGGATGCGGTGATCGCCGAGATGGCGCAGCTCGGCGTCTTCGGCGTGTGCATTCCCGAAGCGCACGGCGGGCTCGGCCTCGGCAAGCTGGCGATGGCGGTGGTTTCGGAGGAGCTGTCGCGCGGGTGGATCTGTGCAGGCAGCCTCGGCACCCGCTCCGAAATCGCGGGCGAGCTTATCAGCGAGAACGGCACGCCCGAGCAGAAGGCGAAGTATCTCCCCCGCATCGCCGACGGGTCATGCCTGCCGACCGCCGTCTTCACCGAGCCTGATACCGGCTCCGACCTCGCCGCCGTCCGCACCCGCGCCGCGCGGCAGCCCGAGGGCAACTGGCAGGTGACCGGCGCCAAGACCTGGATCACCCACGCCGCGCGCGCCGACCTCATGACCATGCTGGTGCGCACCGATCCTGCGCAGCCGGGCTATTCGGGCCTCTCGATGCTGCTGGCGGAGAAAACGCGCGGTACTGACGCCGTGCCGTTCCCCGACGCAGGCATCGAGGGCAGCGAGATCGAGGTGCTCGGCTATCGCGGGATGAAGGAATATGCGCTGGGGCTCGATGGCTTTGCGGTTGCCGCCGATGGTCTGCTCGGCGGGCAGGAGGGGCAGGGCTTCAAGCAGCTGATGCGCACCTTCGAGGGCGCGCGCATCCAGACCGCCGCGCGCGCGGTGGGTGTGGCATGGAACGCCTTCGACCTCGCGCTCGACTATGCGCTGGGGCGCAAGCAGTTCGGGCAGGCGCTGACGCAATTCCCGCGCGTGGCCGACAAGCTCGCGCTGATGGCGGTCGACACGGTCATGGCGCGCGAACTCACCTATGCCGCCGCCCGCGCCAAGGATGTGGGCGCGCGCTGCGATATCGAGGCAGGGATGGCCAAGCTGCTCGCCGCCCGTTCGGCCTGGGGCGCGGCGGACAACGCGGTGCAGATCCACGGCGGCAACGGCTATGCGCTCGAATACCCGATCAGCCGGGTGCTGTGCGATGCGCGGATCCTCAACATCTTTGAAGGCGCCGCCGAAATTCAGGCGCAGGTGATCGGGCGCGGCTTGCTCGCCGGACAGGCGAAGGCCGCAGCCGCCTAGAGCAGGCGGCGGTAGGCCTCGGCCGGCGGCACCGCGCGGTTGGGATCGGGCACGACGGCGGTCTTGAGATCGACATGGCGCGGCCGGTCACCACGCAGCTTCACGATGCGCCGCACCCGGGCGACCAGATCGGCCGGCTCGAAGGGCTTGGAGATGAAGTCCTGCGCGCCGGCATAGATCGCCTGCAACTGGTCCTGCTCGCCGTTCATCGCGGTGAACATCATCACCGGCAGATCGTAGAGTGCGCTTGAGCGCCGCAACCGGCGCAGCAGGGTCATGCCGGATTCGCCCGGCATCGCCTGGTCGAGCAGCAGCAGATCGGGGCGCTTCTTCTGCACGCAGGTCCACGCCGCTGCGGCAGTCGTGACCCAGCCGCAGGCGAACCCTGCATCGATCAGCACTTCGCTCGCGAGTTCCGCGATCAGTTCGTCGTCATCGGCAATCAGGATGCGGGCCATGGGTTTCCTGTCGGCAAGTGGCTTTGGCAAATGCCGGATTAACCACGTGCCAGTTGGAACGGCCCTGCCGGCCCCCTCCGGTGCATTCCCTATCCCCGCCCGTAGCGCAGTCGTTGCGCAGTCGTCGCCATGTGGTTGCGCTGTCTTGCCGCTGTCGTGGCGGTCTGCGAGGGAGTGCGGCGATGACCAGCGATTCTCTTGACGGGGCTTCCAACAGTGCCCGCATCGGCCCGTTCTATGTAACGCAAGGCATTCATAATCTTCGTGATTATGGCGGCTATGCGGTGCCCGGAGGGGCGCGTGTGCGGAGCGGCGTGCTGCTGCGCTCGGGCCAGCACATGGAAGCGAGCGATGCGGACCTCGCGCTGATCGATGCGCTCGACATTCGCACCGTGATCGACCTGCGCGGCAACAGCGAGCGCGAGGGTTTTCCGTGCAGGCGCCATCCGAACTTCGCCGCGCAAGTCATTGCCTATGAAGGCGAAACCACGAACTCGCCGCCGCACGAGGGCGGGGGAGGCCGGATCGAAATGACGCCCGAAAAGGCGCGCGAACGGATGCTGGCGGTCTATACCCGCATGCCCGTCAACCCCGCGATGATCTGGGTTTTTCGCGAGTATTTCAATGCCTTGGACGCGAACGATGGCGGCAGTCTGGTCCACTGCTTCGCCGGCAAGGACCGCACCGGCGTCGCCGCGAGCCTGCTGCTCCACGTCCTCGGTGTCCACCACGATGATATTGTTGCAGAATTTCTGCTCACCAATGATGCCCCCACGCGCGACATCCTCGAGCGCCAGTCGCTCCCCCGGATGGAGGCCCACTACGGCACCATCGACGCGCAAGCGCTGCACAATCTGATGGGCGTTTTGCCCGAATATCTCGACACTTACATCGCGAAGGTGACAGCAGATCACGGCTCGCTCGATGCCTATCTGGCGACAATCTTAGGTGTGGACGAGGAAAGAAAAGCGCGTCTCAGAGCCAAGCTGGTGGCGTGACATTCTGGCGGCCAAACCCCATATCGCGTCTCTGAGAATCTCATCCGAGGCACCCCAGACATGGCCACCCACACCACCAAGATGCTCATCATCGGCTCCGGCCCCGCAGGCTATTCGGCCGCGATCTATGCCGCGCGCGCGATGCTCGAACCCATTGTTGTTCAAGGACTTCAGCCCGGTGGCCAGCTCACCATCACGACCGATGTCGAGAACTACCCCGGCTTTCGTGACGTGGTGCAGGGCCCATGGCTGATGGAGGAAATGCGCGCGCAGGCCGAGCATGTCGGCACGCGCATGATCTGGGACACCATCGTCTCGGTCGACCTCGAAAACGGCTCGCCCTTTCGCGCGGTGGGTGACAGCGGGGATGAGTACATCGCCGATTGCGTGGTGATCTGCACCGGCGCGCAGGCCAAGTGGCTCGGCGTTCCGGGCGAGCAAGCGCTTGGCGGAAAAGGCGTTTCGGCTTGCGCGACCTGCGACGGGTTCTTCTACCGCGGCAAGAAGGTTGCGGTGATCGGCGGCGGCAACACTGCGGTCGAGGAAGCGCTCTACCTCACCAACCACTGCGCCGACGTGACCCTGATCCACCGCCGCGACAGCTTGCGCGCCGAGAAGATCCTGCAGGAGCGGCTCTTCGCCCACCCCAAGATCAAGGTGCTGTGGAACAAGGCGGTCGACAGCTTCGAGGCGGGCGAGAACGGCCTGCTCCACCACTTGGCGCTGACCGACACGGTGACCGGCGAGGCCTCCACCCTCGAAGCCGATGGCGCCTTCGTCGCGATCGGCCATGCCCCGGCGACCTCGCTGTTCGCGGGTAAGCTGGCGATTGACGAGAGCGGCTACCTGCTCACCGAACCCGGCACCCCCAAGACTGCGATCCCAGGCATCTTCGCGGCCGGCGACGTCACCGACCACGTCTATCGTCAGGCCGTGACCGCAGCTGGCATGGGCTGCATGGCCGCGCTCGACGGCGAGCGCTGGCTCGCCTCGCGCGCGCATGCCGAGCAGCAGGCCGAAGCGGCGGAGTGACCTCCGCCGCCCTGCCGCTCAACCGTGCAGATCGAACACCGGGATCGCCGCGTGGACGATCAGCGCCATCAGCACCAGCGATGACAGTGCGAACAGCGCAAAGCGCAGCGCGACGCGGTTGATGGTCGCCTGCACGATAGAGTGCAGCACACGCAAGATCACATAGGCCCACGCGAGCGTGGTGTTGAACCCATCGCCCTGGCCGATGATCGCTAGCACGATGGCGACCGCATAGAAGAGCGTCGGAGCCTCGTGCAAGTGATTGTAATTGTCCGCCTTCCAGCTGACATCATCGGGCAGCTGCGCCCGCAGCGACGCGCCGGTGGTGCCGACCATGCCCTTGGCATCCAGCCCCGCCTTGAGCATCGCCGGGATGCGGGTCGCATACATCCACACCCACATGACCATCGTCCATGCCAGCAAGGCGACGACGGGTTGAAGAATGTCCATTCCGATCATGGTGTTGGTCTCCTTATGCCGGAAGTGCGGAAGGGTCGGCCAGCAGCGTCGCCACCGCCGCGCGGATCGCCAGCGCCACCAGCGAGAAGCTCGCGAGCATGAACAGCACGAAACGCACCGTCACGGTGTTGACCGTCGACTGCCAGATCGAATGGATGATCCGCAGGCCCACATAGGCCCACGCCAGCGCCACATCGATCGGCCCAGCGCCCATCACCGCGAGGATCACCACCACCGGGTAGAACACCGTCGGCTGCTCCATCAGGTGGGAATAGTTGTGCGCGGGCCAGTTCACCTTCGGCTCGACCACGCCTTCAAGGTCCTGCCCGCGGCCGCCGGGCCTTGCGCCCATGTCGATCCCGGCCTTCTTCATCGCCGGCAGCCGCACCCCGGCCATCCAGAACAGCATCACGAGCGACCACACCGCCAGCACGGCGGCGGGCGCGAGTATTTGCGCTTGCATCGGTTGATCCCCTTTGAGCCTCTCTTCGCCGCACAGACTGCGGGGGCTGTGATGGATTGTCAAATGCAACCCATCCACGTTAGCTTTGCGCCATGCACCTTCTCCACGATCCCGCCGCGCCGCCTGCCGAAGCGATCGGCTTCGACGACTTCCTCAAGGTCGACATCCGGGCCGGCCGCGTCATCCGCGCCGAGCCGTTCCCCGTGGCGAGGAAGCCGTCGCTCAAGCTCACCATCGACTTCGGCGAGGGCGTGGGCGTGAAGCGCTCCTCGGCGCAGATCGCGGAGCTCTACACGCCGGAGGAGCTGGAGGGGCGGATGGTAGCCGCCGTGGTCAACTTCCCCCCGCGCCAGATCGGCAAGTTCATGTCCGAGGTGCTGACGCTGGGTTTCCCGGACGCGCAAGGCCGGGTTGTGCTCTTCGCGCCCGACAGCGACGTGCCGCCGGGCGCGCGGCTGTTCTAGTCGGCCGCCACGATCGCGATGTCGAGGATATCCGCGGACGAGCCCGTCGCGACGGTTATCGGCTGGCCCATCACATCGCCTGCGACCGTGATCGGTGTCAGCGTGCTGTTGCCATTGCCCACGATATAGGCCGTGGTCCCGTCGGGCGTGAAGCCGATCCAGTGCGGCTGGGACTTGTTGACGAGATGGATCGTCGGCCCGACCGTGGCAGGAATGGTGGTGAGGTCGAGCCGCACGACGGCATCGATTTTATCTCCGGCAATCGCGATGTAAGCAAAGCTGCCGTCGGGGCTGCGCTCGATCTGGATCGGCGGTCCGGGCAAGGTGATGGCGGCCCCGGGCGTGTTCGTGGCGACATCGATCGGCGTCAGGCTGCTGCTGCCCTTGTTGGCGACATAGGCAGTCGCTCCATCCTTGGTGAAGGTCACCCAGTTCGGGTTGAGCCCGACCGGAAGCGACAGCAGGACTTTCCCCGACGCGCCGTTTTCAGTGACCTCGATCACCGTCACGCTGCTGCCAGCCGGGTTGTCGGTCTGCCAGTTCGCGACATAGCAAAAGGCTCCGTCGGGCGTGAAGGCGACCGTATTGGGCCCCAGGCCCGGCACCTTGATACTCGCGCCCACCTCGCCTTTGTCGACGTTCAGCGTGGTGATTGTCTGGTCCTTGTAATTCGCGACCCACGCCCATTCCTCGTGGGTGCCCGGCACGAATTCGATGTCGACCGGCTCGGCGCCCACGGTGACCGACCAGCGGACCTTGCCTGACGCCAGATCGATCCGGGAGACTGATCCCGCCGGAGCATTCGTGAACTCGTTGCTGACGAATGCGGTTTTGCCATCCGCGGTGACGATGATGGCATTGGTCCCCGACCCATCGCTCATGGTGCGTCCGAATATGCGGATGGGCTTGAGCGGGGTCCCGGCACCGAGATCGACCGGAATCACCGATCCGACCTTGAGTGAGACGCCATTGTCATTTGCGTTCGTTACATAAGCAATCAGCTTGGGGGGAACAGCCATTTGAGCGCCTTTCACCATATCGATCGGGAATATAAGTATCGCACTACGAAAAAACTGACATCAAAAGTTCGAAACTGAGATTATCTCGGATTTTTCGATAGTCAATCAAACTATACAATTCGGGTGACATCAACTTATGATTTCTCGGCCCGAGTATCAGAGCGCGATTCTTCGTCATATTGGCCCGATGCGTATCTTTGGGTCGTAGTCAATTGATGAAAACCGGCCGCCAAGGCTTTAGGCCCTTGCCAAAGATCTGTCGACTTGGTCTTCGCGCGGATCCGGCGCTGCCCGGCGCGCGGTTGTTCCGAGGCGACCCGACTTAACCGCAATTGCGGCAAACGCGCCCCGCGGGCCCGTGCGCGGCGTCTCCGAGCGCTCAAGGGCGAGACGCTTTGGACGCAGAGTGATAGCCAATCGTTTGAAACTCGCCGTCCGGGGGGGCAAACGATGGACGCTCTGACCAGCTATGACGAATGGATGCGCACCGGGCGGCTCGCGCCCTATGTGACCGAGCGCAAGTCGGCGGGCGACGCGCTGGCTCTGTTCGAGACCGCGCAACCTGGCGGCGACATGTCCGATCCGGCGACGTCATCTCTCGTGCTCGTGCAGCCGCTCAGCAACAACATCGATCAACACTCAGATTTTGGCGGCGGCCGGAAGCACACAACTATCGGGCGGGGGGGCTTTGCGCTGGTTCCGCCCGGCTTTGCCTCCGAGATCGAGGTGTTCGTGCCGCACCGCATCAGGGTGTTCGGCTTCGAGGCATCGCATTTTCGCGAGGTTCTGGAGGAAGCCCGCCCGGGCCGCGATGCATTCGATTTCGGGCGGCTCCATGATGGACCCTTTGGGCTACCGCAGCTTGGCGGCCTGCTCGACCGGATGTGGGCCGATGCCGCCGATCGGGGCGGCGGGCGGCTGCTGGCCGAGAGCATGGCGCTGCAGGTGCTCGCTCTGCTCGCCCGCGCGGCCGAGGGTGCTGCGGTGCAGGCGCGCGGCGGCCTTGCGCCCTGGGCCGAGCGGCGGGTGCGCGACTTCATGCACGATCACCTCGCGCGCGACACCTCACTTTCCGAGCTCGCGGCGCTGGTCGGGCTTTCGCCGTTCCACTTCACCCGGATGTTCAAGCAATCGGCCGGCGCCTCGCCCTATGCCTATCTGCGCCAGCTGCGGGTGGAGCGCGCCTGCGTGCTGCTCGCGACAACCGATCTGCCGGTGACCGAGATTGCGCTCACGGTGGGCTATGACACGCCCCAGGCCTTCGCGCGGATGTTCCGGGCCGAGGCGGGCACGAGCCCCAGCCAGTGGCGCCGCGCCCACGCCGGCTAGCGCTGGGCGTGCTCGCGGCGCCATTCCGACGGCGTCATGCCGTGCTGCTGTACGAACACCCGCGCCAGTGCCTGCGGGGTCTCGTAGCCCACCGCCAGCGCGATCTCGATGATCCGCATGTCGCTCTCCGCCAGCAGTTCGGCGGCGCGCGCGATCCGCAGCTTCTGCTGGTAGCGATAGGGCGGCATCCCCATGGTGCGGGCAAAGGCGCGCGCGAAGTGGAAGGGGGAGAGCCGGGCGATCGCGGCGAGCTCGCAAAGCGGCACGCGCCGCTCGATATTGGCTGCGAGGAAATCGGCAGTGCGCCGCGCCTGCCACGGGGCCAACCCGCCGCGCGCCTCACCCTGCCGCTGGCGCTGCCCGGCGAGCATCAGCAGCCGCCACAGCAGCACATGGCGCAGCGCTTCGAGCAACTGCGGATCGGGCTCGGCCTCGCTGGTCGACGCTGTGTGGATCATCGCGGCGAGCGCGTGGGTCTCGGGATCGGTGATCTCGGGCAGGGTCTCGAAACGCACCCCGTGAGCTGCTTCGGCCGCGGCGAGCAGGGGCGCGTCGAAATGCACCCCGAACCAGCCCTCGGCCGCCGCCTCGCTCGGCGCGCAGGCGGTGCGCAGCGCGCGGGCACTGACGCGGCGATCGATCCGGTCCGCCTCGCCGATCCGGAACAGCGCCACGGCGTGTTGATGATCGGCGGCGCCGGAAAAGGGCATGGCACGGGGCGGGAGTGCAGCATGGCGAGCGATGCTGCAGGGCCTGGGAATGATCGCGAGCTGGTTCATCGGCGGGCTGTCCTTCGCCGCTGATGATCCTCTCAGAGGGGGGCTCTGGCAAGCGCTGGACCCCGGCTCTTTCGGGGGGCGGGAGATTCACCCGAGGGGGGCGCGGCCTGCGCCTTGAAGGGGGGAGCGGTGTTGCCCCCCCGCTGTCAGGACTGCGTGGAAGGGGCGGGCGCGGGCGTCTCCCACCCGCCGCCGAGCGCGCGGAAGACGCTCACCTGTGCGGCGGCGCGGGCGCCTGCGGCCTCGGCAAAGGCGGCCTCGGCGGCGCGCCATTCGCGCTGCACTTGGATAAGGCGGAGCGCATCGTCGCTCCCGGCTTTGTAGCGCAGTTCGGTGAGCCGCGCGGTCTCACGCGCAGCATCGGCCGCCTCGCGCAGCCGCGCCTCGGCCTCGAGCGCACCGGCGAGCCGCGCGAGCGCCTGCTCGGTCTCCTGCAGCGCGCCGAGCACCGCAGCATCGAAGCGGGCGAGAGAGGCCTCGGTGTCGGCCTTGGCGGCGCGGATCTGCGCGCGCGCGGCGCCGTTGAAGGGGAAGTTCCAGCTGATCGCGGGCCCGATCGAGAAGCCGAAGCTCGCCGAAGAGCCGAGATCGCCGGGCCGCGCCGCGCCCAGTGAGGGCGTGCCGAGCAGCCTGATCTGGGGGTAGAGCGCCGCCACCGCGACGCCCACGCGTTCGGTATCACGGGCGAGGCTGCGCTCGGCGACGCGGATATCGGGGCGGCGCGCGAGGAGTGCCTGCCCGTCACCCACCGGCAGCGGCGCGGCAAGGGCGGGGACGGCGGCGCAGGCGGCGGCCGTCTCGGACACGTCCTCGGGAGCATCGCCAGTGAGAAAAGCGAGCGCATAGAGCGAGGCGCGGCGCTCGGCGACCAGCTGCGGCAGCGCGGCTTCGGCCTGGGCGAGGATGGTGCGCGCAGCAGCGACGTCGCGCGCGTCGGCATAGCCGGCCTTGCGGCTCGTATCGATGAGCGCGAGCGAGCGGCGGGAGAGCGCGACGGTCTCCTCGGCGGTCCGCACTCTGATCGCGAGCGCGCAGCCCTCGGCGTAGGTTCGCGCGGTTTCGGCCGCGACCGCGACCCGCGCGGCATCGACCTGCGCCTGCGCGGCCTGAGCATCGGCGACCGCAGCGCGCACCGCGCGGCTCGCTCCGCCGAACAGGTCGACTTCGTAACTTGCGTCGATCCCAGTGGTGAAGAAATCGGTGGTGACGACGGGCACGTTGCCGATCGCGTTGAACACCTGCCCGCCGAAGCGCTGGCGGACATATTGGGCATTGAGGGTGGTCGAGGGCAGCTGACCCGCGCGCGCTTCCGACACCAGAGCGCGGGCGCGCTGGAGGTTGGCGGCGGCGACGCGCAGATCGGTGTTGCGCTCCAAGGCGCGGGTGACGAGACCGTCGAGCACCGGGTCGCCGAACAAGCGCCACCATTGCGGCGGGAGCGGGGAGGGCGTGGTGGTCGCAGCGTCGGCCTCGATCAGGCGCGGGGCCGGGCCGCCGGGGGCGGGGGGCTCGGCGTAGTCGGGGCCGACCATGCAGCCGCCAAGGCCGAGCGCAGCGGCCAGCGGGAGAAGCGCGCGCACGCGGCTCATGCGCCAGCCTCCGGCGCGGCGGGGGGCGGGGGCAGCGGATCGGGCTCGGCCTGCGGCTTGCGGCGATTCAACCGCTTGCCCGCCCAGTCGCCGAACATCCGGGCGATGACATAGAAGGTCGGCGTGAAGATCAGGCCGAAGATGGTGACGCCGAGCATCCCGAAGAACACCGCCACACCCAGCGCCTGCCGCATCTCCGAGCCCGGCCCCTGTCCCAGCACCAGCGGCAGCACGCCGAGGATGAAGGCGATCGAGGTCATCAGGATCGGGCGCAGGCGCAGGCGTGCCGCGTCGATCGCGGCCTGGCGCAGCGGTTTGCCCTCCTCCTCGTTCTGGCGCGCGAACTCGACGATCAGAATCGCGTTCTTGGCCGCCAAGCCTATCAGCACCACGAGGCCGATTTGCGTCAGGATATTGTTGTCGAGCCCCATGAGATTGACGCCCAGCAGCGCCGCCAGCAGGCACATCGGCACGATCAGGATCACCGCCAGCGGCAGCACCAGACTTTCATATTGCGCCGCGAGCAGCAGGAAGACGAACACCACCGCCAGCGCGAAGGCGAGGGTGCCTGTATTGCCCGCCTGGCGCTGTTCAAAGGCAAGCTCGGTCCAGTCGAAGGCGAAGCCCTGCGGCAGGGTCTCGGCGGCAAGGCCCTCCATCGTGGCGAGCGACTGGCCCGAGGAGAAGCCGGGCAGGGTGTTCCCCTGCAGCTCGGCGGCCGGATAGAGGTTGTAGCGCACCACGCGGTAGGGCCCGCCCTCGTTGCGGATCGTCATGATCGCCGAGAGCGGCACCATCGATCCGCTGTCCGAGCGCACGCGCAGCCGCAGGATATCGCTTGCGCTCTCACGGAACGGCGCGTCGGCCTGCGCGGTAACGCGGAAGGTGCGGCCGAGCAGGTTGAAGTCGTTGACATAGGTCGAGCCGAGATAGGTCGCGAGGGTAGCGAAGACGTTCTCCAGCGGCACTCCCAGCTGCTCGGCGCGCTCGCGGTCGATGTCGGCGTAGAGGCGCGGGGTGCGGGTGTTGAAGGTGGTGAAGGCCCCGCCGACGCCCGGCGCCTGGTTGGCCTTGGCCATCATCGTGAAGGCGACCGTCTCCAGCGCCTGATAGCCCGCCCCGCCGCGGTCCTCGAGCATCATCTTGAAGCCCCCACCGGTTCCGATCCCCGAGACGGGCGGTGGCGGGATCACGAAGATGCTGCCGGCGGTGATCTGGCTCAGCGCGCCGTTCAATTCGCCGAGCAACTGGTTGGCGCCCGGGCGCTGGTCCTTGGGCTTCAGGGAGATGAACATCGCGGCCGCATTGGGTGCATTGGTGAAGGTCGCCCCGTCGAAGCCGCCGAAGGCGACGGTGCTGGCGGTGGCGGGATTGGCGAGCGCGATCTTTTGCGCCTGCTCAAGCGCCTCGGTTGTCCGCTCGAGCGAGGTGCCGGGGGGCATTTGCAGGACGGCGATGAGGTAGCCCTGATCCTGCGCGGGGATGAAGCCCGAGGGCGTTTCGGTAAAGCGCCACATGGTGAGGCCGATCAGCGCGGCATAGGCGATGCCGATCAACGCCAGCGCCCGCACTGCGCGTGCGGTGAACCGGCCATAGCGATCCGACAGCCCGTTGAAAGCCCGGTTGAACCCGCGCGCAAACCGCGTCCCCCAGCCGCGCCAGCCCGGTGCGGGAGGAGTGTCCTCGTGCGACTTGGGCTTCAAGAGCAGCGCCGCGAGCGCGGGCGACAGCGTCAGCGAAACGAAGGCCGAAATCGCCGTTGCGCTCATGATCGTCAGCGCGAACTGGCGGTAGAACTGGCCCGAAATGCCGGGAATGAAGGCGGTCGGCAGGAACACCCCGATCAAGACCAGCGCAATCGCGATCAGCGCGCCCGAGACCTCGTCCATCGACTTGTGCGCCGCCTCGCGCGGGGAAAGGCCTTCCTCCTCCATCAAACGCTCGACATTCTCGACCACCACGATCGCGTCGTCGACCACGATCCCGATGGCGAGCACCAGCCCGAACAGCGAGAGATTGTTGAGGCTGAATCCGAAGGCGGCGAGAAAGGCGAAGGAGCCGATCAGCGAGACCGGAATGGCGATGATCGGCACGATCGCCGCGCGCCAGCTCTGGAGGAACACCAGCACCACCAGCGCTACCAGCACGATCGCTTCGATCAGCGTATCCTCGACCGCCGCGATCGAGGCCTCGATATAGGTCGTGGGGGCATAGGGGATCGCGTATTCGAGCCCCGGGGGGAAATCCTTCTTCGCGGTCTCAAGCTCGCCGCGCACCGCCTCTGCGGTTGCCAGCGCGTTGGAGCCGGGGAGCTGCGAGACCACCACCGCCACGGTCGGCCGCCCCGAATTGAAGGCGTTGACGCTGTAATCCTGCGCGCCAAGCTCGATCCGCGCGACGTCGGAGAGGCGGATCAGGCGGCCATCGTCGAAGCGCTTGACGATGATGTCGCCGAATTGTTCGGGGGTGACGAGGCGCCCTTGCGTCTGGATGTTGAGCTGGAAGGCAGTGCCGCCGGTGTTGTAGGGCGGCTGGCCGATCGCGCCGGCGGCGACCTGCACGTTCTGCGCGCGCACCGCGGCGACGACTTCGGCGGCGTCGAGGTTGAGCGAGGTCGCGCGGTCGGGGTCGATCCACACCCGCATCGAATAGTCGCGCCCGCCGAAGATGCGCACGCTCCCCACGCCCTCGACCCGGCTCAGCCGGTCGACCAGCTGGAGCGTCGCATAGTTCGAGAGGTATTGCTGGTTGTAGCGGTTGTCGGGCGAGATCAGCGTCGCGACCAGCAGCAGATCGGGCGAGTTCTTGCGCACCGTGACGCCCAAGCGCCGCACTTCCTCGGGCAGGCGCGGCTCGGCGGTGGCGACGCGGTTCTGCACCAGCACCTGCGCCTGGTCGACGTCCGTCCCTTGCGCAAAGGTGACGGTGATCGCGACATTGCCGTCCCCGGTCGAGGAGGAGGACATGTAGAGCATGTTCTCGACCCCGTTGATCTGCTCCTCCAGCGGGGCGGCAACGGTCTCCGCCAGTGTCTCGGCCGAGGCGCCGGGGAAGCTTGCCGAGACCACCACGGTCGGCGGCGCGATCTCGGGATATTGCGCCACCGGCAGGGTCGGGTAGGCGATCGCCCCCACGATCACGATCAGGATCGAGAGCACCGCGGCGAAAATCGGGCGGTTGATGAAGAAGTGGGGGAAGTTCATCGCGCCGCCCTTTTACTGCGTCTTGGCTTCGGCAGGCGGCGGCGCGGTGACGGGTAGCGCGGTGGGGGCGGAGTTCTTCGCGCGCGGCTTGATCGCGCCTTGCTTGGGGCTGACCACCGCGCCCGGCTGAAGCCGTGCGAGGCCATCAAGCACCACCTTGTCGCCGGCCTTCAAGCCGCTTCGGACCACCCTCAGGCCCTCGACCATTGGGCCGAGTTCGACATTGCGCATCTCGACCTTGTTGTCCTTGCCCAGCACGAACACCGCGCGGCGGGTCTGGTCAGTGATGACCGCCTCGTCGGGCACCAGCAGTCCGGTGTAGGCGCCCGAGCCAAGCAGCCGCGCGCGGCCGAACAGGCCGGGGACGAGGAAGCCATCGGGGTTGGCGATCTCAGCGCGCGCCTTGATCGTCCCCGAGCGCGGATCGACAGCGTTGTCGACAAACACCATCTTGCCGCGCCAGCGGTAGTCGTCCTCGTCGGCGAGCTGGATCTCGACCGGATTGGGGGCATAGCGCGAGGACTGCCGCTCGCCGCTCGCGTCCTGGCGGACATATTTGAGGTAGAAGCTCTCCGCGCCGTCAAACGTGAACCAGATCGGATCGACCGAAACGACGCGGGTCAGCACGGTCTGCCCGGCGGTGACGTAATCGCCGAGCGAAACGCGCCGGTCCGAGACGCGGCCGGCCACCGGAGCACGGACCTGCGTGAAGCCGAGGTCGAGCCGGCGCGCATTGGCGCCCGCGCGCGCGGCGCCGAGCGCGGCCTGCGCGGCCTTGGCGGCGGCCTGCTTCTGCTCGTAGACCTCCTTGCTGATCGCCTCGTCGGGCAGCAGGGTCGCGGCGCGGGCGAGCTCGCTTGCGGCGACGGCGGCGTTGGCTCGGGCGCGGGCCACCTCGGCCTCGGCCTGGGCGAGCGCGGCGCGGAACGGGCGCGGGTCGATTTCGTAGAGCAGCTGGCCCTTGCCGACCGCCAGCCCCTCGCGGAAGGCGACACGGGTGATGTTGCCCGAAACGCGGGGCACGATCTCGACATCCTCGATCGCCTCGAAGCGGCCGACATAGTCGTCCCAATCGGTGATCGAGCGCTGGAGCGGGGCGGCGACGGCTACCGTGGGCGGAGGCGGCGCCGGCGGGGTCTGCTGCGAACAGGCGGCACTGGCGAGCAGCGCGGCGGCGATCAGGAGAGTTCTCGGCGTCGTCATCATTGCCCCCAATGCACGAGTCCTTACTCAGGACGACAACTTATGTTCAGATACGCGCCTTGGGCGCAATCGCGGCACCGTCGGCGCAATCCGGGAACCTTCGGCGCTCACTTCGGCCAGACCAGACGCCCGGCAAGCAGCAGCGCCGGAATTCCCACTGCAGCTAGGCCGAGCCACACCTGTGCCAGCGCCCCGCAAGCACAGCCAAGCGCGAAGCCGATCACCGCGCGCAGCATCTTGGCCTCGATGCCGCTCGGCGGGCCTTCGGGCGGCGGCGCGAGGTGCAGCAATTGCGCGGTGCGGATTGCGAGAGCGGCGACATTGCCGGTCATCAGCGCAAAGGGCGGACCCATCGCCGGGTTGAGGCGGTGCGCGGCGTTGAGCATGCCCATCGCCGCGATCAGCACCACGGCGCTCGCGGTGTCCCACGGCCCCGCGCCGAGCCACGCGCTCGCTCCGGCCACGCCTGCGGTCAGCAGCGCGGCGCTCCACAGGATGACAGCAAGGCCGCGCGTCGCCGTCAGCCGCGCGGCGAGCGCGCCGGTCAGCATGGCGGCGGTGAAGAAAATCGGCAGGGCGGCGAGTTGCAGCACCTCGGGCCCCTTCTCGCCGACTGCGCCGCCGGTCGCCAGCGCTGCGCCGAGCAGCACGAAGTTGCCGGTGACATGGGCGACGAACAGGCCGCCCATGTGGATGAAGGCGGCGGTGTCGACGAAGCCGGCGAGGAAGGCGAGGAGGCTCGCTAGACCGGGCAATATCGCGGGAGGGGCGGCGGGCAGTGGCTCGCTCACGGCTTGCGTCCCGCGATCAGGGCTGCAAGGCCGAGGCCCGCGATGAGGCCCATGTGCTCGAGGAAAGTGGTCGCATCGCGCAAGGCGGCGCCTTCGGGCTTGTTCCAGAAATCATGCGCCACCAGCGTCGCGGCGAGAGTGAAGGCGGCGAGCAGCGCGGCGCCGAGCCACACCGCGCGGCCCTTCGCAAGCAGCAGCGCCGATCCGCCGAGTTGCACCGCGATCACCAGCGCGGCAAGCGGCGCTGCCAGAGGCGAGGCGGGGTCGAGCCCGGTCAGCGCGCGCACCTCGCCGGTCGCCCCTGCGAAGTCCAAAGCCTTGGTGATCCCGCTGAACAGGAAGGGCGAGGCGAGCGCCAAGCGAGCGAGCAGCAGCAGCATCCTCACACCGCCCAGCACGCGCAGCCGAGCGCGCCCCAGAAGCTCTTGAGATCGCCGACCGGCAGGCCCGCTCCCCAACTTTTTGCGTGATCGTGGCCGTGCACCCCGCAGGTCGTGGCACAGCCGCATGACGACGCCGCGACCTTCGCCAGCGTGGCGGCCTCGGGTGCGGTCTTGTTGTAGCCGCCGTAGACGTTCACCGGCGACCAGTCGGGCATCGCGGGCGGCAGCGGCGGGGCGAGGCCCTCGAACCCTTCGGCGCCGTAAACCGGCTTGCCATCGACGATGGTGAGCACCGAGGCGATCTGGCGAACCTCGTCCCCCGGCACGGTGAAATAATCGCGGTCGAGCACCGCGAGGTCGGCGAGCATTCCGGCTTCGATCCGGCCCTTCTTGCCCTCCTCGTTCGAGAACCAGGTGGTGTTCTCGGTCCACATCCTCAGCGCCGTCTCGCGGTCGAGAAGATTGCGTTGCGGGTAGAGCCCGGTTCCGCCCAATGTCTTGCCGGTCACCAGCCAGCTGAGGGAAACCCATGGATCATAGGAGGCAACCCGGGTCGCATCGGTCCCGGCCGAGGTCTTCACCCCCGCCTCCAGCACCCGCTTGAAGGGCGGCGTGGCTTCGGCTGCCCGGGCGCCGTAGCGTTCGACGAAGTACTCGCCCTGATAGGCCATGCGGTGCTGGAACGCGATCCCGCCGCCCAAGGCCGCGACGCGGTCAATCGAGCGTTCGCTGATCGTCTCGGCGTGGTCGAAGAACCAGTGGATGCCGTCCAAGGGGATGTCGCGGTTGACCTTTTCGAACACATCCAGAGCGCGGGTGATGGTCTCATCGTAAGTCGCGTGCAGCCGCCACGGCCAGCGGTTCTGCGCGAGGATGCGGATCACGCCTTCGAGATCGCCTTCCATCTCCGCCGGCATGTCGGGGCGCGGCATGCGGAAGTCTTCGAAGTCGGCGGCGGAGAAGACCAGCATCTCGCCCGCGCCATTGAGGCGGAAATAGTCGTCGCCCTGGTGGTATTTGGCTGTCGAGGTCCAGCGCAGGAAGTCCTCCTTCTCCTCGCCCGCTTTCTGGGTGAAGAGGTTGTAAGCGATGCGCACCGTCAGCTGGTCGTCGGCATGCAGTTGTTCGATCACGGCATAGTCGTCGGGGTAGTTTTGGAAGCCTCCCCCGGCGTCAATCACGCTGGTGACGCCGAGCCGGTTGAGATCGCGCATGAAGTGCCGGGTGGAATTGAGCTGGTATTCGAACGGCAGTTTCGGCCCCTTGGCCAGCGTCGAATAGAGGATCCCGGCATTGGGCGAGGCGATCAGCAGCCCTGTGGGGTTGCCGCTGGCATCGCGCTGGATCTCGCCGCCGGGCGGGTTGGGCGTGTCCTTCGTATAGCCCACCGCGCGCAGGGCCGCGGCGTTCATCAACGCGCGGTCATAGAGGTGGAGGATGAACACCGGCGTGTCCGGCGCGGCGGCGTTGATCTCGTCGAGGGTCGGCAGGCGCTTCTCGGCGAACTGGTGTTCGGAAAAGCCGCCAACCACGCGCACCCATTGTGGCGCGGGCGTTCTTGCGACCTGCGCCCGCAGCATCGCCATCGCATCCGACAGGCTGGTGAGCCCGTCCCAGCGCAGCTCCATGTTGTAGTTGAGCCCGCCGCGGATGATGTGGATGTGATTGTCGGCGAGCCCCGGGATCACCCGCCGCCCGCCAAGGTCGATCACCTTGGTGTCCGGCCCGGCGAGCGCCATCACCTCGGCCCGCGTGCCCACGGCGGCAAAGCGATTGCCGGAGATCGCAACGGCTTCGGGCGCGGGGTTGGCGCGGTCGAGAGTGGTGAACTTGCCGTTCACGAGGATCGTGTCGGCTCTCGTTTCGGCGGCGTGCATCGGCGATCCTTTGAACAGCGGCGCGAGCCCTGCGAGCGCAAGTCCCGCATTGACGGTGCGGCGGTCGATCATGCGTCCTTCTCGTCCCTCAGCCCGGCACGGGCGGGGAGGGGGCCGAGGATATGCTCGGCGCAGTCCGCGCGGGTTTCGGCGACCACGTCCGGGTGGCCGTTCCACAGGCGCTTCGCCAAGGGCACGATCTGCTCGCCCAGCAGGATCCCGAGCAAGCCGACCAGCGCGATCACCGGCGGCGCGGGCGAGCGGACATTGAGCAGGCTGTAGACGATCCCCACCAGCAATCCGGCACCCAGCGCGGCAAGATAGGGTTTCATCGCGAGGCTCCTTGGCAGGCGAGGAAGGGCCGGCCGCCCCTGGGGAAGGGCGGCCGGCCCGGCGCGCAGCCTGTCCCCGGGGTCACGGGAGGTGGGCTGCGGCGGGGGGAGATGGCGGACAGCCTCCTCAGCCCTCGTGCGCGTCGGCGCCGAGGATGGTCTTGGCGTAGATCAGGCCGAGGCCGTAAGCCCCGCCGAATGCCATCGCGGCGTGGGTGACGGCGTCATAGGTCTCGTGCCGCGCCCAATCGCGTTGCAGCTCCAGCATGTATTGCAGCGAGGTCATCGGCCGCGCGCCGGCCTGCACCATGCGCTCCATCGCGCGCTCGTGCGCCTCGTCGCTGACGTCGCCGCAGGCATCGGCGATGACATAGACCTCGAAGCCCTGGTCGATCGCCGAGAGCGCCGGGCCGACGATGCACACGCTGGTCCACAGGCCCGCGAGCACGATGCGGCCCTTGCCCGAGGCGTTGACCGCGGTGATGACGTTCTCGTCTTCCCAGCAGTTCATCGTCGTGCGGTCGATCATGTCATGGCCGGGGAATTCGCGCTTGATCTCGTCATAGATCGGGCCGGAGAAGGACTTCTCGGCGACCGTGGTGAGGATCGTCGCCACGCCGAAGATGCGGGCGGCATTGCTGACCAGCGCGGCGTTGTTGCGCAGCATGATCGCGTCGATCGACTTGGTGGCAAAGCTCATCTGCGATTGGTGGTCGATCATGACCAGCAGGTGATCGGCAGGGGTGAGCAGGCTGGAGCCGGCGGTGGCGGTAGCGGTGGGCATGGGACGAGGATCCTCTGGCTTGGGGTGTCGCCGGGCAACCTAGTCGTGCGCGCAGCGCCTCGCGCCGCAGGGCTTGCGGCCAGTGGACCGAAATTGCGCTTTTGGCCCGAGGCGCCCCGCGCACAGCCTCCGGGCGGGCCTCAGGCTGAGGCGGGGTCCGGTTCCCATTCGGGGGGCACGGTGAAGGCGTCGGCCCATTCGGGGTGTTTCTTGTATTGCGCGCGGACATAGGGGCACAGCGGCAGCACCTTGAACCCGCGCGCGCGGGCGTCGGCGACCAGATATTCGACCAGCGCGAAGGCCGCGCCCGAGCCCTTGAGGCTGTCGGTCGCGATGGTGTGGTCGGCGCTGATCACGCCCTCCTCGCGGTGGGTGAAGGCGATATAGGCCTCCCCCTCGCGGCCTTCGACCGTGGCGATGTAGCGGCCTTTCCGGCCGCGGTCGTCCAAGCGGATGGTGATCTCGGACATGGCGGTCACAGCCCCTTGAATTCGGGCAGCGGGGTGAATTCGAGGCTGTCTTCATCGGGCAGCTTCATCCGCCCTGCCTTCCAGTCCTCCGCGGCTTGCGCGATGCGGTCCTTCCTCGAGGAGACGAAGTTCCAGAACATGAAGCGCTCGCCGACCGGCTCGCCGCCGAGCACCATCACGGTTGCCTCGGATTGCGCGACCACCGGCACATCGGCGCCCGGAGCGAGCACCGCCATCATCCCCGCGCTCAAGGCCTCGCCCGCGACCTCCGCCGCGCCTGCCGCGACATAGACCGCGCGCTCGGTATAGGCCGCAGGCAGCACCCGCCGCGTGCCCGGCTGCATCTGCCAATGCGCATAGAACTGCGGCGAATGGACCGGAGTGTCCGCGCGCATGCCTTCAAGCTCTCCCGCGATCAGCCGGCCGGTGAGGCCCGGCTCGTCCCACGCGGGTAGCTCCGCTCCGGCATGGTGCGAGAAAGCGGGATCGGTCTCCTCGGCATCCTCCGGCAGCGCGACCCAGGCCTGAATGCCGTGCATGTGCGCGCCGTGCGCGCGGGCATATTCGAACCGCTCCGAATGGGTGATGCCGCTCCCGGCGATCATCCAGTTGACCTCCCCCGGGCGGATTTCCTGATGGTAGCCGAGGCTGTCGCGGTGGGTCAGCGCGCCGTCGAACAGGTAGGTCACGGTCGCGAGCCCGATATGCGGATGCGGGCGCACGTCGAGGCTCTGCGGGATGCCTGGGGCAAGGTCGACCGGACCGATGTGGTCGAAGAAGATATAGGGCCCGACCATTCGCCGCGCGTGGAACGGCAGCACCCGCCCGACTTCGAAGCCGCCGCCCAGATCATGGGTGCGTTTGGTGATAATGCGTTCGATCATGGCGGTGTGCTCCTTGGGTTGGGCGGCAAGATAGGCGGTCAGAAGGTGAATTGCAGCGTCGCTTCGACAAAATCGGACGGGTTGGCGGGGCCGGTCGCCCGGAGGAAGCCTTGAGGCTGCGAGCGGGTGGCGACGAGGCTGACGAGCACGCCATCGCGCGGGGTCCATTCGACCACGCCCGAGAGCGCCGCGTCGGCAAAGCGCTTGTCCGAGCCGCCGGGTGCGCGGATCAGCCCCCCTTGCGGATTGTAGACGCCGTCGGCGCGGCTGAGCCGCCAATACAGGTTGAGGTCGAGGCCCACCGTAAGGTCCTCGCGCGGGCGCACCGTCACGTAGGGATGGAGGTTGAAGAAGTTCGAGGGGCCGAGGACGGCATTCTCCGAAAAGTAGCTGGCATTGGGATAGAGCGCGTTGAAGGTGCGAAAGGTGCCGTCACCGGGATCGCCGTCGCCCGAGGCGATGTTGGCCGACAGCATCACTTCGGGCTGCCACGGGCGATCATCCCAGCGATGGCCGGCCTTGGTGGCGAGGGTCCATGCGGCGATATCGCCGCGCGCGAAGCGGCCGGTCTGATAGACCGCTTCCCAGTCCCAGAACCACCCGCGCGCTTCTCCGTGAGCGCGCAGGCCGAGCGAGTGGCGGCGGTCGTTTCCGGTGCCCTCGATGGTGCTGCGCGCGCTGGTTTCGGTGTAGAGCCAATAGGCATCGAGGCTGCCGAGTGGGGCGGGAAAGCTTGCTTGAAGTCCGGCGAGATCGCGGCCCTCATTGCGGCCGTCATTGAAGACGCCCTCGGGCCGCACCGCGACCAGCCTGAGCGCGAAGGCATCGAGGGTCACCTTGCCGAAGCTCGCATGGCCGCGCACCCCGTCCCATGTGCGGCGCACCGTCGTCCCGTCGCGCACCGCGATCAGTCGCTGCGAGCCCAAGCGGATTTCCTGCCGCCCGATCCGCAAGAACGCCGTCTCGGGGCCGAGTTCGACGAAGGCTTCCTGCAGATCGAGCACATTGCGTTCGGCCGGGCTCTGCTCGTTGCTGCCCTCGATCAGCGCGCTGACCAGCGCTGCGCGCACTCGCACCACAGGCGCGATCTCGGCGTCTGCGGCGAGCGCCACCCGCTGGGTCCAGAACAGGCCCGCGTCCGGGTCCGCGCTGTCGAAGGCGAGCGCCGATTGCCACGTCACCCGCTCGCGTAGCTCCCCCGACAGCCGGATGGCGGGAGGAGCCGCAGGGTCGGGCTCAGGATCGGCCAGCGCCGGTGACGCAAACGCCGCGACAAGCGCCGCCGCCACGGCCCACCCGCGCGCGCTCAGGCGGCGGGGTCGAGGTGCGCCTCGATGAACCACAGCTGCTTGTCGGTCTCGCGGCTGATGCCGGTGAAGAGGTCGGCGGTGTCGGCATCACCTGCGGCAGCGGCGGCGTCGATATCGGCGCGCACCAGCTTGCCGAACTCGGCGAGCGATCCGGCCACGGCCTTCAAATGCGCCTCGCCGCCGCGGGCCTCGAGCGGATATTCGTAGAGGTGGCTCGTCGTCGCCACGGTCTGGACCCGCCCGTCGGCGATGCCGCCCAGCGCGGCGATGCGTTCGGCAATGGTGTCGACGAATTCCTCGACGATGGTGTGAACGCCGTCGAACAACTCGTGAAGCTGCATGAAGTCCTTGCCGCGCACGTTCCAGTGCGCCTGCTTCATCTGCGCCTCGAGGTCGATCGCATCGACCAGGCGCGCCTGCAGCAGATCGATCGCGGCCTTGGTCAGGCTGCGCGGCAGATCGAGGCGGGAGGTGTAGGTCATCGGGGTCTCCTTGGCGGGGGGGCGGGCGGTGTCAGGACAGGGCGGGCACGGCCTCGGGCGCTGTGGCAGGGCGGCGCTGGGCCCGCACGAAGGCCCCCGGGGTGATGCCGAAATGGCGCTTGAACATCGCGTTCAAGTGGCTCTGCGAGGAGAAGCCTGCCGCATAGGCGACCGCAGCAATACTCTCCTCGCTCTGCGCGAGGAGCTGGCGGGCATGCTCGACGCGGCGGGCGAGGACATATTGCAGCGGGCTCGATCCGGTCGCGCGCTTGAAGCAGCGCAGGAAGTGATAGCGCGACAGGCCGACCTGCGCGGCAAGATCGTCGATCCTGAGGACGTTCTCGATATTGCGATCGATGAAGCTGTCGATGGCGGCGAGGTGGTGCGGCTGGATCCGTTCGGCGCGCGGGGGGCGGCCGAGGCGGCGGGTGTCGGTGCGGATGGCCGCCACGGGGTGCGCGGCGGCATGTCCAAGCGCAATCTCGTGGAGCAGCAATTCGGCAAGCGCGCGCAGGGCGAGCGCCGCGCCCGGCTCTCCGTCGGCGGCGCCGAAGCGGCGGATCAGCGGCACCAGCGCGCGCACCGGGTGTGCGCCGTGCATCAGGAAAGCGGTGCCGGGCACCTGCACCGCGCAAGGCGCGAGCGCTTCGCCGACGAGGCCGCGCAGCTCAGGGTCGAGCAGCAGCAGGCACGCGCTGTGGCGGTCCTCGAACCCGGCGCTGATGCAGGTCCCGGCGGGGATGAAGAGCACCGTGCCGAGACTTGCGCGGGTGGCGGCGATCCCGGGAAAGGCCGACAGGATGCTCGGGCCGAGCGGCATCAGGATCGCGTCGCGCCCCGCCGGCAGAACGAAGCGCTGCGCCGGACCGGCAAGCTCATGGGCGGTGACCATCGCGCATTCCTGAGTGGCGGACGGCGCGGCGCCGGGCGGGACGGCAAACACGGGGGCATGGACAGGCGCGTGCATCGAAATCTCCTCGTCGGACCCTCTCCTCCGGGACGTGTGCCGCAAGGCCCGGGCAAGGCGCACAGCGGCAGTCGGGGTCTAACCGATGCTCGCATGGCCGTGCTGTGCAGGGATTGCTGCATCAGGGCCACGCTTGCCATGAAGCGGCAAGGCGGGTGCCGCGCGGGCGGGTCGGTGAGCCGGAAATCAGGCTGCGGCGGGCAGCATCGGCACCGTGATCGAGCGCTCGCCGCCGAAGTCCTCGCGCACCACGATCCGGCCCTGCCGTTCGAGATGGTCGAGCAGCCGCCGCACCCGGCTAGGCGAGGCGCTGCCATAGAGGCGGCCGAGCTCGTCCTCGTCGGGCATGGCATGGCCGCCGTGCGCGGAGATCAGGATCGCAAGATAGGGCGCGAGGCAATCGTCATCGACGCCGTCTGCCGCCTGCGCGATGGCGGCCTGCGCTTCGCTCTCGAGCCGGTCGAGGCCGCTCACCGCATGGGCGAACATCCGGCGGAAGCGCGCGATGTCGATATGCGCGCTGGCGATGCCGGCCTGGCGGCAACGGATCGCGAAGTCGCGGAACAGGCTCGCGGCAGGGCGATAGGTCGCGCCCTCGGCGAAGGCGATGTCGCGGATCACGTCTTCGGGTGTTGCGCCGTCTGCGGTGGCGGGCACCGGGGCGGGGCGCTTGGCGGGCGGCTCGGGCGGTGTGGGTGCGGGGAGGGGGTCGGCTGCCCGCACCACCTCGGGCAGATCGCGCGGGCGAGTGAGCGCTTCCTCGAGATCGGCGCGCGGTGGCGGAGGCGGGGGCGCGCGGCGAACCGGCTGGGGCCCCGCAGCGGCCTCGGCGAGGCGATCGGTGAGCAGCGCCTCCATCGCACCCTCGGCCGCCTGCGGAAGCGGGATCAGCCCCTGACCGCCGCCGCGCCCGGCGGTCCGCACCGCGCCGACCTGCACCGCCACCGGCCGCCGGCTGATCGCCGGGCCAAGCCCGAGGAACTGGCCGCGCTGGAGGTCGCGGATGCGCTCCGCCTGCCGACGGTCCATGCCGAGCAGATCGGCGGCCCGCTGCATGTCGATATCGAGAAAGGTCCGCCCCATCAGGAAGTTGGAGGCTTGCGCAGCGACGTTCTTGGCGAGCTTGGCGAGCCGCTGGGTGGCAACGATCCCGGCAAGGCCGCGCTTTCTGCCGCGGCACATCAGATTGGTCATCGCCGCAAGCGTCAGGCGGCGGGTCTCGTCATTCATCTCGCCTGCGGCGGCAGGCGCGAACATCTGCGCCTCGTCGACCACCACCAGCGCCGGATACCAATGCTCGCGCGGGGCATCGAACAATGCGGTGAGGAACAGCGCAGCGCAGCGGATCTGCGCCTCGACCTCGAGCTCGTCCAAGGCCAGCACCACCGAGGCGCGGTGCTGGCGGACACGCGCGGCCAACTCCTCGATCTCGCGCGGGGAATAGGCGCCGGCGTCGATCACCACGTGCCCGAAGGCATCGGCGAGGGTGACGAAATCGCCCTCGGGATCGATCACGATCTGCTGCACTTGGCCCGCGCATTCCTCGAGCAGGCGGCGCAGTAGATGCGACTTGCCCGAGCCCGAATTGCCCTGAACCAGCAGGCGCGTCGCAAGGAGCTCGGCAAGATCGATCCCGATCGCCTCTCCCGCAGGGCCGCGCCCGATGTCGATATGTGCCGTCACACCGGAGGGATTAGGCAGGCGGCGGTCCTGAGCAAAGACGCAGCGGCGAGTTTTCCAGCGATTCCCGCCCTAGCGTCCGGCGGCCCGCTCCGGTCCCAGCATGAGCGCGGCGATATCGCCCCGCGTGCGCAGCGATTGGACCAGCAGATAGACCGACATGAACATCATGCCCCCGAACACCGCGACCAGCCCCAGCGCGAGCCCTGCGGGGCGGAAGTGGTGGCGCCACGACACCCAGATTCCGGCGAGCAGCAGGAAGCACATGAAGTCGAGATTGAACTGTCCCGGCCACGCCATCTTCGCCATGTCGCCGAAGAAAATCGGCACCAGATCCCAGCCGTGATTGGCGATGGTGACCGTGGTGTAGCCGAGGATCGTCACCATGCAGGCGACAAGGAACAGGCGGAACAGGATCATGGCACTTTGTCTCCCACGGAGTTATCCGGGTTATTGTAGCAAGCGCTACATAATCCACAAGGCATGTGCGAGGATGTGAGGCGGCAGGGACGAGGGCTTCGGCCCACGCCATTGCTTAGACCTCGGTCATTGCCCGTCTCCTGACGGGGAGGGGTGATGCCGCCCGCTTTCTGACAAGACAGATGCCCATTTCCCGCGCGACAGGGCAGGCGGGTCGTGGCACCATGATCCATTCCAAAGGGGAATGACGATGGACCGTTTCCAGGCGATGGCGACCTTCGTGCGGGTGATCGACACCGGGTCCTTCTCGGCCGCCGCGCGGCAGGGCAATGTCGGGCAGCCGGCGGTCTCGAAGATGATCGCGCAGCTCGAGGACCAGCTCGGCGTGCGGCTGGTAACGCGCACCACCCGCGGGCTTTCGCCGACCGAGGCCGGACAGCGTTACTATGAAAGAGCCCGCCGCGCGCTCGAGGAGGCGGACGAGGCCGAGATCGCTGCTCGCGGCGCAGGGCGCGGGCTGACCGGGCGGCTCAGGATCTCGGCGGCGACCACCTTCGCGCGGCTCCATATCGTCCCCGGCCTTCCGGCCTTCATGGACCGGCACCCCGGACTGGAGCTCGAACTCGTGATGGACGACCGGGTGATCGACATGGTCGAGGAGGGGGTGGACGTGGCGCTGCGCATGGGCGCGCTGCCGGATTCGACCGCAACGGCACGCAAGTTGGCCGCCGGGCGCAGGCTGGTGGTGGCTACGCCCGGCTATCTCGCTCGTGCCGGGACCCCCGCCACTCCGGCCGAGATCGCCGCGCATGAGGCGGTGGTCTATACCCGCTACGAGGCCGCGCCCTGGACCTTCCGCCATGCGGGCGGGGCGGAGGCATCGGTCAGCGTCCGGGGGCGGCTGCGGGTGTCGGCGGCCGAGGGCCTGCGCGCGGCGGTGCTCGCTGACATGGGCCTCGCGCTCGCCTCCGAATGGATGTTCACCCGTGAGCTTGCCAGCGGCGCGGTGGTTCCGGTGCTAGCCGACTGGGCGCTCCCGCCGATCGACCTGTGGGCGCTGTTTCCGGGCGGCAGGCTGGCGAGCGCCAAGGCGCGGGCCTTTGCCGATCATGTCGCAGAGGCCCTCGCGGAACCCTGATCCTGCGCGAATGAAAAGGGGTGGCCGGCACAACCGTCCGCGCCGCCCGGATGGTTCCGGGCGGCGAAGAGGGTGAGGTTCAGGCTAAGCCCAGCGTTCAGGCCGCCTCGGCCAGTTCCAGCGGCGGAGCGGCCGGGAAGTCGACCGGAATGTCGGTCGCGGCGTGGAGGTAGTTGCTGATGATCTTGTCGCCGACAGTGACGATGACGTCGACGAGATTTTCCTGGCTCCACCCGGCCGCAAAGAAGGCGTCCATCGCGGCCGCATCGGCATGGCCGCGGGTCTCGACCAGGTTGCGGGCCAGGCGGGCGAGCGCATCGAGCTTCGCATCGAAGCTGGCGGTGCCCTTGCGGATCTCGATCATCTGTGCGTCGGTGAAGCCGTTCATCCGGCCCAGCATCGTGTGCGCGGCAAGACAGTAGAGGCAGTCGTTGTACTGGCTGACCACGAGATTGACGACTTCGCGGGCCTTGGCATTGATCGACGACTTGGCCGATTGCAACGCAAGATAGGTGCCCAGCGCATTGGGCGAGAGCGCGAAGGTCGCGTAGAGGTTGGGGACGAAGCCGAGCTTGCCCTGAAGGGCGTCGAACAGCGCCTGGTTGGTTTCGGAAACGGTGTCGCGGGTCGGAACGGTGAAGCGGGTCATCGGGAAACTCCCTTGTTCAGTGCGGCGGGATGCCGTGAACCCGAAATGCACCCTCCGGCCGCCGTCCGGCAGACGGCCAGCGGCAATAGCTTCCATGCCTGAAAGGAATGGGCCGCCCGTCCCGTGACCTTAGAGGCGGATCAGGTCGTCTCGTCGTGATAGAGGATGGCAAGCTCGGTCCGGCTCCTCACCTCGAGCTTCTCGAAGATCGTGTGGAGATAGACCTTGATCGAACCCTCGCTCATTGACAGCTCTTCGCCGATCTGGCGGTTGCGCAGGCCGCGTGCGACCCGCTCGACGATCTCCTTCTCGCGCCGCCCGAGCTTGTCGATCCGGCGCGCGGGCTTCTCGCCGGATGTGAGCTCGGTGATCCGCGAGGCGAGCCGCGGGTCGATCGTCTTGTGCCCCGCGCTTGCGCTGCGGATGCAATCGATCAGGAAATCCTCGGCGTCCTCCTTGAGCACGATGCCGCTGGCGCCGTGATGGATCGCTGCGAGGAGCTGCTCGTCATCGATGCTGGCGGTCAGGATCACCACCGGCCGCTGGTCGCCGCTCTCTCGCATCGCCGCAAGCGTCGCCACCCCGTCACGCGCGGGCATCGCGACATCGAGCACGACCACGTCGGGATCGGTCGCGGGAATCGCGGCGAGCGCGGCATCGCCGTCGCCCACCGATGCCACCACCACCATGCCGGCCGTGCGCAGCACCGCCTCGAGCCCGGCCCTGAGGAAGGGGTGATCGTCGGCGACTAGGACATTGATCATTTGTCGCTCCGATCGGGCAGGTTGATCACCAGATGCGCCCCTGCGCTGCTCGCGCAGACCGCCAGATGGCCGCCATTGGCGCGGGCTCTTTCATCGAGCGTGCGCGGGTGGGGCGGAGGGGTGCCCGTAAACCCCCTCCCGTCGTCGCGGATGTCGAGATCGATCCCCCATGCGCTGCGCGATACCGCGATGTCGAAGCGCCTCGCCTCGCCGTGCCGCACCCCGTTCGCCACCGCCTCGCGGGCGATCTGCTGGATTTCGTAAGCAAGGCCGACCGGAACCGCGAGGTCTTCGGGCGTGGTCGACACGTGCACCTCGGCGCGCCAGTTGCGCTCGAGCTCGCCGGCGACGCCCTGCATCTGGGCCGCGAGCCGGACGGTCGAAGGCTCGAGATCGGTGCGGCGCAGGCGCTCGATCATCTGGCGCAGGTTGCGGTGCTCGCTGCTGAGGCTGGCTTTCATCTCGTCGAATTCGGCATCGGCGTCGTTCCCTGCGCGAACCTGTGCGCGCAGCGCCTCGATCCGGAAGCGCACGCCGGCGAGGGTCTGCGCCACGCTGTCGTGCAGGTCGCGGGCGAGTGTGGCGCGCAGGTGCGCCACCGCCGCCTCGCGCGAAATGTGCGAGAGCAACTGCCGGTCGAGCGCGGCGGAGATTTCTTGTGCAAGCGCCGGAGCCATGGCGAGGTGGTCGATGCTGATATCGGGATTGCAGCTGAGGATCAGCATCCCCTTGCCCGAGGAACTGTGGATCGGGATCACCAGCCCCTCGGCAATGCCGTAATGCTCCGCAAGCGGCGCGTCGAAGGCTGCGCGTCGTGTCGTGATCCGCCCGTCAGCACTTGCTACCAGCATGCGGCGCCAGGGGCGGTCGAACAGCGCGAAGGGCGTGTCGGTCGGTGCGGCCAGCGCCTCGGGCGGCAGGTTCTGGATGACCGGATCGCCGCCATCGACCTTGCACAGCAGGACATGCGGATCCTCGTTGCTCCACCAACCCATGTAGAGGCAAGGCGAGCCGGTCGCCTGCATCGCGTAAGCCGCTATTTCGGCGGCGGGCAGCGCGCCCGTGCTTTCGCCCGCAAAGTCGAGCCGCGCCACGGCGCGCACCCGGCGCTGGAGGCCGAACCATACGAGGATCAGCGATAGCAGGAACATGTAGGTGCCGCGGCGGCCGAAGCGGTAGAGCTCGACATCAAAGCCGGCCCATTCGAGCCACACGCCCGCCGCAAGATAGCTCAAGCTGAGCGCTCCCGCGACGATCGCCATCCCCGACCAACCCCAGCGCACCGTCGCGGTGAGTATGATGAAGATGAAGGAAGAAAGGAACGGGCTGGTGAAATCGGTAGAGCTGCTCTCGGTGAGGTAGATCGCGATCAGGAACACCGCGCAATCCAGCAGGAGCGCAGGCAGGCGCAGCGTCACATCGCGCCACCAGTTGTTCCAGATCGCTGCGAGCAGCGCGAGCGAGAGCAGTGCGTAGCCGCCCAGAAACACATAGCCCTCCCAGGGATTGCGCACCGGCTGATCGGGATCGGCATAGAGGACGAGCAGGAACACCACCGCCAGCGCAAGCCTGCACAATGCGATCCCGCGACCCGAATGGTAATCGAGAATCCGCTTCAGCATGCTGTCGTTTTCAAGCCCCGTTGCCCGGTTATCCGGGCCACCCGCCCATCCCCGCACAGGCATCAAGCACAATGCGCATCATTTTTGAAGTGCGGCCCGCCTGATACCCGGGGTTCGGGCGTGGCGCTTCACCCGGCACCGGTGCTGCTTGTCCCCGACAAGGTCGGATCCGCGCTTGCGACCAGCCTGCCCCCCACTTAACCATATTCCGCGCGAGGCAGGCTTAACCGGATGTGCGTAGCCGCCTGATATAGCGCGCGCCGGTAGCGCTGCCGGTGCGGCGCGTAAGGTCGGCAATCCGGCATGGGGAGGGGGAACCTTTGCTTCAGTTTCTGGGTGCCCTTGCTGGAGAAACCCTGTCGCTCTCGTTCCGCCCCTCGCGTGAATACCGCGTGTGGATCGTCGAGCGGCCGGGCACCAGCCTTGCGCCCGGCGCGCTGGCGCAGCTGAAGCAGGACTGCGATGCCGTGGTGCGCGCCTGCCTTGGCGGGCAGAGCCTCGACTACGGTCTGTTCGGCGAAGACGGCGCGGCGTGGGATCGCAGCGTCATCACGCTCGTCACCCGCAGCGTGGATGGCCGCCCGGTCGCTTTCAACGCCATGCCGCAGCTCGGCGTGATCCGGGGCGGGGCAGAGGAGAACGTGCTTCACCTAGGCCTGGTCATGGTCGATCCCGAGGAGCGCAGCGGCGGGCTTTCATGGATCCTCTACGGCCTCACCTGCTTCGCGCTGTTCCTGCGGCAGGGCCTGAGACCCCTGTGGGTGAGCAGCGTCACCCAAGTGCCCGCGGTGGTCGGCATGGTGGCCGAGACATTCAGCGATGTCTTCCCGGCCCAAGGCGCAACGCCGCAGAGCTTCACCCATCGCCACCTCGCGCACCAGATCATGCGCCGCCACCGCCAAGCCTTCGGGGTGGGGGAGGATGCGGGCTACGACGCCGACCGGCAGGTCATCACCAATGCCTATACCGGCGGGTCGGACAATCTGAAGAAGACCTTCGCCATCGCCGCCAAGCACCGGCGCGAGGATTACAACGCCTTTTGCGAGCGCGAACTCGATTACGCCCGCGGCGATGATGTGCTGCAGATCGGCAAGATCGACCTTGCCGCCGGGCAGCGCTTCCTCGCGCGCAGCGTGCCGCGCAGCGCCCTGCCGCAGCTGGCGGTGCAGGCGGCGATGGTGCTGGCGGGCGCGGTGCTCGCCCCGCTGATCCAATGGCTCGATGCGTCCCGTCCCTACAACCGCCTGAGGCCCCTCCCATGACCGCCTTCGACTATGCCGAGATGACCACCCGCAACCGTGGTTTCGTGACCGAGGCAGAGCAGGAGCGTCTGCGCGAAGCCTGCGTGTTCATCCCCGGCGTCGGCGGCATGGGGGGCGCGGCCTTCATGGCGCTGCTTCGTGCGGGCGTCGGCCGCTTCATCATCGCCGATCTTGACGTGTTCGAGGTGTCGAACCTCAACCGCCAGCTCTTCGCCCGCGCCGACACCATCGGCCAGTTGAAGGCCGAGGCGGCCGCGCGGCTGGCGCTCGAGATCAATCCGCAAGTCCAGCTCGAGGTGCTGGGGCGCGAATGGACCGAGCGCTTGCCCGAGATCCTCCCGCGCGCCGATGTCGCGATCAACGGCACCGACGATTCTGCGGCGGGCGCCGAATATTACCGCCAGTGCCGCGTACACGGGAAGACGCTGATCGATGCCTATGCCTCGCCGCTGCCCTCGGTCACGGTAGTGCGCCCGGGCGATCCGCGGATCGAGGAGCGGCTCGGCTATCCCACCATCGGCGTGCCGTGGCAGTCCATCACCAAAGAGATGGGCGTCGAATGCCTGATGAAGGAGATCGAGTATGTCCTCGTCCACTCCTCCAGCCACAAATATGTCGATCTCGACGTCGCGGGCGAGGTTGCGGCGGGCAAGCGTTCGCGCTTCAGCTTCTCGACCATGGTGACAATGGCCGGCACGCTGATGGCCGAGGAAGCGATCCGGGTGATCCTCGCCCGGCCCGGCGGCACGGATTATCGCGGCTATTTCTTCAACGCCCATGCCATGCGGGTCGAGCGCCCGCTGGCGGCGCCGCTCGCCTTCGCCAAGCGCGCGCTGGTGCGGCGGTTTATGGCGAAGCTCTTGGCATGACGGCGATCGGCGCTCTCCTGACAGCGATCGGGCTGCTCGCCGCGCTGGTGGCGCGAATGGGCGTTGCGTCGGCGGCGCGCGGGGGCGGGGTCGCGGGACATCTGGCGCGCCTTGTCACGCTGATCGCGCTGCTGCTCGCGCTGCGGCTAGCGGGAATGGCGCTGCCTTCCCCGGTGGTGGTCGCTTTGACCATGGTCGTGGCCGCGTGGCTGCCACTGGTCACGCTGCGCCTTGCCGAGGAGCTGGTGCGCCGCCACGCCCCACGCCCGCTCAAGCTGCTGGCGCTGGGCGGGGCGGGGGCTTTCTCACTGCTGGCGGTGACTTTCGGGCTGGTGTGGACGGGGCCAGCACTCATCGCGCTCGCGCTGTTTCAGGCGGCGGTGGTGGTGGCGATAGTGCTCCACCTCCTCGCCCAGCGCGCCTCGGTGTCGCTGGCCGAGTGGCGCGCGGCGGACATGCTTGCGCTGGCCTTCGCGCTGGCGTTGCCGCTGCTCGCGACCGATTTTGCCTGGGCCTTCCCCGACCTGCCGTTCCGCGGCGGGCCCTTTGCCGCGCTGGTCTTCGTGCTCGCCTGTTCGCGCCTTGCCGGAACCGCAAGCCGGCCCTTGCGACTTCTGGGCGATCTGGCGCTGGTCGCGGGCGCGGGTGGGCTGACTGCGTTCGCAGCGCAGCTTGCGGCCGTGCCCCCCGCGCTGGTCTGGTCGCTGGCCGCTGCTGCCAGCGCAGCCGCTGGGCTGGTGATGCTCGCCGAGCGGTTCGCAAGCGGCCCCGCACGCGGCGAGGGGCTGCTGCTCCCCATCGCCCGCGCAGCGCCTGATGAAGCCGCAATCCTCGCCGCCCACCCCCTGCTCGCCAATGCCGTGCCGGTGACCGCCGAGGCGCTGGCCGATCTGCCCGGCGACGTGCTCGCCGCGCTCGCCGCTCGGCCGGTACTGACCGCGGCGCGCGATCCTGCGAGCGAGAACCTGACCGGCGCCGCGCGCGAGCTCCTCGCCCGCTATGGCGCCAGTCACCTGCTGCGCCTTGCCCCGGGACCTGCCCCGCGCTTCCTCGCGATCTCGGGCGGCGCGCTGGACGAGGCGCGGCTGACGCAGGAGCTCACCATCGTCGCCCGGCTGCTGGAGCGTGCCCCATGACCCTCACCTTGCGCGAAGGCGATGCACAGGCCTTCTTCGAAGCGCCGTTCCACGCCTACCCGCCGGAGATCGGCTATGTCTCGCCGATGCGGGGCGACATCATGCGGATGCTCGATCCGGCGAAGAACCCCTTGTGGACAGCGGGCAATCCCTGTCGTTTCTGGACGGTGCATGATGGAGCAAAGCCGGTCGGGCGGATCATCGCCCACATGCACCGCCAATCGAACGAACGGTGGGGCTGGAGCCGCTGCCAGTTCGGCTTCTTCGACTGTGCCGACAATCCCGAAGCGGCGGGCAGGCTGCTCGGTGCCGCTGAAAGCTTCGCGCGCGACGAGGGCATGGCCGAGCTGGTCGGCAACTTCAATCTCACCGCCATGCAGCAATGCGGGGTGATGACCGGCGGGTTCGAGGAGACCGCTTATACCGACATGGTCGTCGGCCCGCCGTGGCTGCCGGTGATGCTCGCAGCGAACGGCTTCGCGCCCTTCTTCCCCATGACCACCTTCGAGATCGATCTCGCCCGCGCCGCCCCGCCGCCTGCGGCGCTCGACCCGGCACATTTCACCTTTGCCCCGATCCGCAAATCGACCTTCCCCGAGCGGATGGAGGAGGCCCGGCTGCTGCTCAACGACGGGTTTCACGACAATCCGATGTTCGTGCCGCTGACGGAGGAGGAATTCCAGTTCCAGGCGGGGGAACTCAGCACGATTCTCGACCCGCGCCTGTCCTCGGTGGTCAAGCAGGACGGGGTGCCGGTGGGGGTGATCATCGCGATCCCCGACCTCAACGGCTTCCTCAAGGCGACCCGCTCACGGATCGGGCTGGCGACCCCGTGGCATTTCCTGCGCTACCGGATGAATCGACGCCGTGCGGTGATCATCTTCTACTCGGTCGCCCGCGCGGCGCACGGGCAGGGGATCATGAGCGCGATGCTCGCCGAGACGCTCGGCCGGGTGCGCGCGGCGGGCTACGAGACCGTCGGCGGGACATGGATCGCCGACGAGAACCCGGCGAGCCTCAGGCAGGTCGAGAAGATGAACGGCCGGTGGCTCCACAAGCTGCACCTGTTCCGGAAGGACATCGCATGACCGCCGAAGTGCTACGCGAGATCGTTGCGGCGGCGATGGCCTCGCCCAGCGTCCACAACGTCCAGCCCGCGCGTTGGCGGATCGAGGGCGAGACGCTGGTGCTGCTGGAGGACACCGCGCGGCGGCTGAGCGTGGGCGATCCGCGCGGCAACGACGCCGCGATCAGCCTTGGCGCAGCGGCCGAGGGCGCGGTGATTGCCGCCTCGGGCGTGGGGCTGATGACGCGGGTCGAGCGGCTTTCGGGTGGTGATCCGAGTGGCTTGCGCCCGATAGCGCGCCTCACCTTTGCGCCGGGTGCTACGCCTGATCCGCTGCTGGCGGTGCTGGAAACGCGGGCCTCGTGGCGCGGGGCGTTCCTGCCGCCGAGCGGTGAGGACCGCGCAGCGGCGCAGGCCTTCGCGGGCGAGGACCGCGTGATCCTCTCCGACCCCGCCGCCATTGCCGCGGCCGCCGCGCTCTACGACCGCGCCAGCTACGGCATCATGCGTGGACGAGCCTTCCGCGCCGAGCTGCGCCACTGGATGCGCTTGAGCCCGCGCCACCGCGATTGGGCCCGCGACGGGCTCAATGCTGCGGCGATGCAGCTTTCAGGGATCGAGGCGGCCGCCGCGGGCGCAGTGCTCGGGCCGCTGTTCGCTCCGCTCTCGGCGCTCGGCCTTGCGCCCGCTTTGCTCGCCGAGGCCAGTGGCTTTGCCAATGCTGCCGCCGTGGTGCTGTTCTACCGTACGGCCAGCGAGGACCCGTTCGACAGCGGCCGCGCCTTTCACCGGCTGTGGCTCGAGATTGATGCGGGCGGGCTCGGCGGAAATGTTCTCGCCGCACTGGCCGATGATCCTGCGGCGGCGGCCTCGCTGTGCGCAGCCCACGACATCGGGCCGGACCGCCGGTTGGTGAGCGCATTGCGCGTCGGCCGCCGCGACGGTGCGCCCTTCGCCCGCGCGCGTCTGCCGCTGTCCGAGGTGCTCCTCGACTAGATCAGCTTCAGGAACTCGATCAGCGCCTGCCGCTCCTGCGCCGTCAGCTCGCTCCCAAAGGTATGCCCGCCATTGCCGAGGCCCGGCTGTGCCGTGTCGACCCATTGCGGCGCCGCGAACGCTCGGTAGCCCGCCGGATAGCGCCCCTCCGCCGTCAGCCGCAGCCCCATGCTCTCCCAATCGAGTGCGTGTCCGCCGACCATGAATCGCCGCGGGCGCAGGCGCGGGTCGAGCAGCGCGGCGAGGCTCGGCACCGAACCATTGTGGAGGTAGGGCGCTGAGGCCCACAGCCCGGCGAGTGGCGGTGCAGCATAGCCCTCTCCGGGGCGCACCTTGATCGCGGCAGCATAGGCCGAGCCGCGGATCGCCTTTGCCAGCCTCTCATCCATCACCCGCGCCCGCAAGCGATCGGTGCCGACATCGCCGATCCAGTCGGGATAGGACGCGAGCCGGGGCGCGCCGCTGTTCCAGTCGAAGCTGCCGTGGCACGATGCACAAGCACTGGCATAAAGCGCCGCGCCGCGCTCTGCCGCTGCCCTATCGAGCGGGCCGGGGAAACCTTGCGGGCGGTAGTCCGCGAGCCACACGAATATCGCCTCGGCCTCGGGGATATGGCGCTGCGCTTCTTCGGGATTCACGCCCATGCTGGGGACGGTGAAGAAGCTGGTGATCGCCGCAAGCTCGCGCATGTCGGGTTTGCCGGAGGGGGCGGCATAGGCGCCGTCCGCTAGCAGGCGGCTGCGGCGATGGCGCAAGGCGAGGTCGGGGATCGAGACGAACCCGCGCTCCTCCGCCCCGCCGCCCATGAGCGGCGTTCCTGTCTGGAGCTTCAATGCCGCGACGCCATTGGTCGCGCCCGGCAACCCGTTGGGAAATGGCAAGGCGCGCGGCGAACCGGCGAGGCTCTCCAGCCGGCTCTTTGCCAGCGGGAGCACGATCCAGCGCAGCGAGGCGCGCTCCTGCCAGCCCATGTCGGGGAACAGTGTGTCGGCGGTCGCCAGCAGCTCGGGGCTCCCCGCATGGCGGCGCAGCGCGGTGAAGACGGCTTGCGTGTAGCTCTCCAGATCGAGCGAGGTGTTGGGCATCCCCAGCACCGCGCGCCCCGGCAACGGCGCGCCGTCGGGCGCATAGGCGACCCCGGCATGGCACGCCGCACAGCCGAGATTGGCGACCTCGACCCGCGATCCGCCGACCGGGGCGATGAAGCCGTGGGTCATCCCCAGCGGCTTGTCGCGAAGATTGGGGCGCATGCCCTCGGGCAGGCCGTCGACGCGCTCGGGGAAGAGGAAGCCGAACCGGCGGAGCAACCGCTGCAACGTTGCTCCGTCGGCGCGCGCGGCCGGATCGTGGGCCTGTTCGTCGAGCACCAGCGCCGCGGCAACCAGCTTGAAGGGCACCGCATTGGTCTCGAGCGCGGTCTGCGATATCCCGCCAAACCCGCCGCCTGCAAAAGCCGCGGCGCCCTTTGCGGCAAGCGGTGCTTCGGCTCCCGTTTGAGGTACTGCGAGAGAATCGCCCTGCGGCTCGGCCGCTAAGAACAGGAACGCGGCAAGACCAGCGACTAGGGCCAGTCCGGCAAAGGCCAAGGTTCTGAAGGTCATGCGGCGCGTGCCGGGAGCTGTGCCAGTCGCATAGAGGACAATAGAACCGGCCTTGCAGCCATGCGCAAGAGCCGGGTTCGAGGTCTGCGCCAAATGCTGTTGGCTGGGGCGGAAGGATTCGAACCTTCGCATGGCGGTACCAAAAACCGCTGCCTTACCGCTTGGCTACGCCCCAGCAAGAG
>JAIYEK010000191.1 GCA_027487015.1 Erythrobacteraceae bacterium | reverse complement strand
GCTGCCCCGCCGGTCGCCTTGACCGCGAGGATCGCGGCGAGCACGAAGGCCCCCGCTTCGATGGCGAACACCAGCTGGAAGGCCGCGCCGTCAGTTCCGAGACCCGCGCGCGCCAGATCGACCCCGACCGCGCCGAGCAATCCGCCAAGGCCGAATGCAATGGCTTGGCTGGCACCCCAAACGCCCATGCGGACGCCCTCGCGCGTGGTTTCGCCGGCGCCGGCAAGGCCCATCATCGCGCCGATCGCGGCGACCGCGAAGACCCCGTTGCCGAAGCCGAGCACGAAAACGTTGAGCCCCAGCGGCCACGGCGGGCCGCTCACAGCCGCCAGCCCGAGCGCGGCAAGTCCCACCGCTGAGAGCAGACATCCGCCGATCACCCACACGCGCAGGGCATCGGGGCGCTTGCCGGTGAAGGCGCTCCCGCCGATGCCAGTGACGATCATGCCGAGCAGGATGCCGCCCTGGTGCTGCCCGCCCATCTGGGTCGATTCCCCCGGCGTCAGGCCGAAGATCAGCCCGGCGAAGGGCTCGAGGATCAGGTCCTGCATCGAGAAGGCGATCATCGAGACGAAGATGAAAATCGTGAACCGCCGCGCCGCTGTCTCGTGCCAGATCTCGGCGAGCGCGGCGCGGAAATCGGGGACCGCGCCGTCCTGCGCGGCATGGCCGAAACGACCCGCTTGCCGCTCGAGCCGCCATGTTGCGAGCACACTCAGCGTCACCATCGCTAGTGCGAGGCCGCCCGCGACCATCAGCAGCCGGTCGAAAGAGAAGGGCTTCAAGAGCTGGCCCACGGTGATCGCCGAGGCGACGATCCCGGCCACCATCATCGTCCAGGTCACCGCCGCCGCCGCCGCGCGCCGCTCGGGCGCGACGCCGCTCGCGAGCAATGCCAGCGCCGAAGTGCCGCCCGCGCCCACCCCTGCGCCGATCAGCGCATAGGCGAAGACGGCGAGCGCCAGCGCCGCACCGGGCGAGGCCGACAGCATCAATGTCGCCTGCGTCGCCAGCAGCACGCCCGCCGCGAGCACGGCGAGGCCGCCAACAATCCAGATTGTCCGGCTGCCGCCCTTATCCGAGGCATGGCCCCACAGCGGACGGCCGAGCTGCACCGCGTAATGCCACGCCACCAGCCCCGCCGGGATCGCCGCGGCGAGCTGCAATTCGACCACCATCACGCGGTTCAATACCGTCGTCGCCACCATCACCAGCGCACCGATCGCAGCCTGCACCAGCCCGATCCGCCCGATCGCGAGCCAGCCGAAGCCCTTTGCCTCCACAGCAGCCGAGGCAAGCGGGGCGTGCATCAGATATGCCCCCCGAGGCCCAGCGCCGCCGCCAGCATTCCCAGCACATAGAGCGTCACGCCCACGCCATTGTACCACGGCGCATATTTCGCAGGGTCGCGCAGCAGCTTGGGCATCGCGGCGATCTGCGCGGCGAGCACGCCCGCGACGATTGCCGCCGAAAGCACATATCCCCACACCAGCAGCAGCGCGATCACCACCACCTGCGCGGCGGCCATGGTCACGCAAGCGAGCCGCGCGGCGCTGCTCACGCCGAGCACCACGGGCAGCGAGGTGAGGCCGGTCTGGCGGTCTCCCTCCACCGCCTTGAAGTCATTCAAGACCATGATCCCATGCGCGCCGAGCGAATAGAGAACCAACACCGCGATCACATGGGCCGAGGGCATCGCGCCCAGCATCACAGTGGCGCCGGTGAACCATGAGAGCCCCTCATAGGTCAGCCCGCACACCAGCGGGCCGAGCCAGCCATTGGCCTTGAAGCGCAGCGGCGGGGCGGAATAGGCCCAGGCAAAGGCCAGCCCGACCAGCGATGCGACGAACACGATCGGGCCAAGCAGCCAGCCGACGCTCGCCGAAACGAGGCTCGCGATAATGGCGATGTAGAGGCCCCAGCGGCCGGGAATGCGGCCCGAAGGGATCGGGCGGTGCGGCTCGTTGATGGCATCGACGTGGCGGTCAAACCAGTCATTGACCGCTTGGCTGGTGCCGCAAACCAACGGACCTGCGAGCAAGACGCCGCCCGCGACGAACCACCAGCGCCCCTCCAGCCCCGCGCCCGATGACACGGCGCCGCACATGAAGGCCCACATCGGCGGAAACCAGGTGATGGGTTTGAGCAGTTCGAGCACGTCCGCCGGCTTCGGCCCGCGCGTCGCGAGCGGTGCCGGGCCGGGCACTTTGTGAGTCGAAGGTACCGAGTGCTCCATAAAGTGAGGCTATGCCTGACAAGGATAAGCGTCAAATTGTTTTGACACTCTGAATCCGACAAACCCCGATTTTCGCGTTCAGAATCGTAAGCGTGTCACAAGCATGTCACTTCGGCACATGTCAGAGGGTTGGACAGTTGGAGAATCGGCGCGGCGCGGCGGCGCTGTCGCAGACCCTGCGCGTATGCGGGTCGTATGCAAGTGGTTGTCATGTCGTTGCCGGTGCCGCGCCGCTCCAGCGTCCGGTGGACACGAAAGCGCAGCGCACCGGTTTTCGCGATGGAACGGCCCTACAAGCCGCGTTTGCCTACTCGCCGTCGCCCGCCAGATTACCGAGCCCGTAACGGTGGAGCTTGGAGTAGAGGCTCTGGCGCGACAGGCCGAGGATCTCGGCGGCCGAGGCGCGGTTGTCCGAGGTGTAAGAGAGCGCTGCTTCGATGCACAGCCGCTCGATCAGGTCGGTGCTCTCGCGCACGATGTCCTTGAGGCTCATCCGACCGACCAGTTCGGTGAGCTGCTCGACCGAGCGCGGCAGATCCTGCTGACCCGGCGGCAGATCGCGCAAGCGGCGGCCCACGGGGCGGATCACGAAGGCGTAGTAGCCATCTTCGCCCGAGGTACGAACCGCAGACAATTCAACCGGTTCGCCTTCGATATCATGGCCGACGCGCAGCACCGTGGCGACATTGCGGGCCGCGCCGTGCTGGTCGATCTGGCCTTCGATGAGGTCGAGGTCGATCCCCGGCCGGCCGATCGATTCCGACAGGTGCCGCCCGCGCAGCTGGTCGACGCTGGCGGCCTGGAGCATCTCGACAAAGGCGGCATTGGCGGTGACGATCTCGAGATTGCTGTCGGCGACTACGAAAGCGTCGGGCATCTGGTCCACCAGCGCGAGAACCGGGGAAAAGTCGCCAGCGGGGCGGTCGGTGGCGGGCACAAGCCGCACCAGCAGGAACTGGCCGCGGTCCTGCGTGAAGCCATTGACGCTCGCCATCACCTCGCGCGCGCCGCGGGCGATGCGGATGCGCGCGGGGCTGACCGTGTCCGACACCAGCGCCGCGCCGACCAGCGATTGCAGCGCCTCATGCGCGCTTTTGTCTATGAAAGTCACGAGCTTCTTGCCCGGCAAGCCGCCGGGGCGCGCGCCGACCAGCGTGTGCGCGGCCGGGTTCGCCTCGCGGATACGCAGCGTGCCGGCCTCGACGATCATCACCGGCTCGGTCGAGCGTTCGAACAGCATGCGGTAGCGCGCTTCGAGCTGGCGCATCCGCAGGTAGTCACGCTCGAGCGATTGCTGGACCTGCAGCAGGCGCTGCTGGAGCTTGCCCGCTTCGCGCAGATCGCGGCCGAAGGCGATGCGGTGCTCGCCCCCGTTGACGCTGAGCACGGCGTAGCGGATCGGCACATCGCCATCGCGCGAGGGATGGTTGACCTGCCGCCAATGCTGCACCTCTCCGCGCCGGGCGGCGGCGAGCATCTCCATGATTTTCGGGCGGGATTCGTCGGTGACGGTTTCGATCCAGTTGGTCCCGACCATGTTGGCGAAGGCCGGGAATTCGCGCGGATCGAAGGCCGCATCGAGGATCGTGCCGGTGTCGTCGAGCACCAGCGTGACATCGCCCGCGACCATCGCCAGCTTCATCGCCGCATCGGCATCGAGCGTGTTGAACAGCTCGGCCGCCTTTCCGAACGGATGCTTGCCTTCGATCGAGTGTTTGCGGGTGAGCAT
>JAIYEK010000294.1 GCA_027487015.1 Erythrobacteraceae bacterium | reverse complement strand
GCCTGATGCAGCACCGGATCGCCCAGCGCCTCGCTGTAATTGGCGAGCCCCACCCACTCGCGCCGCCCGAACAGGTCGGCGCGGTGGAGGCTGATGACGAGGCCCATCACCAGCGGCACTATCATCACCGCGGCATAGACCAGCAGGAACGGCCCGACGAAGGCGTAACCCGCCAGCCGGTCGCGCAAACCCGCCGTCATGCCCTCGGCTCTGGATGGTGGGCCGCGCCCCCTGCGGTGAAGATGTGCGCCGCCTCGCCATCAATGGCGAGCGCCACCGCGTCGCCCGGCCGCACCGTGCCGAAACCGGGTTCGAGCGCGATGATCTCGGCGCCGCCTGAAAGCCGGGCGTAGATGAAGGTGCGGTCACCCAGCCGCTCGACCAGCTCGACCTGCGCCGCCGCTCCGCCTTCGCCCGGCGCGGCGAGGCGCACGTGTTCGGGCCGCAGTCCCACCTCGACCTCGGTCCCGGCCACCAGCCCGCCTGCGGGGACGGCAGTCTCCAGGATCATGCCTTGCGCAAGCCTCACCTGCACCCGCTCGCCCTCGGCCCCCGCAACCGTCCCCGGCAGCATCGCCATCGGCGGGGAGCCGACGAAGCGCGCGACGAAAGCGTTGGCGGGGCGGGCATAGACCTCGGCAGGCGTGCCGACCTGCTGGATGCAGCAATTATCGAGAATGACGATCCGGTCGGCGAGCGTCATCGCCTCGGCCTGATCGTGCGTCACCATGATCAGCGCCGCGTCAACGCGTTGGCGCAGCTGCGCCAGCTCAACCCGCGTCCGCCCGCGCAGCGCGGCATCGAGGTTGGAAAGCGGCTCGTCGAGCAGGAACAATCGCGGCTGCTTGACGATCGCCCGCCCGATCGCGACCCGCTGGCGCTGCCCGCCCGACATCTGCCCCGGCTTCTTGTCGAGCTGTTCGCCGATCTCGAGAATGTCGGCCGCCTGCGCGATCCGCCGGGTGATCTCGTCCTTTGCCACGCCTGCATTGCGCAGCCCGAAGGCCATGTTCTCGCGCACCGTCATGTGCGGGTAGAGCGCGTAGTGCTGGAACACCATCGCGATCCCGCGCGCGCCGGGGGCAAGCGGATCGATGCGCGTGCCATCCAGCCATACCTCGCCCGAATCAGGCGTCTCCAGCCCGGCGATGATCCGCAGCAGAGTGGACTTGCCGCTGCCTGAGGGCCCGAGGAAGGCGATAAATTCGCGTGGGGCCACGCTGAGCGACACGCGCTCCAGCACCGGCACATCGCCATAGGATTTGCAGACGTCGATCAGGCCGAGACCGGGCAAGGGCAATCCTCTTTTATAGTATTTATAATACAATGAGGCAAAAGCAGTGGCAGGTCAACGCTCGGCCAAGGATCAATACGCGGGGGCCAGCAGGCCATCTATAACATGGTTCTGCACCACCGGCGTGAGGGCGTCGACCACGCGGGCGGGCAGGTGGCCGCGCACTACCGGCGGCAGGCTGGCGAGGTAGGCTGGGGTCGCCTGAAGATCGTGATGCGCGCCGTTGGTGGCATCGGGCGCATCGACCCCGATCACCAGCACAGGGCGCGGCTCGGCGGAGCGGTTGGCGGTGCCGCGATGCACCGTCAGTGCCGAGCGGGCGGAGATGTCGCCGCGCTGCGGGAGCCTCTTCGCCGCGCGCGCCTCGTAGCGGGACCACAGGTCGGCCGGGGGGAACATGCCCATGGGACAGCCCTCGAAGGTGTCCCACTGAGTCCCCGGTGCGATCTCGAAGGGGCCGTGGTCGGGCCGCGTGTCGATGGTGGTAATGTTGAAGGCGAGCGAGTTGAGCCGGCGGCCGGCGGTGGTCGCTTCGGGTTCGGCGAAATCGCGGTGCCAGGGCTGGTCGGCCGCGCCGGGGAAGGGGATGTCGAACCCGACCTCGATGATCCGGTATTCCTGTCCGAGCACGGCCTCGCACACCGCGACGAACCAGGGATGGGATGCGATCGCCGGGAAGTCCGACAGGCGCTCGGGCTGGATCTCAACATACCAGCGCGCCGGCCCGCGTGGCAGTGCGCCTCCGGGCACGTCCTTCACTTCGGTGAAAATCGCCATGATCTCGGCATAGAGCCGGTCGGCGAGCGACGGGTCGAAGGCGCCTGCCAGCCCGATGATGCCCTCACCATAGAGCCCTCCCATGATCGCCCCGGCGTCGTAGCGGTCCGGAGCATCGAAAGTGCTTGCCATTGCCACCTCTGAAATTATCATACAAATCAGATTTAGCAGCCGGGACCCGTCTTGGCGAGAGCCTCCAGAGAGAATGCCCATGCACGATATCGCCTCCCCCGCCGACGCTGACCTCATTCCGTCGTTCGAGGTCGAACCCGTTGCCGAAGGCATCGCGACGCGCTTCACCGTGACGCTGGGTGGGAAGACCCACAGCTACCGCATCCCCACCGGCCAGCATAACCACTACGCGGTGTTTTTCAGCGAGCTTGCCCGCGATTTCGGCACTCGTGCGCCCGCCGGACACAAGCCCGTGCCCATCGATGGGCCGGAGCCTGACTGGCGTCCGCTGATCCTCGACAACCTCTCGCCCCGCACCACCGCAGGCTACGGCGACCCTGCGGTGCTCAAGACCGAGGACGGCTACTGGCTGGTCGCAACCTCCAATGATGCGCTCGATGCCTTCCCGATCCTCCACTCGCACGATCTCGAAAGCTGGAGCCATGAAGGCTTCGTTTTCCCCGAAGGCGAGGCGCCCGAATGGACCGCGCACGGCCGCTCCATCGGCGATTACTGGGCGCCGGAAATGGCCAAGGTCGGCGACGAATACTGGCTGGTCTACACCGCCCGCCAACGCTCCAACGCGCTTGCCATCGGCCTTGCCAAGGCGCCGCACCCCACGGGTCCGTGGACCGATCTGGGCCATCCGCTGGTGGCGGGTTTTGCGATCAACACCACCAATTACCCCGACGACCCCTTGCAGCCGATGCTGAGCGGCGGGGTGATCGACAGCCACATCTTCATCGACGCCAATGGCGATCGCTACCTGTTCTGGAAGCGCGACACCAACGGCGTCTGGCCGCGCCCGCTGGCAGGGCTGCTGCGTCGCCGCCCCGACCTCGTCGACCGGCTCTTCACCCACGAGGCCGACCGCCTCACCGCGCGCTTTGCCGCTGCGGTCCAGCCCTGGGCCAACGGGCGGCGCCCGATGGAACGCTTCTTCCTGATGCAGCCGATGATCGAGGCGGTGCTCGACAACTGGGAGCAGGTGAAGGGCGTGCTGTCGGAAGTCGACGAGGCCGCCTTCATCGTCGATGCGATGAGCACCCCGATCCACGCCCAGCGCCTTGACGAAGCAGGCAACCTCCTCGGCACCGACACCATCGTGCTGAGCAATGACCAGGAATGGGAAGGCCATCTGATCGAAGGCCCGTGGGTGACGCGGCAGGAGGGGCGCTACTGGCTGTTCTATGCGGGCAACGATTTCGGTACGCCCGCCTATGGCATCGGCGTCGCGGTCGCTGACCACCCGCTCGGGCCCTATGTGAAGCAGGAGGGGCCGCTGCTGAAGTCCGTGAAGACGTGGTGGGCGCCGGGCCACGCCTCGGTCGCGCCGGGGCTTGATGGCAAGCCCCAGCTGTTCTTCCACGCCTTCTTCCCCGGCACCGGCGGCTACAACGCCTTCCGCGCGCTGCTGACGACCCGGCTGGAATTCTCCAAGGAGAAGGTCACGCTCTCTTGAGCGTTTGCTCAGCTCAAATGTTGATGCTGGTCGGGATCAGGCTCGGCTGGAGATAGGGGTAAGGGCGCAGCCGCTCGGCATTGCGCGCGTCGATGCGCGCGTCGATGCTCTTCAGCTGTGCCTGGAACACCGGAAGCGGGCCTTCGGGCGCGGTCACCTTGGGATCGGCGAACCACGGCGCATAGGGCCAGTTGGTGCTGCGATAATCGCCGAGCGCGCGGTAATGGAGCGAGCCGAGTAGCTCGAGCACGTTCAATTGCTCCAGCGCCAGCGCCATCGGCGGCATCATGGCGAGCCAGCCGGCCTTGTCCTGCCCGCCTTGCGATGCGGGCGCGCTCTGCCAGCCCGCGCCGGTGACGGCAGGAGCAAAGGCCATGATGTCCTTCTGCGGGAAGTTGACCGCGGCGTGCTGCGCGCTCGCGGTGAACAGGATCATGGTGCAGGCATCGACCAGCGCGGCGATGCTCTCGATCGGCCCGAAGCCCTTGACCTTCGCCTCGCCCGACACGCAGGCCGCCCAAGCGGCAAGCTCGGTATCGGCCAGCACATCGGCATCGCTCGCATAGTAGAGCCCGATATAGCCGCGCACCCAGCCGTGGATCGCTTCCCACACCAAGAGGCCATCGTCGCGGTAGGGGAAGTCCGCGAGCGTCGAGCCCGGCCCGACCCCGCGCGCGGCGAGATCGTGGGGGAGCATCTTGGCGGTGAAATCGAAATCGAGCCGCGCCGCGACCGCCAGCTCCTGCGTCGAATGGATTGTGCCGGCGAAGATGTGGTCGATCGGGCCATCGGGCGCGATCAGTGAGACTGCGGCGGCCTCGTTGATGAACAGCGTGCCTTCGAAATGCGGCACCAGCAGCGCCCACACCGGGTGGACGGTCGCGAGGTGGCGATGGGTCGCCATCGCGACGCCCTCGATCACCAAGTGCGTGCGCCCGAGGTGGGCGACGAGTTCGTGATAATTGCCGTCGGCGACCTGCACGATGAGCTTGGCCATCTCCCAGCCCCACAGGTCGGCTTGGGCCACCGAGGGGGTGAAGATCGGCCACTCCTCGGGATCCTGGCCGCACTGGATGGCGACCGGCACAAGGCTCGATCCCCCCGGCGGCACCGCGAACAGCGCCAGCGGCTGCCACGCATACTTGGCAAGCCCGCCCCAGCTGCCCGCCTGAAGCGTGGCGAGCACGGCATAGTCGAGCATGAACAGGCGGCCCTCGGCCAAAGCGTCGGCGAGCGTGTCGCCGTTGACGACCGCGGCATATTGCGCCTCTGAGAGAGGGAAGTTGGCGGGCAGCGTGTCGCCCGCCGCCGCGATCAGCATCGCGTTGGGGCCCTGCACCCGCAGCGCGGCAAATTCGCCGTCATCTTGGAAATTCCACGCGATCCCCGGCACCGGCAGGGTGTCGAACAATGCGCGATAGGCGTCGAGGCTGGCGGGCACGCTGCTGCCGAGGCCCTGCGCGTCGTCCACCTTCATTAGTTCCTCAAGGCGGGCCTTGTGCGCCTTCAGCGTCGCGATGCGCGCGTCGTATTCCACCCGCGCCACCGCCGCCTCGAGATCGCCGACGAGATGGCCGAGGAAGCTTTCATGCGCCGGAGCGGGCACGGCGGCTGGGGCAACCAGTGCGGCGGTCGAGGCTTCGATCGCATCGCACTCGGCTTGCAAGGCTTCGTATTTGGCGCGCGGGGAATCGAGCTCGCCGCGATCCACGCCGCCCAGCTTCACGGCGAGTGCATTGCGCACGATCTTGAGGCTGATGCCGATCAGGAGGCCCCACCATTGGAGCGTCGGCAGGTTGTCGAGCGGGACGGACTTCGCCAGCGGCACGCCGGGGAGTGTCGGCACTTCATCGTCCCACACATAGGCCTGCTGGGTCGCCGCGAGCTGCGCCGCACGTTCGGCCTGCTGCGCCGGGGTATCGTCCTGCGGCAGACTGGGCGATGCCGGCGGCACCGGCGCCCACAGGGTTTCGGCATGCGGGACGACGGGCGACTGAAAGCTCATGAAGGCGCTCCTTGGCAACAGACCCAAGGGGTTAGCGCAGGAGCGGTTAAAACTCCGTCAGCCGCGGCTAACCCCGCAGGCGAGGCGCCGGGCACGGGGCCGAAAGCGGCGGGCGGGGATGGCGGAGACGGAGTCCGCCTAGATTCGTTGAATTTCGATTTAATATCATATGCTAAAGGGGGTAATGCTAAATCTTACCCACACGATTCCCCACCTAAATCATAGTTGGCATCCAAACCTCGGACTTAGCGGGCCAAGCTTGGCAGGGCTATGTCAGCGAAATCTGGGCCCATCGAGCTGCTGAATAAGAGCGCCGGATCACCCGCACCTGCGACCAGCGAACCGGATCAATCATCCCCCAGTGTCTGACTACCTGCAATCAAATTTTGGCACTGGCACGATGGAGGGGAGCGGAGGATAGGCGATCCCGAGCCAAGAAGCCCAGTCAGACAACCGACAGAGCGGCAGCCTTGTTAATCCAGCAGGTATTACTATTCTCCCATCACGAGGAGAGGCGGGTATGTCAGCGGTGTCGAGTGAGTATCAGAGGATCCCCCTCAGCCAGCTTCGTACAAACATCGGCGAGGTTCTGGACCTTGCAACTATGCAGCCGATTGCTCTGATCAGCGATGGTCGCGAGCGCCATATTATTGCAGATATTGAATATTTCCGCCAGCTCGAAGCGACTGCAGGCCGTGGGCTTGAAGCCTCAATGGGCATCGAAGCCATCGCCGCATCCGATATGAGCCATGCCGACCGACAAGCTCTCCTTGAATCACGGCCGACAGTCAGCGAAATCGCCAAGGATCGCTGGCGCTAGATGTCGATCCTGAATGCGCAACACAGGGATCCCATTATTCGAAAGGCATCATGCTTCTGGCAGAACCAATCCGCCCTCAACGAGCTTTCTAAGATTATCCTTAACGCCATGCGATTCAGAGATATCCAAAGTTGAAGCCAATAGATGCATCGGACTTCGAGGAATTTTGAAATCTCCAAACACACCTGGCGGATCTGATAATCCGGCATGATGCGGAAACAGAAGAACCAATGAATTTGGTTGATAGATCTGACCATACGCCATCATCTGGTAAACGTCAGACTGTGAAATGCCTTGCTTCGGATCATCAATCCGTGCCGATATCATCTTCCACTTAGTGTCAATGATCTGCACGACCTCTCCGCCGCGCTTGATCAGGACATCAGGCTTGGTCTGAAATAATCCTCGCCCACTATCGAAAGACTCAAGGCAGAACAGCCTGCCGCCCTGAAGATGAACAGTAAGGTCGCTGCCTGCCAATGCCCTTCTGAGCATACGGCCGACATATTGCTCAAACAGAGTATTCATTTCGAACAACAATGAGAAACCCGCCTCGCCACCACTCGAAGTTGATTGGAACCTGTCGCCGAGAAGGAGCCGTGCGAGTGATACTAAGTCTTTCCAGCGGGCGTTGGTTCGGTCGATTTGAACATCTTCCCATTTGAGTTCGCTGACAGGAATTGTCGAAACATCGGCATAGCTGAAGGCGAGCTCAGCAAGTCGCCGCTGATTCTCCGTTGCTTTGGCAAGCGAACTCAGCCGGTCTATGGTGGCTTTCATGATCTGATTCAGCGCGGTATCGGTCGACAGATCATCAAAGCGACACGCCAGCCTGGATGGATTGAGCGCAAGCGCAGAGAATTGCCGGCCAACATCGAGGCGTCCGCGAAGTGAGCGCAGGTCTTCCTGCCGATGCAGATACCGCCTAGGCATCCCTTGCCGGACAGCATCTGCCAGTTTCGTACTGAACAATCGGATGAGAATCTCGAGTACGCTGTCCTTCTGCCAGCCGAGCGGGGTGATTGACCCAGCGTCGATCTCGATATCCAAAGCTACGGCCAGAAGGTGGATGAGCCTGCGCCTTATCAGTCCACGCCGGGAAGCCGCTTCGATGCCGGAAGGAAAATCAATCTTCGGCAAGATCTCGAGGTTGCATCCTTCCGCTGCAACAACACCTACGACCTGTCCTGCCTTGAGTGAATCGCGGCCGAGGGCAAGGATGCGTGCCCCTCCGCTTCCGCCAAGCGGCGACTTCTTGGCCACCGCAGAAAGCCGCTCCGCTGCCCACTTGGGAATTTCATTATCCCCTTGGCCATACTGGAGCGACTGCCATTCAAGGACCGATTTACGGATCACATCAGACCGGCATAGGCGTCTTCGGAGAACTCAGTGCGAACATTCCACCGCCATCTTGTGGGAGCCTCGCCATCCTCATCGAGGCCAAGCGGAGGTCTGAGTTCACTCTTTTCCAAGAATCGAGAACCTTCCCGATCGCCCAACACCAAGGCGACCTTGGTCCAATCCTCGAAGAAGTATTCCGCTAGCAGTGGAATGATCCGAAAACGCATTCGGCGATCAAGTTCGGCACGTGACTCGCACCCAAGAAAGTATGCGTGCCCAATCTGATGCTCACGGTCGAACATATACTCGATCCGCTCGTTCAATGCCTTTAACACCTTCGGCAGATCGACACCGGTTCGGTCAGATACACCTGCAAGCACGTCAGGATCAGGCAGAATCTCTTTGAAATCGAACCGCCGGCGCAAAGCGGTGTCTAATAGAGCGATAGAGCGATCGGCGGTGTTCATCGTACCAACAATGTGAAGGTTGGACGGAACTCCGAATTCATCCTCCGAGTAGGGCAGTCTAACCTTGAGTTCATTCTCTTGTCCGAGCCGCTTATCGGGCTCAAGAAGCGTGATCAATTCCCCAAACACCTTGGAAATATTGGCGCGGTTGATCTCGTCGATTATCAAAACGAAGTGATCAGGTGAGGGCACCGCCTGCTGCGTCGGCTGCTGGCTGTTGATGTAACGTTCGAGCGCCGCAACATTCAATTCATCCTTTGTCAGGAGATATATGGTCCGCATGCTAAACTTGCGCTGGTAAATCTCGCTGACGGGGACGCCTTCTCGATCCACCCATAACCATCTGACTTTCCTGCGATGTGCATAGCCGCCTTCGGGTCTTGGTGCGAACTCATAACCGCCAGTCACCTCACCGATTGCACGGAAAAGGCTGTTGCCCTTCGACACGATCAGGAGGTCGCCGGGCTTCACCCAATTGCGGAAGATGAAGGGCATCTGCACCCGGCCGGTCTGGGCATTCAAGTCCCCTTCTCGATCACCCTGCTCCCGGCACGCGTCAATGATTGCCTCGCGCGAGGCATACTTGTCATCACTCCAGTCGATGTCCTCGAACCCAAGCAGCGTATGGCCTTGTGAGATAGCTTCGTCGAAAAGGTAGGCATCTTCGGGGTTTGCGGCCTCGCCGATGGACGTCTTGAATACTTGGCGTCCGTCGATCCGGATGGCGTCGGGTCCAGCGGAGTGGCTGATGCTGGTTTCGGCGCGACGGGCAATACGCCGGAAAATGCCAGGAAAGGTCTCCAGCCTGAAGCCGCCGGAGGATTCCTCACCATCCCCGCCCGTCACCGGCTGCTTGCCCTCGACAAAATCTTCGTAGCTCATCGATTGATGAAACGTGACGAACTCGATCCGCTTCGCATCGGCCAGCCTGCGATAGGCTTTCATCAACACATCACGGTCATCCGGAACTTCCTCACCGCAAAGCCTCACGGCCTCAGCCGCTGTGGCGTACGTTTTGCCGGTACCCGGTGGGCCGAACAGGATGAGATTGGTTGGCTTCATTGGTGGAGCGACCTTGCGTTCTGAGCGCGGAGGCAGGGTTTCCGCTTTTCCTGTCACGATTTCAAAGCCAAGGCGCTGTAGAATGCCGTTTGCAGCCTGCTCCCCGAAGCCGCCATAGAACTCCTTGGCGCTTTGGGGTGAGCCTCCGGGCATGTAGCCGTGCGCGACGCCAACTGTGGCTTTGGCGGGGAAAAGCATCCCGTCCGGTTCGCGTCTGGTCCAATAATCTCGCGGTTTGCCAAACTTGTACTTCTCGAGAAAAGCGTCGACGCCGATTTCTTCACACTCGTCCATCGCCTGCTCGACGGCTTCGCGGGTAAGGTCTGCCACCTGCGCTTCCCCCCATGTCTCGGCCATTGCCACCCAAATGAACCCTTGGACGTCGGTCAGGCTGCCTGTTTGCCAATTCCAATCATCCAGCTGATCCCGGATCCTGTTCATCGTCCACTGAAATTCTTCGAATTCAGCGATTTCGAACTGTGGCGAAGGAAATAGCTTGTGGCCCAACAGGGCTTTGCCGAGCCGATCAAACGTCCGTGCCTTGTACCAACAGGCATCATTGACATTCACGGTGCCGTAAATCGAAATCGTTATGCCGAGAACTTCTCCCCGCCGCATGACCGAGATACCGGCTTCCCTCAGGCTCTCGAGCTGGCGGGCACAGCGCAACAGCCCGTCATGGTCTCCCGCTTCCAAGCGAGCCAGGCTGGCCACCGTTTCGTAAAACCGTATCTCCAAGTAACCTTCGGCTTTCCCGATTTCGGCATAGGTCCGCCAGCTGAGAGGCAGACCTTGCTGTGTCCCCTGAACCAAAGCCTTGAAAACTCTGCGTCCGCATTCCGCATCTGTCTGATCAAAGTCGGTTGCGGCGGCGATCACCGCATCTCGGGCATCGCGCTTATATTGACCTTCGTATTCCCAGAACTGCCCAGTTTCCTCTGCGAACCCCGTGAAGTCAGGCATTCGCTGCTTGAACACGCCCATCATTCGGGTGACTTCGGAAGAAAGTCGGTCATCCACCAACTTCGGTAGCCGAGGCTTGCGGCCGGCCTGATCGTCGTCGCGAAACCGCTGATAGAAATTCAGCGTGGCGCGGTAGCTCGCGAGGTTCGAATAGAAATCCCCGTCGATCTCTAGCTTTGACGGGTTCGGCGTCCCATCCCGCTTGTCCTGGGCGGAATATTTCAGGGTCGCGGCGATTGCCGTGAACTTGTCGCGGTCAAAATGCTCGTCGAGGTCGCCGTATGTCTGATCGAGACGCTTTGCGCGGGCAATCTGTGTGCTGATTGTGCCGGAATCGTACCCAGCCCGGGTCATCCAAAGCTTGAAGTCGTCTTCCTTCATGCGCCCTCTCGCCTATCAAGCAGCATATCGCCCGTCCTTCAGCCGTCGTGCCATGCCAATGCCGGCGAGTGCGTCCAGTACCGGACGGACGGTAGCGGCGCGTTTGCCCTTGAAGGCTCGGGCGACGTCTTGCGGCGCGAGGGGCGTGGCGGCGGCGGTGAGGATGGATTGGACGGCGCTGACCTGTTCGGGGAGCGAGCCGGGCCATGGGATGACGTTGTCCGGCAGCGCGGCGGCGGTTTCGCCAAGGTCGAGCGTCTGGGTGACGGGGGCCTTGTAGTCGGGCGCCTGATATTCGGGGCGTAGCCAACGGATCAGGCCGCGGGCTTCTTCGGCGGCGCGCTCCTTGTTGAGGGCCACGAGGCGCGTGAGGATTTCCTCATCGGAGAGGTCGGCGGGCCAGCCATAGGCTTCGGCAACCAGCGCATCGATCGCATCATGGTGCTGGCGGATCAGAGTGACGAGCCCGCGATCATGCATGTCGCGTTCGGCATCGGTCAGCGCGCGGCCCTCCCGAAGGGCTTCGAGCACGTTGTAGAGTTTCGTGAGGGTCAGGTCCTCATCGCTTTCAAGAACCCGCTTGCGCAGCGCGTCGAGCGCCTCGGCCTCGGCCCTGATCTTATCCTTGAGCGGTTCGGACACGTCGGCGGGGAATGGGAAGGGGTCGAAGCAGCGGGTTTTACTGTAACGCGGATCGTCACCCATCCCGAGCCGTGCACCCGATGCAAGCGCCCACGGCACATGGATACAGCTCGACAAGACACCGAGAGCAAAACCATCCTCAAGGGCAATGCAGACGAGCATGTTGTCTGGAAGGATCGACATCGGCAAAAACTGGAAAACCCGGTGTTTGGCCGTTTCGATAGTGGCGATGTATCTGTTTACCCCGCGAAGAGCTTTACGCAGCTCTGAACGTTGCTCGCCAAACAGCCACCAATTCTCCCTGTAGCTTGCGCGATTGTTCTGGGCGCGGTGCGGCTTCACGTTGGCCAGCACATGCTGATACACCGCCGGGTGCTGGTCACGCACATCGGCTTCGCTCAGCCCGTATAGATCGATCACCTTCACACCGCGTGGGCGCGAAGCGAGGTCACGGCCATTTCGATAGTCGAATATGATCGTGCTTCCATCGCTGACGCCCGTGCGAATCTTTGCTGGCTGGGCCGAAAGGGCTCGAATTGCGTCGAGTGCGTGGGCTTGTTCCGATGTGACAATGAACCCATCGCCCATCAGCTGAACGCCACGAGATGCCAGCTTTTCATTGGCCCTGAGACCGATAGCCGACGTTACATCCGCCCCGATCCTGAGGTCGGCACTGATCTGGCCGACCCTCTCGGTGTAAACGAGATGATCGGGCGCACCGCTTTCGTCGGCAACGCTCCAGTGCTGGCCCACTGCCTTTCCCGGCGCGGCGACCGTCATGGCGATACGCACCGCCGCTCCATCCTTCTCATCCACCCAAGGGTGGTTCGGTATGGCAAACAGCAGGCTTACCCGGTCCTTGGCGTCCAGGTGCTTGGCAATCACCCGGCGGCTGAACACCTGCGTGATCGAATTGGTGGTGACGAAACCGAATCGGCGCGTGCCTGCCTTGCGCACGGCGTTTGCCGCCTTGTCCCACCAGTGCATGACGAAATCGGCACTCTCGGGTACGTCCGTAGTCGCGAACAGCGCCTTGAAGTAGCCATCGCCCAGACGGTCGCGCACATCTTTGCCGCCAATGAACGGCGGGTTCCCGACAATGAAATCCGCCTTCGGCCACTTTGCCGCGCGTGGTTTCACATAGCGATATACCTCCACCCGCGCCGTCTCGTCGGGCACCTTCTTGCCGGTGACTGGGTGCTCCTTCATCGTCTCGCCATCCCAGCGGGTGACGGGGTCCCCGTTCTCGTCCAGCTCTGCAACCTTTTCGTCCCACTCGATCAGGGCGTCGCGGTTTTCGATGGTCTTGACGTCGCGCAGGATCGGCTCGGGCGGGGTGCGATCCGCACCGTTCACGCGGAAATGCCATTGCAGATAGCCGATCCACAGCACCAGCTGCGCAATGGCGGCGGCGCGCGGGTTGATCTCGATACCGAGGAAGTTCTCGGGCGTGATGGTGTGGCCGGTCAGCTCGGCGACATATTGGTCGTCGCCCAGCTCGACCAGCAGATCGAGCACCTCGCCCTCCAACTCCTTCATGCGTGCCATGGCGACATAAAGGAAGTTGCCGGTGCCGCAGGCGGGATCGAGCACCTTGGTCTGGGCGAGCCGGGAATGGAACGCCTCGACAAAGGCCTTGGCCTCATCCGCCTTGCCCTCTTCGATCAGAGTGGCAGCCGCGCCGCGCACCCCGTCCCAGTCGGCACGCAACGGCTCCATGATGGTAGGGCCGATCAGCCGCTCGACATAGGCGCGCGGGGTGTAATGCGCGCCGAGCTTGGCCCGCTCCTTGGGGTTGAGCGCGCGTTCGAGCAGGGTGCCGAAAATCGCGGGCTCGACCTCGGTCCAGACGTGTTCGGCGGCCTGGATCAGCACCTCCAGCTCCTCGGCATCGAGGGGCAGGGCGGTGCGCTCCTTGAACAGGTAGCCGTTGAACTTCCGGAGCGGGACGCCGAGCGCGGGAGAGAATTCGCCCTTGTCCATCGCCGCCCACAGCGCGGAAAGCTGGTGTTCGAGATGTTCCGGATGGGCGCGCTGGTTCTTGAGCAGCTGGGTGAAGCTGCCCTCGGGGATCAGCTTGCTGTCCTCGGCGAACATTGTGAACAGCACGCGCATGAGGAAGCCACTGGTGGTCTCGGCATCGTAGCCGCGCTTTTCGAGGCGGCGGGCGACGGTGGCGAGGAGATCGGCAATGTCGCGGGTGACGCGGGCGGCGCGGGCGGTGGGATCGAGGCTTTTGGGATCGGTCCAGATGGCGCGAAGGCGATCGCGCACATCCTCGTCCCGCAGATCCTCAAGCATGATCCGGTAGCGCGCCCGGTCGGGGAACTGGGCGTAGGCTTTGCCGGTGCCGGTGAAGTCTGCATAGACCTCGATGCAATATCCGATGTCCGCGACGAGCAGGAACGGCGGCCAGCCATGATCGATGGGCAGCGCCTTGGCGTAGCGTTCGGCCTGGCCCTTGGCCTGCACCATCGCCTTGGCCCATCCGGGTGTGCCGCGCCGGGCAGTGCCGCGGGCGACGCGGGTCTTGGCGGTCTGGCCGAAGATGTCGAGATCGTCCTCGCCCTTGTCGGCCGCCGCCCGGTCAGCCTCGCTGCCCTGCTTGGCTTCGAGGATGAAGCACCCGCGCTTGTAGCAATCGATCCGGCCGAAACTGGTGGTGCCGTCGCCATTATCCTGAAAGACGCGGCGTTCGAAGACGTAGTCATTCGCTGTGTCGTCAGCCTTCGCGCCGCGCGGGGGATCGACGCCGAGCAGCCGGGCCAGGCCGTTGATGAAGGACTGGGTGTTGGCGAGTTCGCTGCCGCCCGTGCCGCGCCATTCGCTAATAAACGCGTCGATGTCGGCGGGGCTGGTCATTGCCCGTGGTAAAGCACAGGGGGAGATGACTGGCAACGATGACCATTACCCCGTGACTTCAGCACGTTGCCATCAGGATCAACATGGGCGGACCATGCCTGAGCTACGGCCGGATGCGTCAGCGCATGAGCCCGGCAAGCATCGTGACGCCACTGCTCTCGGACTCATTTGGCATGCGGTTGCGAACAATCATGCCAAGCACCTCCCGGACACTCTCGACGTCTTGCTGCTCAACCGCTGTCCAGCCTTGGTCTACCAAGCGGTCGTGGAGGTCCTTGTCGAGGGCAGAATGCCGCTCCGCTGCAAGCCGCTCGAACATGGCAAAAATGAATGCCGGCTGCTCATACAGCGATCGCTGGAAGACAGTGCGCGCCTGCTGGACCAACTGGCGCACGCCCGACCAGTTTTCGTTGCTGATCTCCTCGCGCGCCGACCGGAGCAAGGTGTTGAGCCTTTCGACGGTAGCGGGATCCATCGTTTCAATAAGGTCGGAGATGCCATCTTCGATGTGCTCAATTTCCTGAAGAAGGACGGCACGGCGGTGTTCAGGGGCCTCCTTCAGGCGCGCCAACTCCTGCTGCACATGAAGAGCCTCCTCAGTCACGGACCGCCGGGCTTCTGCATCGCTGGAATTGGCTAGCAACTCCTTCTGTCGTGAGAGACGCCGCTTCAATTGCTCGAGCTTAGGCTCGCCGCCCATGGCCGACCGCGCTTCTTCGATGGCTCCCTCCGCATCGACGAGCTTGCTCTCGGCCAAGGCCGCACCTTCCTCGCCGTCAAAACGATCCTGACCCGCCTGGGGAACGTAAAAGGACTTGTCTTGAAGGTGGACTTGCAGGTCAGGGATGGCGACAGAGCACCTTATAAGGCCATTGTCATCCATCTTCCAATGAATGTGAACTTCAGTACCTGCCTCAGCGATCTCTCCGGGATCGAGGATGTCATCGGCTAGGATGCGAAACACACCAATCGCAAGATTGAGCTCGGGATCGTTCACGCCGTCAGCGTGGTTGAAAAGCTCAACATCGAACCTGCCAGGGGTTCCACCACGCATCTTTTCGCGCAGACGCAAGATTTCCGTTCCCTCTATTGGCAAGGGCGATCCCCTTTTAATGAGGGGGTGAAGCACGTTCCTTCTTTCGGAAGCGGGGCCCTCGGCGATCTTTACCGACACTGTTTGGGTGGCATGGATTGCAGCCGCGGAAGCTTCCGTGCGGGTGATTTCAACAATCTGATCTTCGCAGACCCTCTGGCCGCCAGCATCCTCAATCTGGACAGTGAAAACATGTCTGCCCGGCTTGTTGAGAGGCACGGTCATGGAAGCCTTTTCATCCAGAGGCGCCCAGCCACTATCGTAGCCATCTGGACCCAGGACTTTGAATTTGTATTCCCCAGTCCCTGTCTCGGCCTCTACCCGCAACCTTGCCCGATCATCTGCAGACCTGGCCGTAAAAACCACGCGCGCTTTGAAGTCCCCGGTCGTCGCAACTGCGCCGCGGGCTGATTTCTTCTGCCCCTTCTCGACCGACCAGTCGCGACTCTCGCTGAAAATCGCAGCACCGCGTGCAACTGCGGTCATAGGGTCAATCTTGTGGTCTGCGGGAATACCGAGTTCACGGCTGACCATGTCGCGAATGACCGGAGTTTTCGACGGACCGCCAATGAAGACTACACGGTCGATATCCTCATGGGTAAGGCCATTATCTTTGAGGATTTTTCGAGAAAGCTCAATGGTTTCAATGATCCGATCCTTGATCAGATCCTCATACTGTGCCCTCGAGATTTCGACCTCGACGTAAATGGGATTGCCACCCAGGTCGTCGGTCCGGGCGTCATCTTCGCTGAGATAGATCACCGCCTGATCCCGCGTGGAGAGTTCGATCTTGGCCAGCTCGCCCTTGTTGCGCATGACGGCCAAAAGGCGCTTGTATCGATCATCCGACGCCAGATTTTCCGGAAGGCGGAAATTTGCATTCAGCCACGGGCGAATGATGGAATCGACGATAGTGCGGTCGAAGTCTCTTCCGCCAAGCATCTTGATGCCTTCATGCGCGATGACGTTGACCGCACCGCCAGTCGCTTCAACGAGGGCCAGGTCGAAGGTCCCGCCGCCAAGATCATAGATGAGGAATCGGCCATCGCGGCGTGCTGCGCCCTCAAGGGCAGCCATTGCTGCTGCAACCGGTTCTTGCAGCAATCCAACCTTGGCAAGACCTGCTTCATGCGCGGCCCGGATGGTCGCTTCTGACTGCATCTGATCGAACGCGGCCGGAATGGTGATGATCGCGCCGGTAACATCCCGGGCGCCGGTCTCGGCTTCGACTTGCCGGAGCAATTCACGGATGACTTCAGCACTGGCTTGTTCTGGGGTCAAAGACTTGCCCGCTCCTGCCAGTTCAATCGTGCTGGATGTTCCCATAAGCCGCTTAAAACCGTGCGCGACCTTGTCGGGTGCAAGCTCCAACTGAGCATAGGCTCTCGTGCCGACGGACATGCGTCCACCACGGTCGAAATAAAGGACACTCGCCAGAACATCCTTACCATCACTGGTCTTGAAGAGCCGGACACCGGCATCATCAACGCCTACCACCGCCGAGTTCGACGTGCCCAGATCAATCCCGAGATACATCGACGTTGCTCCCCTTCAAAATCACTTTGGCGTTCTGGATTACCCTGCCTCTCCAAATCACGGCAGGCTCGACAACAGACTCGACGATTGGCGCCGGGTCACTTTCAATATCGTCGGCATTGATTGCGATTGCGGGAAGCTCGGGACCGAACACCTGACCTTCGAAGGTCGCCAGACTGATATCGAGTGCGTCCAGATGCTGCTCCAAGCGGCCCGCCGAGAACCTCGTTTGTGCTGCAAACCTCGTGCGCCTCTCATCAGGCAGACTCACCAACATTCGATCCGAGATGCGCAGCAACTTCCAAAAATCGACTGCCATCTCGGAGATAGCCACCTCGTCGGGGGCAGAAACAGCTCTTTCCGAACTCATGACGCAACTTCTCCCGAGATGTTACTATCGACCATTATCTTCCACACCGAACGTCTCATCGAAGTCGGAAGCAGGTTCTTCGTACGAAGGACTGCTTGAGGGAGCTGTGTAGATTGGTGGCGTGGCTATGCTGTTTGCGCCGACAATTTCGGCCGCCTCGGATCTCAATCTATCGCGCATTGCAGAGATTTCAGCTCTTACGACCGACATGTCAGCTTCGTCATATCTAAAGCTTGAGCAGCGCGAATTGAAATCTGAGACCGCTGCGTTAAATCGGGTCTGCTGGCTAAAGCTGTCAACAAGATCTCGGGCGAGATCCAACCTCTCAGATTGCCTAAGGCAGTAGCGAAGCTCAGCACGCGAGAGCGGCGCTACCGGATATGTGGAAGGCATCACTTCTTCATCGGAAGAATCCTGCCTGACGATTATCTCGTTTTCCTCGTCTTGGGCGGAGGGCGCCGCGATTTCCTCTTCCGCAATGTACGGACCCTCATAAGCTGGCTCTTCGTACGCCGGGCGGTCATTTTGATTCAGCACGACGCCGCCAACCACCGCCGCTGCGATCCCGCCCCAGACAAGCCTGCTGATATTGCGGGACCTGCGCTTCTCATCGATCACGGCTTCGATTTTCCGAAGGCCGTCGAGCTCGGAAGCAGGCGACACACGTATGAGGGATTCACAGAGGGTCTTGGCCTGCCCCCAATCTTCCCGCTTCATCGCTGCGAGCAGTTCTTGAAGCTTCACGCTCCGATTGAGGTAGCTATCGTCGTCTTCTATCTGGGTGCGGACGTCGGCCGAGAACCAGTCGGAATCAGCAGCTAGCTGTGAGGTCAGCATTTTTGCCTGAACAGGCTCTTGCCTGTCGTTGAACAGCGTGATCGAGAGGTTGCGCACCAGGTTCGCGCCGATGTCCCGAATTTCCTTCTCCACTTCGCGAGACAAAAGGCCGACGTAGGCTGACCAGATGGGCCCAACCGGCTTGGGTGCAGATGCCGAGAAACCGTGGGCTGACAACTGGCGACTGGTCGCCGCAAGATCTTCGCGCGCCTGTTCCAACGCCAAAGCCAAAGGCAACAGATGCTTGTCCCGGGTTTTGCTCGCGATCACATCATTTAGCGTGCGCGCGTCCTTTTTCAGGAACTCAACGGCGCCCGGCAGTTCAGCGAAAATCCGCTGCGAAAGGCTCGTGATCTTGAGTGCCTCGTGGTGTCGATCTTCGTCATTAGCGAGATCGATGGCGACGGAGCGGATCTGCTCGTACAGCGCTTTTGAGTTTTCCTCATCCGCGCCCTTGGCCTCGGCCGCGATTTGCAGTGGCTGTGCAAGAACATCCCACGCTTCAAGTGCTTGCTCAAACGTTGCAAAATCGGCGTCTTCGCCGCTAACTGAGTATGTCTCCAGCGTCGCCAAGACCCGATCTGCGCCGCTGACCAATGCGCCACCCACGCGATTGGCGTAGGAATCAAGGGCAGCAGTCACAAACGCTTCGCGGCTTTTGCCCTCAGGCTTGAGGGTCGAAACGAGCAAATCTGCTAGATACCGCGGCGCGCTGCCAAGTTTCTCGAGGGTTTCGATGGTTCGCGATGCGTGATGGGTGCGAAGGTCCGCCAACGACGCGCGAACGTCAGCAATCTGGACCTCGGTAAACCCAGATATTGCCCGTTCCTCGTTGATTTGTTGAGCAATGTTCCTCTCGTTGATGCACCCCCAGCCCCCTATAAGATCGCGGAAGGGGCCATCGAAAGATTGGATATCCGGGGCCTTACAGATTGCCTCCACCAGCGCGTTGAGGCCGGAAATCCCCGCCGCATCCCGTGCAACGCCGCGCCAGTCTGCATACGTTCTTGCCCGGAGCGCCTTTCGCGCCTCAGCGGGCCGAAGCTCAAGAAGAAAGCCCAATTCCGCCTTGAGGCGCTCATTCGGTGAAATCAGGGCCTGCCTAGCGATCTCTAACCGCCGCTCTTCTTCGACGCCCTCAGCATCGAGAAGGGCGTCTTCGACTGCATCGTGTATCTCGGCCTTGGATGATCGAGGCGTGACACCGAGGACTGCGAAGGGATTGTCGAGCAAGCCAATCACAATTTTACATCCTCGATCTCATCCTCGACACAAAGGATAATGCGCTATGGATTTCAATTGGTAAAGTACGCCGACAGAAGTTCGCGATCTTCAAGCGACCAAATGCATGCCTCGCCGCACCCTGGGCATTGCTGGGTCCGCATCGCAATTTTGCAGACCCTAAGGCGCTTCGACCAGCATGCCGCGTAATCTGCCGGGTCGATCCACCGGTCCACATGACCACAGTTACATTTATGGACGATCATCGCACCTTCTTGCGCCGCCTCGCTGGCGAGCATCGAGGAGCGCCGAAAGTCCAACCATGCCTCCAACTCAGTGTGGCTTATGACCCGTTCGATGTCGGCGCTCGTGTTGGTCAGCTGAAACCCCGCGCGCATTAGGTGCTGCCCCCACCGCAATTCAGCCATCAGGCTTTGGCTGCGCGTCTGGGTCGTCTCGAGAATGGCAAGCCGGGGCAATCGGCCGAGCGCGAACAACCGAGCTATGTGCCGATGGACCATTTGGCAGTCCGGGTTGAGTTTCTGCGACTTTCGGAAATGCCGGCGTAGTCGACGCTCGATTTCGCAGCTCTGCCCAACATAGAACGGTATGCCGTTGAACGGACCCTCGGTAAACGGCAGACCGGGCTCACCAGGATCGAGAAGGGCATAGATGACGTAGGGCGCGCCTTCCGCTTCGTACCGCGCTTGGCGCTGCAGGGCCTTCAGGCGCTTTTCGATATCGATGGGATAGAGGGGCATGTCGATCTCCTTCGCTGAGTTCGACACCACCCTCCCTCTCCACTTTCTATGGGTCTTGGCGCCTACGACCGGTTGAAAATCGGCCCGGACTATCCTCCCCCAGAAGCAGACCTGTAGCGTCCGTTGCGGCGCGCACCTGTGAAGCTGATCAAGCCCATTGCGCTCAGCGCGGCGATATCCCGTCGCGCGGTTTTTGCACTGACCTTCCAGTGGCCACAAATGTCCGCTGCACGGCACCGATGGCCTGCCGCGACTCGGCCAAGAAACCAGCGCTGCCGCTCGCTCAGCGCATCGGTTATTGGGTCATTTATAGGGTCAGTTTTAGGGTCATTTATACGGTCATTCTGGCGACGATCCTGCCGCAGCGGCTGCATATCGGACGCCTTTAATGATCGGCGAGCAGCTTTTTGATCCACTCCGTGCCGATCATCGGCCGCCCCCTGCGAGCTTTCGATGAGCCCGATCACGAATGCCCTGATCACTGGTGAGCTAGTGACCAGGCGCAGAAAGAACACAGTATCGGGTCCGTGCTGACCGGAAAGCCAGTGCTTGACGGTTCGCTCGCTGGCACCCGTCAGCTTCATCACTTGTTTGACCGCACGGTGCGTTCCGCCGTGCTCTCGCTCCAATAGCTGAGCGATGGTCTCGGCATAGATCTGTCGTCCTGCCAGTACCCCTTCCCACTTCGGCAACTTCCTGCCCTTTTTCGGCAACATCTTCCGCTCCTCTCCGGCCTACACTGGTGAAAGTGCGGGGATGGCGGAGTGTCCGTGGTTCGCGCTGCAGCGGTTGGTCGCCCTGGCCACGGCAGCATCGTTATTGAAAGGGCGGAAATTGAAGGATTGGGGCTACGACGACAGTGACGGCAGGGAACAGGCGCCGCGGCTCGTGCGCGCGGCCGAATATGTTCGCATGTCGACTGACCATCAGAAATACTCGACCGAGAACCAGGCCGATGCGATCCGGCATTATGCTGCGGCGCGCGGGATCGAGATCGTGCGGACCTATGCAGACGCCGGCAAAAGCGGGCTGAAGATCGAAGGGCGCGACGCACTCAAGCAGCTGATCGACGACGTTCAGAGTGGCGCCGCCGATTACACCATGGTTCTGGTCTATGACATCAGTCGCTGGGGCCGGTTCCAGGACGCCGACGAAAGCGCCTACTACGAGTACATCTGCAAGCGTGCCGGGATCGCCGTGCAATATTGCGCGGAGCAGTTCGAGAATGACGGGAGCCCGGTCTCGACCATTGTGAAAGGCGTCAAGCGCGCGATGGCCGGGGAGTACAGCCGGGAGCTGTCGACCAAGGTTTTCGCCGGGCAGGGACGGTTGATCGAGAAGGGATACCGTCAAGGCGGACCTGCCGGGTTCGGGCTTCGCCGGACCTTGATCGATGAAACGGGCACGACCAAGGGCGTGCTCTCGCGGGGCGAACACAAGAGTATTCAGACCGACCGCGTGATTTTGACGCCCGGCCCGGATGAGGAAATCGCCGTCGTTCGCAGCGTCTACGCCGCTTTCGTCCATGATGGGCTGAGCGAGCGCGAAATCGCCGATGACCTCAACGGCAGGGGTATTGTCACCGATTTGGGGCGGCCGTGGACGCGCGGCACGGTCCATCAGCTCCTCATCAACGGCAAGTACGTCGGCGACAACGTGTGGAACCGGCAGTCGTTCAAGCTGAAGAAGAAGCGGGTCCGCAACGACCCCGAAATGTGGATCCGCAGCCCCGGCGCGTTCGAAGCCATCGTCGAGCGGGACCTGTTCGATGCGGCGCAGGCGCTCATCGGCGCACGGTCCTTCAGGCTGTCCGATGCCGAAATGATCGATGCATTGCGCACGGTCTACGAAAGCAAGGGCCTGCTCTCGGGGATCATCATCGACGAATGTGAAGGCCTGCCCTCCAGCAGCGCCTATTCGTCGCGGTTTGGAAGCTTGCTGCGAGCCTATAGCCTGGTCGGGTATTCCCCGGATCGCGACTATCGCTACCTTGCCGTCAATCGTGCGCTGCGTCGCCTGCACCCGGACATTCTTCGCGAGGTGCTTGAAGGCCTGAAGGCCCAAGGGAGCGAAGCATGGCAGGATCTGGAGACTGACCGGGTCATCGTGAACGATGAGTTCAGCCTGTCCGTCGTCATCGTCCGTTGCACGCCCACGCCGACGGGTCTGCTGCGCTGGAAGATCCGCTTCGACACCTCCAAGATGCCCGACATCACCCTGGTGGTCCGCATGGACGCCAGCAACCGGCAGCCCTTCGACTACTATCTCTTCCCTAGGCTGGACGTGGCGGCCGAACGTGTGCGGCTCGCCGAGGACAACGATCTACTGCTCGATGCCTACCGGTTCGACGCCCTTGATTTCTTCTACGAGATCGCCGCGCCCGTCAGAGTTGCGGAGGCTGCCTGATGACCGTCACCCGCCCCCAGACCATCGAGATGATCCCGATTTCGAGGATCACCGTGCTCAACCCCAGGGCGCGCAACAAGCGTCAGCACCGCGAGATAGTCAACAATATCGAGACCATCGGCCTCAAGCGTCCGATCACGGTCAGCAAGCACGATGGTCCTGGCGGCACCCGGTACGATCTGGTGTGCGGTGAGGGGCGGCTCGAAGCATTTCAGATGCTGGGTCAGACCGAGATTCCGGCGGTCGTGATCGAAGCCAGCGAAAGCGAATGCCTCGTCATGAGCCTGGTGGAGAACATCGCCCGCCGGGTGCAGCGCCCGATCGATGTCATGAACGAGATCGGTGCGCTGCGGAAACGCGGTTACACCGAAGCCGAGATCTCCCGCAAAATCGGCATCACCAGTGGGTGGGTCAGCATGATCGTGACCCTGCTCGAGCGCGGCGAGGAACGGCTGCTGTCAGCGGTCGAGACGGGGCTGATCCCGATCAGCCTTGCGATGGAAATCTCGCGCGCCGAAAGCGAAGAGGCGCAAAACCTGCTGCTGGAAGCCTATGAGACTGGCAAGCTGAGAGGGAAGAAGCTCGCTTCGGTTCGCCGGCTCCTCGACCTCCGCATGCGTGGGCGCAGCAAGTCTATTTCAGCGGGGAAGTTTGGGCGGAAGGGGTCCACCCGCAAGCTGACTGCCAGCGACCTGATGCAGGTCTATCAGCGCGAGGCGGAAAAGCAGCGTCTGCTCGTGAAGAAGTCGGATTTCACCCAGACCCGCCTTCTCTTCATCGTCGAGGCGATCAAGGATTTGCTGACCGACGATGGATTTCTGACCCTGCTCAGGGCGGAAGGGCTCGAGACGATGCCCCGGGCGCTCGCCATGCGGATCGCGGGCGAAGTCGATGACTGACTGGCCATCAGCAGAGCGCCCGCCCGCTGATCCCGGCGCCGACAATCGTGTCCGACTAGGCTTCGAGCGCCAGTCTGTAACGGTGCGCATCGACCAGATCGTGCCCCTGAAAACATTGCGCGAAGGCGTTCGGGAAAGCCGGAAATATGCCCAGATCGTGAGCTCGATCAAAGCGATCGGCTTGGTCGAAGCCCCTGCCGTCGTCCCCAACCCGAAGAATCCAGTGCAATACTTCCTGCTCGATGGTCATTTGCGCATCGAAGTCCTGAAGCAGCTCGGCGTCGAAACGGTCGAGTGCCTCGTCGCCAACGATGACGAGACCTACACCTACAACAAGCGCGTCAATCGCCTGCCGCCTATCCAGGAGCACCGGATGATCGTGCGCGCCATCGAGCGCGGTGTCACCGAGGCCGTGATCGCTGACGCGCTCGGCCTGGAAGTGGGTTCGATCCGGGCGCGGTTCCGCCTGCTCGACGGCATCTGCGAAGAGACTGCGGACATGCTCAAGGACACCAATTGCTCGATGAGGGTGTTCGACATGCTGCGCCGTATGTCACCGATGCGCCAGATCGAGGCGGCGGACCTGATGATCGGACAGAACAATTACTCGCTGATCTTCGCACGCGCGCTCCTCGCGGCCACGCCTGAAGATCAGTTGGCAGCGCCAGCGAAGAAGGCGCGCAAGAACGATCTAGCGGGTCCTACCAGCCAGCAGATTTCCCGGATGGAGCGGGAGCTTGCAACTCTCCAGACGCAAGTGAAGTCGGTGGAAGACAGCTACGGCATCGACAATCTCCACCTGACCTTCGCGCGTGGCTATGTCGCGAAGCTGCTCGGCAACGCCCGGGTGGTTCGCTGGCTGTCGAACCATCGGCATGAATATCTGTCTGAGTTTCAGCGGATCGCAGAGATCGAGACGATTGGGTCAATGACTGTGCCTTCACCGCAGGAATGAGGTATTGGGGGCATGCGGTCGGCTTCGCTGCCGATCAATCGTAGTTGGGACCCTCATCACGGTCATCGCACCTTAAGCGCTAGCTGCCAAAAAGTACAAGAGAGTACAATTGGCTCAGTGACCAGGCTTAGGAGTGTTCTGCAGCGGGAAACCGTGAACTGAAGCGTCAGGTCACTCTGGCGCCTGCGCCTCATCGAAAAGTATGCGCGATGCATTTTCTGACCGAAAACACAAATAACTTTCTCTTTCAGATCGCACTATTTGCCATCAGTTGGCCTAGCGAAGTTACGGCAGGCCGCGGATCAATGCGGCTAGCTTAGCTTCTTGCGCATCGCCTATGAGCGCGAAAGGCAGGCAAAGCTGCTCCGCTATTGCCCCTGCAACCTCGATTGCCTTCGCCTGATGTTCGGCTAGTGCCTCCTCGGACCGAGCCGGTCTTTGTCGTGCGCTGTCGCTCCGCCGTCGCGCCAAGATTTCGGCGGGCGCTGCCTGCAAGAAGCACACTGCATTGAGTTCAAGCGCTGCGAAAACGGCTGCCGGTATTTCGATCAACCCGTTGCCGCTATCGATCACGCTATGGCCATCGAAAACAATCGCACCCTTAATAGAGCTCGCCTCATGTTGGAATCCGGCGATCAACAATGCCTGGTTGTCGAGGACCGGCCCTGTCCGCAATGCTTCCGATGATTGTGCGGTGATCGACCGGCGCACCTGCTCAGCCTTAATGAGACGGCTCGCCTCTAAATGCGTGAACGCATGTTTCTCGGACAGCCGGTTAAGCATCGTTGTCTTACCCACGCCCGAAAGGCCCAATAGTCCAACGCGCTGGCTCATACCGCGAACCCAAGCTGCGCATAACTTAACAAAGCGCCCTGTTGCGTTGAGTCCAGTTGTTTGATCGATTGCGGGGGATGGTCGGCGAACACTCCATCTTTCTTCAGGGTCTGCAGTTTCATGGCCGGGTCAAAATGCCCGGCAAGCAGAAAGTTGATGACCTTGACCGGGCGCGCGGGCGTAGCTGACATCATGGTGAGCTGCGTATCGCTGTAGACCGACCGTCCGCCCGCGATGCGACGCAACTCTTCGGTCGACCGGGCAAGCGCCATTTCTTCGAAGATACCCACGGTAGTGATCGCCTGCGAAGGTGGGTGCCCGGACTTCCCCTTGTAGAAAAACAAGAGGGCACCGGGCTGGACGATCTGCGCCTTCGCGCGACACAGATACACTTTACGGATCGTGTTGCCTGGCGTGTGGATGCCCAGATCCGCGGCCGTGCCAAATAGGCTCAACTGACTACGCTGCATCAGCTCCGGGAACAGGACTTCGTGATAGGCTTCTTGTATCGGAATGACATAGGCGTTGACACCCGTTCCCGTCGCGAACCGCGGATAGTTGCAGCGAGCAAGCTCGAAAAGGGACTGGCCCTGGACAATCGCGAGCGGGTCCCTCGAGAGCGTCTTCTCATAAACGCGCTCACCGTTCGCGTTGTCATGAGTGTGCATGAAACCATAGAATTCGAGTAGATCTATGAGGGTCGCTTGGCCTGCATAGGTGGTGAGGTAGACGACATCGTGCCGGTTCGTCTGTGCATACCAGAGGATTTGCTTGAGCAGTAGCTCGCCGAGTTTGACCCCGCGGCTCTCGGGCCGCACTTTGAAGGTGCATACTTTAAGGATCCTAGTACCCGGCAGGCTCGCGTCAGTATCACCCGGTGCCTCATCCTTGCGCACGACCAGCCCGGCAATCGCGCCCTCGTCAACGACCACCCAGCATTTGCGCATCGGCTTTACGCACTTTTCTCGCCACCAAGCGTCGAAGCCTGGATAGTCGCCTCGCAAGCTCGCGAAGATCGGGTCTTCCGCCGGAATGCGGTGCGCGTCGACCTCCTGTATTTGAGGAAGTGCTACCTCGATTGGTTCGTAGGTTGTGCGCAGGAACGACACCGCATCCGCGACGTAGAGGACCCGGTCGCTAAGCGTCGCCGAAGTACGCCGGGCGCGTTCGTGCAGGCCCTGATCTTCCGTAACGAGGAAGTCGGCGACGCCGATGTCTAGGGCGTGCAGCAGCGTCGCATCGACCAAGTCATTGGGCTTTCGGATTGGCCCGAACCGCGCCTCGAGCGCGGGCTGGTCCAGGCCCATCACCTTATCGATGACAGGGAACTTGCGAATTTTGCTGAGCGAGACACGGCGCCGCGCTAGATCGCGATCACGCTGAATGTCGTCGACTGCCGCAGCATGGACGAACACGCCCACGCCGTAGCGCGCCGTCAGTTGCAGCAGCGCGGCGAAGTTGGGGGCGACCTCTGCATGATCCTCGAGGCCTATGAAGACATTGGTATCAATGAGGTATTTCGGAACACTCATAATCTAGAGCTTCCCGCATCTGTGGCGTCGCGTAAAGGAAAGACTGCGGGGGTTCGAAGTTAAATCTGTCGCGGAGTTCGCTTAGTTGCAGTGCGCGCCGCAGAGGCCGGGCGCGTTTAAGTTCGATAGCATAACCGCGCTCGACGCCATCGAAATAGCTGTCGAAATCCTTGCGTGTGATGCACGCTCGCTCCGCGAAAGTCTGCCAGATTTCTTCGGGTGCGCAGCGATGCACCTCTCCGATCTCAGCGATACCGAGCAGCGCCCTAGTCGGGCTTGTCGCATAGATTAGCGCGGTCGTGCCTTCGGGTACCGACATCGGAAACCTCCGGCGCAGCTCGACTGTCTTGGCGCCGCTGACGATCTTATCGCAATAGTCCGGCTTGATGCTGAACACGACATCGCGCCGAGCCGGCAGCCGGTCCTCGCCGATTATCGGCAGGACGAGCTGGTTTTCATCGACGGGATCGAAGCGGAATTCGGCTTCATGCACATTAGCCACCAGTGCCGAGGCATCGTCGAACCGGGCGTCGATCCGAAGGGTGGCACCGAGCGCACCGAGATAGTCCCGCAGAGTCGACACAAGAATGTCGCGCCGCTTCTCGACCCGCGACAGCGCCGCCTGTCCGATATTCAGGCGTTCGGCGAGCTGCTCCTGTGTAAGGCCGGCAAGTTTGCGGATTTCCCGCAGGCGTTGGCCGACATGCGCGTCGTCCATCCCGCCATTCGCCAGCTTTGCCTCGAACACCTTACCGACAACCTTCATTCAGACCTCGTACCCGATCCGCAAAACCTTCAAGAATATTACATCAAAGGCATATTTTTGCCAGCCCTTTGTTTGATGCAAGGCTCGAACGATCAAACCGAGAGGTGCACTGCGTTGGGATTGAGGTTCAGCAGCGAGCAGAACCGCAAATTGCGATAATCGGTGGCGTCGAACCCGGTGCAGGCACCCAACCGCACCAAAATGCCTTGCGATTGGCACCTTAAATCCGAGCGACTATTGGCATATACTGAAATGTACGTTCGATCTGGATGGAATCAATAACTTAGATGGCGATAGCTCCCACTACTGATGAGATGCTTGCGGACCTGAAGGAGAGGCTTCAGACTCTTACGCCAGGTCAATTCGAGAAGGTGGCTGCAGCGCTCGTTTCCGAGCATCTCGACGTAGGCATCGCCGTGGCGAAGTCCGGCTTTCAACACGGCGCTGATGCAGGCCCGTCAGGGCGGAGAGGCCGACGGTTCCGCATTGAGACCAAGCGCTACGCCGACAATACCAATCTCAGCGACCGGGAGATACTTGGAGAGATCGACGACGCGCTCGGACTTGACCCCGCGCTGGAAGCTTGGTTCCTCGTCGCCACCCGTCCCGCGCCGGAGCAGCTAGAGCAGAAGCTCCTTCGAAAGAGTGACGAGACGGGGGTACCCATCGTCGTAATTGATTGGAAGACCGAGGGGTTCCCTGCACTTGCGGCGCTTTGCACCGCTGCTCCGTCCGTGCTGGATCAGATGGTCTCAATCGACACCGGTGATCTGGCGCGGGCTCTCGAAAGCGATGGTCATGCGGCCCTAATCTCGCTCACCCGCGACCTCGAGGCCTGGAATCTTGGCTTCGACCGTCTACGTCAAGCAAGTCATGCGAAGCTGAAGGCAATCTGGGGCCAGCCTCGAGTCTCGCAGTCGGAACTGGGCCAGGACGCGGCGGGCGCCGCCCATGCGCACATTCGCCGAGCCGCAGTTCACGAAGGGCTCGACGCCTGGTGGGGCGGCAGGTCGGGGATCGACGCACCTGCGGTCGTCATGGGCTTTCAGGGAAGCGGCAAGACCTGGGCCACCCTGAGCTGGCTTGTCGAGCGCCTCGACGAGCAGCCAATTGTCATCCTCGTCCCCTCACGCTTCGCGTCGGACCTGACGGGCGTATCCCGGACGTCGATCAAACGCTTTTTGGCGGAACGCCTCCACGAAATGACAGACTCTCGCGACGCGCAGCATTGGCAGAGACGGCTCGATCGCGTGCTCAAGAGGCCGGTGGACGAGGGGCCGGCGATCACCGTCGTGTTCGACGGTATGAACGAGTTCGTAGGTGCGCCTTGGAAGGACGTGCTCGCGGTGTTCCAGGCGAATGAGTTCAGTGGACGGTTCCGCGTCGTTGCTGTCACGCGGAACCTGCATTTCACCGAACGTCTTGGTCGGCTCGCGTCGCTTGTCGAGAGGCCGGAGGTGGTCGAAGTGGGTCCGTTCGGCAATGAGCCCGGAGGGGAGCTCGATCAGAGGCTGGCACTCGAGGGGCTGACCCGCTCTGACCTGCACGAGGATCTGTTGGAGATCGCGCGGACGCCGCGCCTCTTCAGCTTGGTGGTGCGCCTGCGGGATCGGCTGGTCGATGGCGGAGAGGTCACGATCCACCGTCTCCTATGGGAGTATGGCAGGGCGACGCTCGCCCCGGCCACGAGCGCCTTCGGTGAGCAGGAGTGGCTCTCATGGCTGGCCGAGGTGGCTCGCAACCGTCTGGATGGGATGAAAGAGTTCGACCTTGGCGCCATCGGTTCGATGGTGGGGAGGCCGGACCTGGGCGAAGCCGATGTTTTCTGCCGCCTGAGCGACATCGTCGACAGCGACTTCGCCAACCGACAGGGCTTGCACGGCTATGAGCTGTCGTCCGCCCTCGTCGCGCAGGCGCTGGGTGTAGGCCTTCTGGAACACCTGCAGCGCGGAGGCCTTGCGGACCGGGACCTCGTGCAGCGCGCGCTTGAGAACTGGCTGGACCCCATCGCTGGCCTGGACGAGAAGGCCGAGATCCTCCGGGCGGCGGTCTCGATTCAGCTCGCGGGCGAGACAGGGCGCGATGACCTTCTCTCTCCCCTGGTCTCGGCTTGGCTGCATTCGCAGAACCTGCCTGAGCGTCATCGGTCGGAAGTTGTCAGAATGGCGCAGCCGCTTTGCGACCCGCTCCTCGATATCGTCGAGACGTCGTCGGGAGCACCGGAGGCGCTCGCCATCGAGGCGTTGCGTACGCTTCCGGCAGACTCCGATTGCAGGACGCGCGTGATCGGCCGCTGCGTCCGGTGGCTGTCGACGATCTCGAGGGACGTCGATCCACCGGACCGCCGCCATCCCGATCAGGAACGCTCCCGATCGCAGGCGATGGTCGCGCGCGTCGGGGCCGACGCCGATGGGCCGCGCACGGTCCTCGGCCACGAGGTGACGTTCGTGGAGCGTAGCAGGCTGGAATTCGGTGAGGCGGTCGCACAGCTCCTAGAACCGGGCAGCCTCGCGCAGGCCATCGATGTGCTTGAGCTCGCGGCGCTGAGGGTCGCGATCTTGCGGCGGAATGACGACTGGGAGCACCTCAAGTGGATATGCCTCCTCAACCATTTTGACTTCGCTGAAACCGCGGCCGCGCTTAGGGCCAGAGCGGATGCAGTGCTCCGACTGACGCCGGAACCCGGTGTAGCGGCTTGGCTTCCCGCTCGCGTGGGGTCGCTCATGCTCTGGCTCTCCGGGGATGAAGACCTGGAGGCGCTTGCTGTGGAGCGGAATCCCGACGTCGACCGGGGCCTCTCCTACGAGGCCGATTACTTAAACGACCCGGCCAACAGCATGATCGCGCTCGAGCGACGGCATGTCGACCAAACCTTGCTCGACCATCGCTTGCCCCTTCGTCGGCGGATCGACAGGGCGAAGGGCTTCTGGACAGATTATCGCCTGGAACCGCCCGCCTCGTTTGTGCATGAGATGCGGCAGGCATTGCAGTCGATCGACGTCTCTACGCTCGACCGTGGCGAGTATCATTCGATTGAGGATCACAACTTCGGGGAAATTACCGCGGCTGCAGCCCGATTGGTGCCCGATGCGCTCGCAGCACTCCATCGCCGAAAGCTGACAGGGCTACCGGACCGTGATGACGCGGCTCGATCAACGGCTGCCGTCAGATCGACAGAGCAATTGCTGCTCGTGGACGACGAGGTTCGGGCCGCAGCCCGCGAGGTCCGTGTGGCCCCGGTCGGGCCAGGCGTACACTCTGAGAGCGACGTCCATAGCCGTATGGTTTTGATCGAACTGCTTGATCTTCCGGCAGTCGAACGCGTAGATCACATCCTCCAGGCTGGCCTCAGTAGCGTCTACAGTGACTACGGCGACCTGCTTCTTCCGCTAAGCGAGGCGGATGTTGACGCTCTGGTTCTGCGCTACTGCGACGCCGCTTCAGATACCGTGTCTCAGCTCCTGATGTTATTCGCGATGGCCCAAGCCCCAATCGGCGACACCAGCTGGGATTGGATCTCGGAGCGGGTCAACGACCCGGATGAGCAAAGGCGCGGAATTGCGATGCGCCTGCTCTACGAGTCCGACGCTAGGCGCCTCGGGCGCACTTTGGCGGCTGATGGATGGCACTGGACCGGGGGGACGTCGCTCTGGATCGATCATTTCGGCTCGTTGGCCTTGACGGCGGCTACCGTTGGAATTCCGTTCGATCAGGTGGCCCCGTCGCTTGCGCCATGGCTGCTGCCGAGGGCAGTGGCCATGCGCGGTGGATCGCCTGAAGATGTCGATATCGCGACGTCCATCCTACGCCATGTTGTGGAGGCACCGGCTCCGGAACCTTTGGACCCAGGTTCGGCAATCACTATAGTTGACCAGCGGCGCGCTGAGGATCCCGCCGCCGTGACCATGACCATTTGCTACGGTCATGAAGATGGTTTGCTAGGGGGTTTGAAGGCCGCGATGGACGCCGATCTTCGTCGTGAGATCCGCGAAAAAGCGGTGGAGACTGCAAAGCAGCGTATAGAGCAAGTGCGGATGGAAGGCGCCTCGCTCCACATGCGGGATTTCCGTAAACTAGATCTCCTCCCGTTCATTGAGCACGCACCAGCCGTAATCGACGCTTGGCTAGAAGGAATGGAGGAGCCCAGTGCGGACTTCCGACGCCGCGTCCTGCGGAGCGAGGGATTATTTGTCGCGCTTTGCGAGGCGCTGCTCGAAGGCGATCCTCTGCGCGGCGAAATGCTTTGGCTCGCGCTCCGACAAACCCTCTCGACTAGGTTCGTCAGCGAAGGAGGCGTGGACAAGCTGATCCACATCGCGTTTCGTATGCAGGACTGCCCGGAGACCATCCGTCAGCGGGTGCTTTCAGACGCGACGACGGACCATTCGCTGTTTGATGTCGTCCTTGCTGCATCCATGAACGGAGGCAGTAGCTGGCTTAAAGCGATGGTCGAGGCGGACGCATCCTCAGGGGTGACCTGGCGTTTTCAACGCGGCCGCATGATCCAGGCGTTTGATCCTTGTTGGGATGGCGTTGTGCCAGAGTGGCCCGTTGGACCCGCTGAAAGTCTCCGTGTCTCTCGTATACGCGCAGCGGACGCTTGGGTGAGGAGAGGAGTGTTCGCGCGGCACTGGTGGGACACCTACTGGGCAGTTGGGGAGGACGATGATGCCTTCGCTGCATGGACCTTGCTCCTCTCGTGTATCGACCGGCGGGGGCACGTCTGGATGCTGCCCCCAGATGACGCCGCAAGCCGCGTACCTCGGCGTCTTGCCCATTTTCGGGCGAACAGGGATGAACTTCAGAGTGCAATGAAGTCTCAGGAGAAAAACCTCGACAAGGAGTTTCTCGGTCGTAAAATTATAAAGACAGTCGGACCGTGGCGGACGTCTTGAGCACAATCGCGTTTACGGAGCCTTTCAACTGGCGGCTCAATTTCTTCAAAGCCATGATACGCCATCCCGTATTGCGGAGGAAAACGCCAATTTGCCAACTGTCCAGACGAATATTGGCAATGCATCAGGAGATGGCGGAGGCCGTTTACCCGATCGATCGTTTTTGGCTGAACCTGCGATACTAATGGTCGATTATCTGCCGTTGTTTCTGGGCGAGATCGATGGCGCCCTCACCGGGGATGAGCGCGCACTCTACAGGTACGCCGATACTATCACACGTGAAAGGGTTCGCTCCGCGGCACCTGTTCGCGACCTTGAAGCGCTGACCCTCTTGCACCGCCAGCAGATCCTCACCGCGCGTGCGGCCATCGAGGATCCCCATGTGCGCGAGAAATACGACTGGCTCGCCGATTATCATGACGATGCGGTGCGCCGTTATTTCAAGAAGCCACCGCCTGAAGCCTTGATCGGGACATCGAGCCCGACTGGGTCGACATGAGCGACAGAGAATATACACCGGACGAGGAGACACTGCGCGCGGAACTTGGTTCTCGCGCTGGACTGACGCATGTCACCGCACAGGCGCCGTTGCTGCCGCTGACCGAGCTTGATCCGCGTCATTTCGAGATACTTTGCTATTACCTTCTCAGCGAGGAGGCCGGCAGCGAGAGTTTCTTCGACAGCGTGTCATTGCTCCGCGCCGGAGCCGACAAGGCGCGCGACATCTTGCTGCGACGCGGCGCAGTGACCGGCATTGCTCAGTGCAAACGGCTCGCCCGGCCGATGGGACAGAACGCCATCGCTACGGAAATTCTCCGCTTCGCGCTTTACGCGGTACGTGATCGCAGCCTTATGCCGCAGCCGGGCACGCAATATCAGTTTTGGACTGCCTCGGGACTCACCGAGGAGGCCCGACAGCTCATCGACGCCCCCGATAGCGAGGCCAAGCTTCGTGCGCTCCTTCCGGGCCTGTTCGTCGGTGCGCGGTCCAACCACGTTACGCTTCGCGTTCTGCCCGATAAAGCGGCCGACCACGCCGAGGAACTTGAAGCACTGGAGATCGCGGCGCGCCTTCGTCTCGCACACGTTGGTCCCGAGGCGATTGCTCGAAAACTGCATCGTCATCCGGGAATAAGGCGCCAGTTCTTCCGATCTCCCGAAGATGGCCCCCTGCAAGCCTCAAATGCAGAAATCGATCGTCTGGTGGAACGTCTCTGCAAGAACCAACTGGCAAGGATGCGCAGTGACGGGCGTCTCGATGTGAAGCCCTATGTCGCACGCGCCGGGCTCGCTGCGGCATTCGCGGATTTTCTCGAAGCGCCCGCCCGACTATTCACTGTGATCGGAGGATCAGGACAGGGCAAGACAAGCTGGATCGCTCAGCTGCTAAAGACGACTCCCGCCGGGCGGGCAATGGTAATGATTCCAGCCGAAAGAATTGCGCCAAGTGACCGCACCCCGGTGGACACACTGGAGCGCATGCTCACGGCCCAAAGACTGGAAGGAATCGCACCAGAGCGCTTGGACCAGGCGCTGTGGTCCTGGCTAGATGCCGACAACCGTCTACTTGCTGTGGATGGGCTCGACCGGGTGGTATCGGATGTCCGTGAGACGCTGCCGGGCTGGCTCGAGGCGGCGCTGGACCTCACAAATAGCGCCTCCGTCCGGCTCATCCTGACAGCACGTCGAGAGGCTTGGGCGCACCTCAGTTCGCAAGTGTCACGTCTCAAGAACTTAGCGTTTTCCGGGGAAGGTGGCAGCAATTTCGCGAGCTTCGAGCTGGCAGCGCTTGATCGTGACGAAGCGGAGCGGGTCTATAGGGCCTATGGTGTCGCGTCCGACCAGCATCGGGGCGCCCGGCTGCATTCGCCGGCACTGATCGCTCTGTTCGCAAAGTTATACGGGTCTGGCGGCGAGATCGTGACACGATACGATATTCTGGCGCTCGAGCACCAGAACCTGTTGACGGAAACCAAAGCGGCCGGGATCGGAAGCGTATCTGCGAACCGGGCGCTGGATTGGCTTGGCGACCAGTTGCTTGTCGCAAACGACGGCTGGATCACGTCGGATCCACCGTCGGATGTCGTCCCCACCCTTGACGTACTGGTCGAGCGGGATCGTCTAATCCAGCGCGAAAGCGGGCTGCGGCTCGACGTCGACGATATCGCCGAATTCCTGCTGGCCCGCCGGATGGATATCGATGACGCGATAAAGGCGCTCGACGCAGGCCGCGACGATCCGCTGTTCGTAGGCGCCATTGCACTCCTTGTCGCGCGCCGCGAGGAACAAGGTAGAGCAGATGCAGCACTCGAGAAACTTCTCAGCGATGCGCGTCCGGGTCTGTCCGCTCGCCTTGATGCTGTTGCGCGTGCCCTGCTTGAACTGCGCGATCCGGCTGCTGTAGAAAAGCGGATCAAACAGGCGATTGGCCTTTGGCAAGACAACAATCTCATGCTGGTGGCGAGCAATCTTGGCGAGATGCTGATCGAAATCGCCTTGCCGGGACGTATGCGCTTCGACCTGTTACGGCCACTGCTCGATGGCGAGGACGCAGACGACTGGCGTGGCAAATACTGGCAGGGTAATCAGGTCGGCCGATGGATCTCGCGCTGGGCGATGGCCGCCGAACGCGCGACGGACGAAGACCCTGTCGGCCTGCTTCCGCAGCTCATTGAGCTTGCTGGCAACGAGGACCCATTGCACAAAGCTGTAGGCGAGTTCCTGCTGTTCCGAGCCGCCCAGGCCGCGCCTGAAGCAGCCCTTCGCGAAAGCTGGGCGCATCGCTTGCGGGTACCGAGTGCCATTGAGGTGCCGATCGCCGCAGCACCGATAGCAGCAGCAAAATTCCTCGCTGAGGTCGAGCTCACTACTCCTGATGTCGAGAATTTCGTGGTCGAGCGCTTATGGCGCATTGTCCTGGAAAACCATGAGGACCTAGGGCACGCCGCAGAACTTACCAAAGCTCTGGGCGCGGCGGCGAGCAGCCTTCTAACTAAGATCGATGCACCGCCGCTCCGCGCGACGCTACGCGTAATTCAGCTGCGTGCCGGCGAAGATATACAAGCGACCGAGGAGCTCGCGCTGCTGTGGTCCGCAGTGCCGAATTTAGTTTTCTGGGATGCTGTTTCCGTGCTCGGCGAAGACGGACTGCCCCGCGTTCAGGATCTGCTTGCGCGCGAGCCGCCGGAAGGCAGACGCAAATGGCTGCTTTCGACCATGCCGGGTCATATCTTCGAATCTATAGCGCCAGCGCCGCTTCTTGAGATGCTGCAGGTGCTGATTACGCGTGGGCCGGAGGACGCATCCATTGCGGCGAACGTCCTTGAAATCATGCTCTATCGTTTCAGCCCAGCCGCTCTGCCATCGCTCGAGGATCTCGCCCTGGAGGTCGCGTGCAGCCCGTTAGATGAGGCGCGGTCGAAGCTAATTTATTACGCAGGCTCGCCGCATCGCGGCGAGACCGATCCGGAAGAGAATGAAATCGCTCGCCGCGAACGCCTCTTGGACGCGCTGGTCGCGCATGAAACAGGGGGCACTCTCGACCAGCTGGTGTGGAAGATCATTGAATCATCGGGCGAGCGCCCGGATCCGCTTACGAGACTATTCGAACTCGCATGCCTCGACAGGACGGCGACGCTCGAAGCGATCGACAGATACACATTCCTGCCAGGCGGCGAAACGCTGGGACATCAGCTCAGGGACCGTCTGGGCCTGCCGCAGGACTAGAGGTACCGAGAGATTTCGGTGATGACAGGCCCGCGAGGATCTTCCGCAGAACTTCAACCTGCTGACCGCATTTGATGATCGTGGAACAGGGTTTTGCCTATATCAAACTGCCTTGGTGTTCACAGACGATCATCAAACCCGATGGCTGGATGCTAGGCGTGAATGCCCGCGTCGACGGCGTCGATATAGGTCAATACCTCGTCCGCCCGGTTGCTCTGGACCAGATGCATCGCGGTTTGGCCGGAGAAGCCCGGCAGCGGTTCTGAGCGGTACCAGGCATAGGCCAGCAGGGGCGAGCCGAGGCGGGGCTCGACCTTTCCAAGCACCTCGATCATGTGGCGGATGCGGCGCTGGGTGCGGTTCGAGGTGATCCGGTCCTTGCGCTGGATGGCGTCCTTGCCGAGGCCGAGCGTGCGGGCGAGTTCATCGCTGGTGGTGCGCAGCGTTGCGGCAATCTTGCGCGGGGCAAAGGTGCCATTCTCTGCGTAGGCTTGGATCGACATCGCAATGCTCCGCTACTTCTCGCCCAATATAGTGCCGCAGCTGACGTGAACCAAGCTGCTGACGGCCTGAGCGTGGCGCTCACCGCCCCGCCCCTAGCCAAGCCGATCTGGCCCAGATCCTGATGTGGAGGTCACCACAGCCGCTTGATCGCGAACCCGTCAAACAGCGCCTCGTTTGAAACCAGAACCATGTCTTCGGCCTGCGCCTGTGCGATCAGCAGACGATCGAACGGATCCTTGTGGGCGATGTTCATTTCACCCGCGAGCCTCGCATGGTGGACGCTGATCGGCAGTTCGCCGAAGCCCTGTTCGGCGATGATCGCCTCGAAGTCCTGTGCCAGCAAAGCTGCGCCGGGCAGCTTACCGATCCGGAATTTGGTGGTGATCTCCATCGCCGAGGCGGCGCTGACGATTATCTCGTTGGCCTCATCGGCAATGGCATCGCGGGCGCGGGGGCTGAGAGCATCGTCACCCGCCAACCACCAGATCAGCGCGTGGGTATCGAGCAGAAGCCTCAAGCGAGACCCCACCCTTCGAGCTCATCATCGGGCAGTGGCTCATCGAACCGGGTGTCGACCGTGATCTTGCCCTTGAGCGCGCCGAAGCGGCGTTGACCGCGCGGGTGCACCGGCACCAGACGCACGGCCGGCACATTGCCGCGCGCGATCACGACCTCACCGCCTGCCAAGGCTTCTGCGATGAGGCGAGAGAGGTTGGTCTTGGCGTCGTGAACCGAGAACTGGGCCATGAGGTTACTCCTTGGCTAAGTATATAGCTAAGCCAATGTCTGGAAGCAAGAAGGACGGGATTGGTCCGCGCTCGCGATGCTTGAGGCAGTGGCGTCGTGGGATCGACATGCTCACCGCCCTCGCTCCATGTCGCGCTCGCGATCCAGCTCGCGCCCACCCGATCCGTGCCCGGGTTCGCTGCGGTCCAGACCTTTTTCCAGCGTGAGTTCGCGCTCCTTGTTCGTGAGGACCGCCAAGACAAACTCGGGCCCGAGCGCCGCACCAAGTCGCCGTAGCTCGTCCGTCATGATGGGGCCGCGCTTATCCGGTTCGTTCTCAATCGCTTGCCCGCGCGCAACTTCGATAGCGCTGGTCTTGTCACCGGGGTTACGCGCCACATCGCGCTCGATCTTGTTCGCATCATCGACGATGAGGATAGCGTCGCCCGTGAACCGGGTCGCTGCAACGAGGAATGAGCGCGTGCTGTTCAGCCGCCGCTCGCTCTCGCTCAGCACCATGATGCCGTCCTTTGCGGTCATGCCCTGGGCAATGTGGGCGTTGACCGCATAGGCAAGGTCGAGCCGCTCCAGCATCGGGTCGCCATGCTTGAGGTCGATTGTCTCACCATCCTTGGTGGAGACGGTAATGCCGTGTTTGCCGACGCTTTCGACCTTGGCCAGATCACTATTGGCGAGGCCGCGCGCATGATCATTGGTAGTCCAGCGGATCGGATCGCCCGCGTGCAGGGCAAGGCGCTTCTCGGCGAAGACCGACACGGCATCGTGCTGCAGGTTATGGGGGAGGCGACCCGGGGTGAAAGTCTGCATCCGGCCGTCCTGCATCTCGAGCCTGACCCGCTCGCCATCATGGCCCAGCACGCGGCCGCGCTCGCCTCGCGCGATGTTCTGAGCGCGCAGGTTGCTGTTGAAGGTGACGATATGCCCCTCACGGTAGGCTCGCATCTGTCGGGCGCCTTCCCTGGTGATTGTCACCCTATCGAGGACAGTCTGCACATGCGCCTGCTTGCCGAGCTCGCCCTTGTCGGCGCGCTGTTCCTGCACCGCGGTGTTGAGCGCGCTGCGCATGGCGCGGCTCAAAGTGAGAAGCAGCGTCTGCTCGCGCTCCTCCGGTGACCGGCTGACCCAAATCGCCGCCGCAGTTTCAATACCTTCAAGGCGCGGCAGTTCGAGCGTGCGATCCTTGAGGGCGGCGAAGGCGCCTGGCAGATCTTCACGTTCGAGCGCCGCAGCAACTGCTTTCATCTGAGGCGAGGCAGCGCGAAGGTTTTCGGTAACCGGCGAGGTGGGAGTGCCGCGCTCCTGCGCCTGTTCGAAGGGCTTGCCCGCCGCAATGGCTTGCAATTGCTTCGTGTCGCCGATCATCACCAACCGCTCGGCTCCGGCCAGATTGGCGAGGCGGACCAGCTTTTCGAATTGCTCGGTGCCGACCAGAGAGGTTTCGTCGACCATGATCCACGCGCCGCGCAGCTCCCTTGCCGTGTTCGCGGCCTGCTCTGGACTGGCGGTGCCATCCAGCACCGGGCGGTGCCGCGCGAGAAAGGCGGCGACCGATTTGCCTGCGACGCCAAGCTTTTCGCCGAAATCGCGTGCGGTGCGAGTGGCGATGGCCAGCGCATGCACCTGTTTGCCCTCTTCGCGCAGGAGCGCCGCGACCGGCACCAGCGCCGCCGATTTGCCTGTGCCAGCCCCGCCTTGCACCAGATGGACCCGGTCATTGGTCGCAAGAACATCAACAGCGGCGCGCAGCTGGCCGGTGTTGAGCGGGCGCATGCCGAGGTCAGCCGCCGCTTGCTGCGCACGCAACGCTGCTGTTGGTCGGTCGGCGAATGCTCCAACCGCTCCACGCCCAGCCGCGATCTCATGCGCGGCGCGTTGCTCCAACGCCAGCATGCTGGCGGGCGTCACCATCCGCTCATTGCCGAGCAGCAAGCCTTTATCCTGCAAGTGCGCGATGCGGGCTTCCACGACATCGGCATTGATCGGACCGCGACGTTCGAGAGCGGCACGCACCAGATCAAGGCGGTTGAACCCGGCTTCGTTCTCGCCGAGATCGCGTATCGCAGAGGCCACGGCGTGGGCCGCCGCGAAGGTCTGCGGAGCCAGCGCCCCCTTGCGCTCCGGCACCAGCGCATCCCCGGAGCGCGGGGTCAGTCCCATTGCCGCGGCCACCTCCAGCCCTTTTGCATGGATGCCGCGAACCCCCTCAACCATCCGCGACCACAACGTTTCTCCGCGCACCGACCGCTCCATCGCCGCCACAATGATCGGCTGCAGATTGAGCCCCACCTGCGCCGCCTTCTCCGCCCACACCTTTCCGCGCTCTTCACGATCCATCGCGGGTTCCTTGTCCCGCCGCGTCGCCAGGGCGGCGATCTCCCGTTCTTTCGGAGAGGAACGGCCATCCTTATCCAGCGCGGCGAGGATCTGCGCGCGCCGCTCGGAGAAGGCCTCGATCTGGGCCCGCGAGATGCCTGCGATCTCGAACTCTCCCAGCACGGGATTGTTGCCCGGCACGAGTTCGTAGCCGAGTTTCTCCAAGCCCTCGCGAAGATAGGCGTTGTGCACGGCACCGAGGGTGCGCTGATGCTGATAGATCGCGTCATTCTTGAGCGCATGCCACTTGCCGTCGCTGGCCAGCGTTGCACCAGCCACCACTGCGTGGACGTGCAGTTGCGGGTCCAGTTGGCGGCTGACGTCATGGGTAAAGGTCGCGACGACAAGGTTGCCCGTGTTTTCGGTCACCTGCCGACCGTCCCGCCAGACGCGGGCCTGCGCGAGGTTCTTTTCCGCCCACATGAGCGTCTGGGCTACAGATGCCCGGAACGCTTCCACCACCCGGTGATCCTTGCCGACGAGTGCGACCAGGCTGACTGATTTTGGTGCGCTAAAGGTCAGATCGAGGCCGGCGCGGTGCTCGCCGCGACTGGCATTGATTTCGCTGCCGTCGGGCAATTTGCCTTCCAGAATGCGCTCGAAGGTGGCGGTTTCAACCTTGCCCTCAAGGCCCAGGGCCTGCGCGCCGCTGCCCTGCCAAAGGCTCTGATCGGTGCCATTCTCCAGCGAATAGTAGTTGTCCGAGGCATAATATTCGGCCGCACCGGCTGATGCGACGGGGCCGAGCGACATCATGGCTTCGGCTTGTCCACCATGGGCACGAGCACCGGACAGGCTTTGGCACCATGCTTGGCTTTCCAGAGTTCGCACATGGCCTGATCAGCGCTGCCGTACATCGCGCGCGCCATCGGATTAGCGATCCAGGCATCCGGGGTGAGACGCGCGAGCGTTGTGATGACAACGGCTGCCGCGAACAGGCCAGTGACGGCGCCGATGCAGAGTTGCCAGGCAGGCATGCGCCAGTCTGGTGCAATCTCATATCTGTTCACGGTGCGCGGTGTCTTCGCAGCAGCTTCGATGACGTCCAGCCGTGCATTGAACCCGGCGATCCAGTCCGGCGCGAGCGCCGCCGACATGACCTGTTTGTGCAGTTCTTCGACCTCTTCCAGATGCCCATCCAACAACTCTGAAAAGGGCGTCGCTCCCTCCGCGAACCTAGCTGCCAGCATTTCGCCGAGCCTGTTCATCGCCTCCCGGTTCGCTTCGTCGGTCGCGTTGAAGGCTTCCACCATCCTCTTCTCACGTCGCTCCGCCGCGCGCAGGATGCGATCGAGGTCGATACTGATCTGCTCGACTTTCAAGGCGAGGGTTACGGCCGTGCCGGGGTCGATCGGCAGTTTCGGCGGCTCGAACATCGCTCTGCCTTGTTCACCGGCTCGCACCGCCTCCTCCGCAATGGCGCGCAGCAAGTCGGGACGAGACAGGCCGCGGCCTTCCGCGACCGCGTCGAGGTGGGCGAGCAGCCGATCCTCGTAGGCGACATTTACCTGTGCCACCGCACGCGCTCCCAGATCATCGAAATAGGCGAGAGATGGCGGAAATCCCCGCTTCTACGAGGGGAGTAGGCGAAAGCTCTACGCCGTCGCCGCAAACCGCAGAGCTTTTGCGGGCAACCTAGAGTTCTACCTAGGCCGTAGAACCGCAGAATTCCGGGACTTTCGGCTACCCTCAGGGCAGCTAGCCAGTAGCGTGGTGCGTGCAATTCACTTTGCTCAGTCGAGCCAAGGGAAGTTTGATTTTGGGGGTCTTGGGAGCGTCTGGATTTCCCGCGGGGGCCAAGGCGGCTGTTACGCCGCAACAGACTGCCGCGAGGCCGGGCCTCTGTGCTGCGAGGCCCGCTCATTGGATGGTCGGCTTTACGGGCAGGGGGAGCGTCCCCAGAATGGCCGCGTCGATTGCCTCACGGATCCTTTCCGCCAGGTTTTGCGCATGGGTGCAGCTGAGCGCGACGGAGACATCACCGATCCGCAAGATTCCACCACGGCAGTCAGCCGGGCAGGCTATCTGACGATCACAGATGACTGTGAGCGAACCGACATTCCCGATCAATACGATCGAATGCGTCGGGACGCTGAAAAGCGGCAACCGGGCAACTGGCTCCGTCATCACAGGAGCCTCCCGAAATCGCGCGGACGCTGTGCTGGCGGCGGGGGCGGGATCGGACAAACCGGATCACTGACCGGGAGCCCGTTGATCCATTCGTCGATGTCGCGCCGTTTCCAGCGCAGCTGCCCGCCGCCGAGTGCGCAGGGCTTGGGGAAGTCCCCCGCCGCCCGTTTGCGCCAGATCGTAACCCTGCTCATGCGCAGGTGCCGGACGAGATCGTCCGTGGTCATCAGAGTGCTCGTTTCCTCGCGTTCCATCGCCGTTCCTCCACGTCGCAATGCGTGCAGAGGCTTTCACAGGGCGGGGAGCGGACGAAGCCGTTTCTGGGGATTCCTCAGAATTTCTGGGAATTCGGGATGGGCTCAGGTGACACCAATCAGGTGATATCGCCGCATTGAATGTAATGCTCAAATGCGCTATATGAATGCTCAAAGGAGCAATCGTGGCCACCTCTGCGACCTATAGCGACAAAGTCAGATCCGTGCGCACCAAGTCTGGAACCTCGCGCGGCAGCAGCCTTGCAACGTCCAAGACGGGTGGCGGCTATCGTGAGCTCTTCGCCGCCTCATCGCAGGCACGGATTGCGATGATCCGGCAGGGCGTCCCCGCCATCGAGGCCAAGCGGCTGGTGCAGGCGCTCGGGGTCGAGCAGAAGGTATTCTATCAGGCGCTCGGGCTGAAGACTGCCACCGTGAACCGCAAGATCACCCAGAGCGAGCAGCTCGCCAGCGATGAAAGCGAGCGCCTGCTCGGCGTGGCGCGGCTGATCGGGCAGGTCGAGGCGATTGTTGCCGAGTCTGGCGATCCCAAGGGCTTCGATGCGCCCGAATGGCTGTCGCGCTGGCTGCAAGAGCCACTGCCTGCGCTTGGCGGCACCCCGCCGATGGCTCTGCTCGACACGATGGAGGGGCAGGCCATGGTCGCCGAGGCGCTCTCCCGCATCCAGAGCGGAGCCTATGCGTGAGTGTATCGGTCTGGCGGATTGCGACTGACACCAAGGACTACGAAGCGGACGATCTCAGAGGCAAGGGGGCGGAAATCACTGGCGGTCGCTGGAACGACAAGGGCACGCCGCTGGTCTACACCTCGACGAACCGGTCGCTCGCTGGGCTTGAGACCATCGTGCATCTCAACTCGGGCGGTCTGCCGCTCAATCGCTATCTCGTCGAGATCGTCATCCCGGATGATGTCTGGAACGCGGCGGAAGGGATCGATCACACGACCGCGCCGGTGGGGTGGGATGCCGAGCCGGCGAGCCGCACATCATCGGATTATGGCACCCGCTGGGCCAGAGCTGCGACCAGCCTGCTGCTCCGCGTCCCCTCGGTGATCGTGCCGGAGGAAAGCAATGTGCTTATCAACCCGCGCCATCCCGACATCGCGGCGATCAAGGCCCGCAAGGTGCGCAAGTGGATCTATGATGCAAGGATCGTGCGGAGCATGTGACCTAGCGGGCTAGGCCCTGCTTGATCAGGAAGGCCTTGAACGCTCCATAGGTGCCACTGGCTGACCTGCCGACGATTTTGCCGAGCACGTCGTCAGTGTAGTCGATGTGACGCTTGTGCTCCTCGGCGCCTTCCCTGACCCTGGCGGCGATTTGACCGGTCTGGAGGCAAGGATCCCTCTGAACGATTTTCCAGGTTTCCAAGTTCACAAAGCGGAACTGATCCTTCTCGCTCAGGGATTTTGGCGCGGCCTCGAGGTACGTATTCAGGGCTTGGGTGAATGCGCTTTCCGCGATGCCGGTGAAGGGGTGATCGGCTTCGCGGACCGGTGAAACAGGGACAATGCCGAGGCCCAAGTCATGCTCGTCAGCTTGAGGCTGTGGCATCGGTGCGGGGGCGGTGTCGCGAGATTTCACTCGCTCGTCCAGAACCACTTTGGGCACCTCGACGAACAATTCCTGTGCTTTCGCCCGGGCGTCAATCGCGCCGCTGCGGACGATCAATCGCAGGCCGTTCAGTCCTGCAAATTCTTGTCTAGCGATGACGGACGCGCCGTCACCACGTTGGCGCATGGCGCTGCATTTGCCCGCTTCGAACTTTGCCCGGCAGGCCTCGAGGCGGACAAACCACTTATGCTGCTCGGACGTCCGTAAGCGTGCCTGAAGCTCCCGGTGGCTCGGTCTGCGCAGCCGCCGGTCACATTCCAATGCGGCCGCACCACTCAGGGCCGCCGGACACAGCCACTGGACGGGATTGCCGTCTCCGATCGTCGTCAAAATCGTGAGGGCAGCACCTACCACCGACAGACCAACACTGGCCCATTTGCCCATATAGAGCCACGTCCACTCGCCCTGCTCAGGGTCGAGCCGGTCAAGAAATGCGATGCCAAGGACCGATTCGGGGGTCTTTTGGGGATCTTCACCGTGCTCTTGAAGGAGGGCGGACCAAAGCGTGGGGAACCGTTCCTCGCCCGTCCTCAAGTCGAATGTGCCCATCGATGACTGGTCCACGGGCCCCTCCGGCTTCAGGTCCTCGTTGCAGCGCAATAATCCGCCCAAAGATTCATCAACTTGCGGCGCTTTTGCAAGAGTTTTCCGCGCCGATAAGCCGCTTCAACCGGGTTCGCTATCGTGTGCGCCAAGGCCATTTCAGCAACATCGCGGTCAAAATCGGTCTCTTCCGATACCCAGTCACGAAAGCTGCTGCGGAAACCATGCGGGACAGCATCGATCTCGGCGTCGCGGCAGATCTTCGTCAGGGTCATGTCAGACATTGGTTTGCCATGGCGGGTGCCTGGAAACACAAGGTCATTGCTATCTTCCTTGTGAACGCGCGCTCGCTTCAACACATCCAGCGCGGCGTCGGACAAGGGCACGATGTGTTCCACGTCGGCTTTCATGCGCTCGGCAGGGATCGTCCACGTGCGCTCCGAAAGATCGATCTCTGACCAGAGCGCTCCGCGCACTTCGCCGGAGCGGGCCGCTGTGAGGATCAGGAACTCGAAAGCCAGGCGCCCGATGCTCTCACGTTCGCGGAGTTTCCCGACGAAAGCTGCGACCTTGGAATAGTGCAAGGCCGCGAGGTGATTCTGGCGATTGCGAACTTTCGGAAGCGACTTGTTGATCGCATTCATCGGCAAGGGGTGCGCGCGATAGTTCTTCGCGATCGCCCAATCGATCACCATCCCTATCCGCTGACGCACCCGGCGCGCGGTCTCGTTCTTTTCGAGCCATATCGCGATCAGCACATCGCGGACGTGCGAACTCTCGATGTCGCTGACAGCGATGTCGCCGATCTTCGGAAAAGCGTAGGTCTGAAGCGAGGTCAGCCACTGGCTGCGGTGCTTCTTGTTTTTCCAGCTCTTGTTGTTCTCGTTGAAGACCTTGGCCGCCGCCTCCCGGAAGGTCGGGATCCCCTCGGCCTTCTTGCGCTGAAGTACGGGGTCGATTCCTGCCTCAACCTGCGCGCGGACTTCGGCTGACCGCTGCCGGGCCTGTGCGAGACTCACTTTCTTCGCGCTGCCGAGTCCGATATCTCTGCGACGGCCATTTTTCTGGACCCTGCAGATCCATGAACGGGCACCGGTCGGGGTGACATTCAGGAACAGCCCATCGCCATCGTGATGGCGTCCAGGCTCAAGCGATCCCCGGAGCATGTTGGCGGTGAGATTGCCCATCTTTCCTTCCCCACATCCTTACCCACACGAGATTGCAACGGATCGCATCGGAATGCAATAGCCCGAAACACAGGGAGCGCCCTAAGGCGCTGTTTTTGTGTGATTTTGAAGCGGGAAGAAACGGCCTGAAATCGGCCGGTGGCGGAGACGGAGGGATTCGAACCCTCGGTACCCTGATAGAGTACGGTTCCTTAGCAGGGAACTGGTTTCAGCCACTCACCCACGTCTCCGGGCATCAGCTTGGGCTGCGAGGGCGGG
>JAIYEK010000274.1 GCA_027487015.1 Erythrobacteraceae bacterium | reverse complement strand
TCGAACTCGCACCAGCCCCTGCGCGGCGGGGTGGCGTGGTACGAGCTCGTGGTCGAAAGCGGCGAGGGCTGGCACTTTGCCGGGGCGAACTTCCCCGGATCGCCCTTCCCCTTCCTCGGACACAACGAGCACCTCGGGTGGACCAACACGGTCAACACCCCGGACATGATCGACGTCTACAAGCTCGAACTCGACGAGACCGGTACCCGCTACAAGCTCGATGGGCAGTGGCGCGATCTGGAGAGCGAGTGGGTCACGCTGCCGGTCAAGATGGGCCCGGTGGTGCTTCCGGTCCGCAAGGAAGTGCTGCGCTCGGCCCATGGCCCGGTGATCAAGAACGCCAAGGGCGCCTTCGCGGTGCGCTATGGCGGGATCGGGCAGTTGCAGCAGCTCGACGCCTATTACCGCCTCAACAAGGCCAAGAGCTTTGCCGAGTGGGAAGGCCAGCTGTCGCGCCTCGCGATCCCCTCGACCAACTTCATCTATGCCGACGAGACCGGCACCATCGGCTATTTCTACAACGCCGCGATCCCGGGCCGGCCCGAGGGCGTGAAGGCGGATTGGCGTTCGGTGCTGCCGGGCAACCGCTCGGACCTCATCTGGCAGGGCGCGGTGCCGTTCAGCGCGGTCCCGAAGATCGTTAACCCGGCGAGCGGGTGGGTCTATAATTCGAACAACACCCCCTTCACCGCCGCGGGCGACGGGAGCGACCTCGATCCCGAGGCCTTCTCCCCCCTGCTCGGCATCGAGCTGAAGCAAACCAACCGCTCGCGCCGCGCCTACCGGCTGCTCAGCGAGGCGGGCGTGCTCGACCGGGCGACGCTGGAGCGCATCAAGTACGACACCGGCTACGAGCAGGACGGCTACATCGCCCGCCTGTTCGAGGCGCTCGAAGACATGCCGGCCGAGGGCGACCTTGCCAAGGCGCGGGACCTGCTGCTGTCGTGGGACTTCACCTCGGACGGGAAGGGCCCGGCCGACGCCATCGCGATGCTGATGATCCGCGACTTCATGGCGGCAGACTACAACAACAAGCCCTTCCCCGACGTGCCCGAGAAGCTAAAGGCCGCCTCCGATCACCTGACGACCCATTTCGGCCGGCTCGACCCGCCGCTCGGCGATCTGGTGCGGCTGCGGCAGGGCAAGGTCGACCTTCCCATGGACGGCGGATCGGACACCCTGCGAGCGGCGACCACCTGGGATGTGGCAGACGACGGCCGACTCAGCCTCAAGCATGGTGACAGCTTCATCATGTGGATCGAATGGCAGCCCGGCCAGAAGGTTAGCTCGCGTTCGGTGCAGCCTTTCGGCGCGGCGTCGACACGGCCCCAGAGCCCGCATTACACCGACCAGATGAAGCTGTTCGTCGAACACCGGCTGAAGCCGGTCCACTTCTGGCGCGATGATTTGCTGGCGACAGCCAGCACCCGGCGCCACACCATCAAGACCGTCACCAATGCGCGCTGACCTTGCGCCTCTTCTTCTCCACCGGAGCCTTCGTCCATGACCAATCGTTTCGCTTCTGCCAGCCTCTCGGCGCTCGCCCTCGCGCTTGCCGTGCCGTTTTCGCCCGTCCTCGCCGAGAGCGCGGCCCCTGCGGCAGCGACCGCCGCTGTGCCTGCCCCCGCCCCGGCTGGCCCGCAGCCGGTCGCCGACCTGCCCTCGCTGGTGAAGCAGGTTTCGATCCCCTACGAGCAGTTCCAGCTCGAAAACGGCCTCACCGTGCTGGTCCACGAGGACCGCAAGGCGCCGATCGTCAATGTGACGGTGTGGTACAATGTCGGCTCGAAGGACGAGCCCAAGGGCAAGACCGGCTTTGCCCACCTGTTCGAACACCTGATGTTCAACGGTTCGGAAAACGCGCCCGAGGATTACTTCCAGTACCTCGCTGAAATCGGCGCGACCGACGAGAACGGGACCACCTGGTTCGACCGCACCAACTACTTCCAGACCGTGCCCCGCCCCGCATTGGAGCGCGCGCTGTGGCTGGAGAGCGACCGCATGGGCTACCTGCTCGGCGCGATCACGCAGGGCAAGCTCGATAACCAGCGCGGCGTGGTGCAGAACGAGAAGCGCGAGGGCGACAACCAGCCCGGCGGCCTCGTCTATTACGAGGTTCTGAAGACACTCTTCCCCGCAGGCCACCCTTACCAGCACGAGGCGATCGGTTCGATGGCGGACCTCGATTCGGCCTCGATGGAGGACGTGAAGGCGTGGTTCCGTGACAAGTACGGCCCCAACAACGCGACGCTGGTGATCGCCGGCGACGTCTCGGCGGCCGAGGCCAAGCCGCTGGTCGAGAAGTATTTCGGCGCGATCGCGCGCGGTCCGGTCAACACCCCGGCCGCCGCCGACGTGCCCACCCTCGCCGCGCCCGTGCGCATGACCATGAAGGACCAGGTCGCCGCCACCAGCGTCACCCGTTACTGGGCGGTCGAAGGGATCACCGGCAAGGACCGCATTGCGCTCGATGTCGGCGCCGCGATCCTCGGCGGGCTTGCCTCGAGCCGGCTCGACAACGTGCTGGTGCGCGATGAGCAGCTGGCGGTGAATGTCTCGGCCAGCAACGGCACCTTCCAGCGCATCGGCATCCTCGAGGTCGAGGCGACTGCCAAGCCCGGCGTCGACATCACCGCGCTCGAAGCGCGCATGGAGGCGGTGGTCAGCCGCATGATCGCCGAGGGTCCGACCGAGGACGAAGTCCGCCGCGCGGTGACCAGCAGCATGGCACGCACCATTCGTGGGCTCGAACAGGTCGGCGGCTTCTCGGGCAAGGCCCAGAGCCTCGCCGAAGGCCGGGTGCTGGCAGGCGATCCCGCCTTCTACAAGCGCGAGCTCGACGAACTCGCCCGCATCACGCCGGCTGACGTCAAGGCGGCGATGGGTCGTTGGATGACCCGGCCCGCGCTGACCGTGGTGCTCGAAGCGGGCCCGCGCGATGCGAGCTATGAAGAGGCCGCCTCGGTCGCCGCGGCAGGCGAGAACGCCTCGGCCCGCGACCGCGCGGCAGAGACCATCACCGTCTCGGTCGAACGGCCCAAGCCGCCGGTCACTTCGGTCGCCGAGCTTGATTTCCCGACCGTCGAACGCGCCACGCTCAAGAACGGGATGAAGGTCACCTACGCCCGCCGCACCGCGGTGCCGGCGACCTATGTGTCGATGAGCTTCAACGCCGGGGACGCCGCCGATCCCGCCGGCAAGCGCGGCCTTGAAAACCTCACCATGGCGCTGTTCGACGAAGGCACCCCCACGCTCAGCGCGCAGGCAATCGCCGAAGCGGGCGAGCGGCTGGGTGCCTCTGTCTCGGTCGGCGGGGGCGATGACCGGTCGACCTTCACGCTCTCCGCGCTGACCGCCAACCTTGCGCCCAGCCTCGATCTGATGCGCCAGATCATGCGCGAGCCTGCCTTCAACCCGGCCGATCTTGAACGCGTGCGCAACCAGAGCCTGACGGGCCTGCGCCAGCAGATGAAATCGCCCCAGGGCATCGCCCAGCGCACCATCACGCCCGAGCTCTACGGGGCCGACAGTCCCTATGGCCGGGTGCCGACGATCGCCAGCATCTCGGGCATCACCCGCGATGATCTGATTGCCTTCAAGGACGGCTGGATCCGCGCCGACAATGGCGAGGTCTTCGTCATCTCCGACAAGCCGCTTTCGGAAGTCGTCACCGCGCTCAACGCGGCATTCGGCGACTGGAAGGCGCCTGCGGCCGTGAAGGGCACCAAGAACTTCGCCGCCAACCGCGTGGGCGAGGGCAGCCGCATCATCCTGGTCAACCGCCCCAACTCGCCGCAGAGCGTGATCCTTGGCGCGCAGATCACCCCGCTCAACGCGAGCGATGAAGCCTTCGTCAACTTCAACAGCGCCAACAACGCGCTGGGCGGCACCTTCCTCGCGCGCCTCAACATGAACCTGCGCGAGACCAAGGGCTGGAGCTACGGCGTGTTCGGCGGCGCACAGCCGCGCGAAAAGGCGGTGGTCTACGGCGTCTCGGGCGGGGTTCAGGCCGACCGCACCGGCGAATCGCTCGCCGAGATGATCCGCGAGACCAAGGAATTCCTGACGGTCAAAGGCGTGACCGACGCCGAGCTCGCCCGCAGCACCTCTGCCGATATCGGCGCGCTGCCGGGCTCGTTCGAAACCTCGCCCGCGGTGCTGGGTGCGCTCCAGACCAACGCGCTCTATGGCCGCCCCGACGATTACCAGGAAAAGCTCGCCGGGATTTACCGCGCGCAGACCGCTGCCAGCCTCGATGCCGCAGCGCGCGCGGCGATTGCGCCGGAGAAGTTCGTGTGGGTCGTGGTCGGCGATGCGGCCAAGGTCCGCAGCCAGCTCGAACCGCTCGGCCTGCCGATCGAGCAGCGCGAGGCCGAAGGAGAATAAGATCTGTCAGCCGCGCTTCGGCCAATTCGGGTTGAAGCGCGCTGACACTCGTGTAAATAGCGCCACCAGTCGAGCCGGGTCGCCATGGTCCGGACCTTAAAAAGGAGATGGATCATGTCTGTTGCAGGAACCTACAAGACCACCGT
>JAIYEK010000050.1 GCA_027487015.1 Erythrobacteraceae bacterium | reverse complement strand
TGCCAGAGGAATTCGCTGGTGCGCAGGAACATCCGCGTGCGCATCTCCCAGCGCACCACATTGGCCCACTGGTTGGTGAGCAGCGGCAGATCGCGCCAGCTTTGCACCCAGCGCGCCATTGCATCGCCGATGATAGTTTCCGACGTCGGGCGAACCACCAGCGGTTCTTCGAGCTTCGCCTCGGGATCGGGGATCAGCCCGCCCTTGCCGTCCGAAATCAGCCGGTGGTGGGTGACGACCGCCATCTCCTTGGCAAAGCCTTCGACATGCTCGGCCTCACGGGTGAAATTGGCGAGGGGGATGAACAGCGGGAAGTAGCAGTTCTGCACCCCCGCGGCCTTGATCCGGTCGTCCATCAACCGCTGGATGCGTTCCCAGATGCCGTAGCCCCAGGGCTTGATCACCATGCAGCCGCGAACCCCCGATTCCTCGGCAAGGTCGGCGGCGGCGATGACTTCCTGGTACCACTTGGCAAAGTCGTCTTCGCGCTTGATCGTGAGCGCGTGGCGGATCTGGGACACGGGTTATGCTTCCTGCTTGATCGGATGCGGCTGTTACCGCTGGCGCCGGGGCGCTAGGCGTTATTTGCCAAGCTCGTCCAGCTTCTTTTGCATCGCCGCCATCTGTTCGCGCAGCACGGCGATCTCGCCCTGGGTGTCAGCCGCTGGCTTGGGCGCCGCTTTGTCCTTGTCCTTGCCCTTGCCTAGCCCGGGCATGAACACATCGGCCGCCGCGCGCATCATCGCCATGTTGGTTTCGTGGATCGCGGCAAAGGGCGTCGCGCTGATGCCCTTTTCGAAGGCCTCGCGGATCTTCGACTGGTTGTCGCGGAAATTCGCCATGCTGGCTTCGAGGTAGGACGGCATCAGCGCCTGCATCGAATTGCCATACATGCCGATCAGCTGGCGCAGGAAGCTCACCGGGAGCATCTGCTGCCCGCCGTTGGCTTCCTCGTCCATGATGATCTGGGTCAGGATCGAATGGGTGATGTCGTCGCCAGTCTTGGCATCGAGCACCTGGAACTCGACATTTTCGCGCACCATCCGGGCGAGGTCTTCAAGCGTGATGTAGCTCGAAGAGGAGGTGTTGTAGAGCCGCCGGTTGGCGTACTTCTTGATGATAATGGCATCGCCGGCTTCACCGGATGCTGCCGCTTTCGTCCTGACCATTTTTTTGTGACCCCGCGTTATATTATCTTTCGATAGGCCACCTTAGCACCTGCACAAGCTGCGGTGCAACAACAACGCGGGTCCGCTGCTAAGAGCGTCTTAACCTCGGGCCGATCACCGTGAGAAGTTCGTAAGCCGAAAGAGCGCTTTGCTGCGCAGCATCGGCGATGTTCCAGGGAACCTCGACCCACGCGCCTGCGGCAAGATCGGGCGCGGCAGCAAGATCGATCACTACCATGTCCATCGACACCTTGCCGAGGATCGGCAGTGCTCGCCCTTCATGGCCGAGCGCATTGCCGGGCCCGCGCGCGCGCAGGAACCCGTCGGCATAGCCGATCGACACCGTGCCGACGCGCATGTGGGTGTTGGCGATGAAGGTCGCATTGTAGCCCACCCCTTCGCCCGGCGCGAGATTGCGGGTCTGGAGGATCTGCGCCTCTACCTTGGCGACGGGGCGAATGTGCTCGGCCAGCTCCTCGCGTGGGATCCCGCCATAAAGCGCAAGGCCCGGACGGGTGAGATCGAAGGCGAAGGCTTCGCCCAGCCCGATCCCGGCGCTGTTGGCGAGGCTGAGGCGCTTGTGCAGGATGGTCTCGGCCGCCTCGCTGAGCAATTCGGCCTGCATCCGGTTCATCGCCGTGCGCTCGTCCGCGCTGGCGAGGTGGCTCATCAGGATGTCGATATCGAGCGCGGCGATGGCCGGATCGCCTGCCTCGGCTTGGCCGATGCCGAGACGGTTGATGCCGGTGTCGACCATCAGATGGCAGCGCCCTCCCCCGGTCGTGGTCCAGAGCTGCGCCTGATCGAGCGAATTGATCACCGGCACCGCCCCGGTTGCGCGGGCATAGCCACAGTCGGCCTCGGTGAGCACGCCGTTGAGCACGGCCACCTGCTCGCCCGGCACATGCTTGATGACGCCAGCGACCTCGCTCCAATGCGCGACGAAGAAGGTGCGACAGCCCGCTTCGCGTAAGGCCGGAACGCAGATGTCGATACCGAGGCCGTAGGCATCCGCCTTAATCGCCGCGCCTGCGTCCGCACCGCCGGAGAGCGCATCGAGCGCGCGCCAGTTGGCGGCGAGCGCGTCGGTATCGACCGTCAGCCGCAAGGTCGCGGGCGGCGCCGCAGGATCACTCATCGCAGAAGTCTTTCGGAGGCCCGCCGGGCAGGCCCCACCATGCCACCACCACCCCGAAGGCGACAACGGCCCAAGTGTACCACAGCCCCGCATAGACATCGCCGGTGGTGGCGACGATGTAGGTCGCGATCAGCGGCAGGAAGCCGCCCAGGTAGCCCGCGCCGATATGGTAGGGTATCGACATCGAGGAATAGCGGATCTGCGGCGGGAACATCTCCGAAAGCAGCGCCGCCACGGACCCATAAGTCAGCGCCGACAGCAGGCCGAGCGCGAGCAGCAGCACCACGATCCCGACGATGTTGACGAAAGGCGGCACCTGCTTGGCAAAGCTGTAACCGCGCGCCTCAAGGTAGGTCTGCACCGCTGCGCGCTGGCCTTGCGGCGGGGGCGCGACGAGATCGAGGCGCTCCTCGCCGACAGTGATGGCAAGACCCTCGCCCGCGGCGACCGTATAGGGCACGCCGAGCGCGGTGAGGTCCTGCAGCAGCGTGCCGCAAGCGGTCGCCTGCTTCTGCGCGAAGGCATCGAAGCTGCACTGCGAGCCGACCACAGTGACCGGCGCGTTCTGAGCGGCCTGTCGCAACCCCGGATTGGCCAGCGCGCCCAACCCCCAGAAGATCGGAAACAGCAGCGCGAGGCTCGCCAGCGCGCCGACGATGATCGGCTTCTTGCGCCCCACCCGGTCCGACCAGCGCCCGACGACGACATAGAAGCTCATCGCGATCAGGCCCGAGACGAGCAGGACCAAGTTCACCACCTGATCATCCATCCGCATCGGCCCCTTGAGGAACGACATCCCCGAGAAGAAGGCGGTGTACCAGATCGTCGTCAGCACGCCGGTGATGCCGAACAGCGCGACGAAGATGCGCTTCTTGTTGCCTGGGTAAGTGAAGCTTTCGATGAAGGGGTTGCCGGCCATCTCGCCCGCTTCCTTCATCGCCTGGAACACCGGGCTCTCGGAGAGCTTGAGGCGCATCCACAAGGAGATGCCGAGCAGGATCAGCGACAGCAGGAACGGCACGCGCCAGCCCCAAGCCTTGAACGCCTCGGGCGGGATCAGCAGCTGGCAGGCAAGCACCACGACGATGCTGAGCACGAAGCCGCCGACAACGCTCGCCTGAATGAAGCTAGTGTAGAAGCCTCGCTTTTCAGGCGGGGCATGTTCGGCGACATAGACCGCTGCCCCGCCATATTCGCCGCCGAGCGCGAGGCCTTGCAGGATGCGCAGGAACAGCACGATCAGCGGCGCGACGATCCCGATCGAATCCGCGGTCGGCACAAGGCCCACGCCGGCGGTCGCGATCCCCATCAGGGTAACGGTGACGAGGAAAGTGTATTTGCGGCCCAGCCGGTCACCCAGAAAGCCGAACAGGATCGCGCCCAGCGGGCGGAAGCCGAAGCCCACGGCGAACCCGGCCCACACCAGCAGCACTTCGAGCGTGGCGTTGTCGGAAGGGAAGAAGGCCGCGCCGATCAACCCGGCAAGCGTGCCGTAGATGAAGAAGTCGTACCATTCGAAGATCGTGCCCGCGCTTGATGCGCCGATCACCAGACGGATTTCGCTCTCGCTCGGCTCGCGTGCGGCGAGCGCCTGCGCCTCTGCCATTTTGTCCCGATCCCCTGTTGTCGCCATGCGGCTGCAATCTCTCTCGGCACTGTCCCTAGCGAGTGCTTGGCCCTTGCGAAAGCGCCGCGCGGGCCGCCGTCCACGGCAATAGCAGCGCGCCGTGGCGTCCCGGATGGTCGCGTGCGGGAGCGAGCGCGTCGATCCCCGGCCATTGCGGCAGCGCGCCCTCGCCCACGAGCCACGCTTCAAGGCCCGCGGCGACGGCATCGATGGCCGCTGCACTATGACCCACCGCGCCTTGCGCGAGCAGCGCCGCCGAGGCCTGTCCGATCGCGCATGCGCTGACCTGCATCCCGATCCGCTCGACCCGCCCGCCCTCGTCCAGCGCAAGGCCGAGTGCGATCACGCTGCCGCAGCTACGCGAACGCGCCTCGGCCTTCAGCGGCAGATCGTCGGTCAGCGGAAAGTCTGCCAGCCCTGTCGCAAGGCCGAGCAATGCGGGCGAATAGAGCTTGGTCGAGGCACGCGTCGCCACTAGGCGCTCACTTCCTGAAGCGGGCTGCAGCGGCTTCCCGGGCTTTCTCCTCGCCGCGCAGCCGCTCACGCCGGATCGCGATCGCGGGGAGCAGCTGGCGCGAGAAGGCATCGGCCGCGGCATAGGTGCGCGCGGTGGTGATCCACTCGGGCCGCCCCTTGTAGCCCCAGCTGTCATCGAAGCCCGTGACCAGCATGGCAAAGGCGAAGACCGCGATCAGCGCGCCCTTGATCGCGCCGAAGCCGAAGCCGAGCACCCGGTCGACGGGGCCGAGGATCGCTCCGTCCGACGCCCCGCTTGCCGTGCCGATGATGACCTTCATCGCGGCATAGGGGATGAGCAGCAGCAGCGCGAAGGAGAACAGCAAGACCGCCGGTTCGGCGCGGTAAAAGTTCTTCAGCCCCTCGGTCAGCGCGGGGTGCATGAAGTGCAATGCCATCGCGGCCATGATCCACGAGGCGAGGCTCAGCACCTCCTGGACCAGCCCGCGCGCGAAGCCGCCGATTGCGGCGATCGCGACGATGATAGCGATGATGATGTCGAGGACGGCCATGGTCCCGCAGGATTATGCGCTGCCCATCACCTGGTCAACGACGTTCGCAAGTGCAGCAAGCCCGCGGTAATCAGCGCCGCCGCTTCCTGTGGCCGCACCCGCCGGGCCGTAGCAGCGCGCAAAGCCGAGCTTGGCCGCCTCGCGCAGCCGCAAGGGCGCGTGAGCGACGGGACGGATTTCGCCCGCAAGGCTGACCTCGCCGAACCACGCGGTCTTGTCGGGCAGCGGCCGGTCCGCGAGTGCTGAGACCAGCGCGGCGGCGACCGCGAGGTCTGCGGCCGGGTCAGTAAGGCGGTAGCCCCCGGCGATGTTGAGATAGACTTCTGCCGAGGAGAAATTGAGCCCGCAGCGGCTTTCAAGCACGGCGAGCAGCATCGCCAGCCGCCCGTTGTCCCACCCTACGACCGCCCGGCGCGGGGTCGCGCCCGATTGCAGCCGCACGATAAGCGCCTGGATTTCAACGAGCACCGGGCGCGTGCCCTCCAGCGCCGGGAACACAGCGCTTCCGGCAAGCGGCGTCTCGCGCCCCGAGAGGAACAGCAGCGAGGGGTTGGCGACTTCCTCCAGCCCCTCGGTGGCCATGGCGAAGACCCCGATCTCGTCGACCGCGCCGAAGCGGTTCTTCAGCGCGCGCAGGATGCGGTACTGGTGCGAGCGTTCGCCTTCAAAGCTCATCACCACATCGACCATGTGTTCGAGTACGCGGGGTCCGGCGATGGTCCCGTCCTTGGTGACATGGCCGACCAGCACGACCACGCAGCCGCTCTCCTTGGCGTAGCGGATCAGCTCCAATGCACAGCCGCGAACCTGCGAGACGGTGCCCGGCGCGCCCTCGATGGTGTCGGAATGCATGGTCTGGATCGAATCGATCACCAGCAGCGCGGGCGGCTCGCCCTGCCCCAGCGTCGTCAGAATATCGCGCACCGAGGTTTCCGAGGCGAGCCGGATCGGCGCGTCGGCCACACCCATGCGGGAAGCGCGCAGGCGGACCTGCCCCGCCGCCTCCTCGCCGCTGACATAGACCACATCATTGCCGCCCCTCGCGATGGTGGCGGCGCATTGCAGCAGCAGGGTCGACTTTCCGATCCCCGGGTCTCCGCCGAGCAGCACCGCAGATCCCGGCACCAGCCCGCCGCCCAGCGCGCGGTCGAATTCGGCCATGCCCGTCGACTTCCTCACCGGCAGCTTGGTCGGCGCGTTCAGCGGCTCGAACGCCACCGCGCGCCCGCCGCTCGACAGGTCGTGCTTCTGCGAGAACACCGTCGCCGGCACGTCCTCGACCAGCGTGTTCCACTGCCCGCAATCGGCGCATTGCCCCTGCCAGCGGTGCGAGACCGAACCGCATTCCTGACATACGTAGCGGCGTTTCGTTTTTGCCATAAGTCATGCCCCATAACGAGAACAGATGACGAACGCAATTGCAATGCCGAGGTAATGCACGTTAGGAAGCAGTCATGCGCCAGAAGGAACTGCGCCTTGCTCTGGTATGTTACGGCGGGGTCAGCCTGGCGGTCTACATGCACGGCATCACCAAGGAGGTCTGGCACCTCGCCCGGGCGAGCCGCGCCTTCCACCATCCCGGCGGCGTAAAGCTTGAAGGGGTGGCGGCGGCCTATCGCGATTTCCTTGGCACCATCGAACGCGAACACGGCCTGCAGATCCGCGTGCTCCCTGACATCCTGACCGGCGCGAGCGCGGGCGGGATCAATGCGGTGTTTCTCGCTCAGGCGATCCACGCCGGGCACAGCCTTGAGCCTTTGACCGATCTGTGGCTGAGCAACGCCGATGTCAGCGAACTGACCGATCCCGATGCCGAGCCGATGTGGCGCTATGCCAAGTTCTGGGCGCAGCCGATCGCCGAATGGTTCCTGTCGCGCCCCGGCAACGCGGTGAGCGCGACCGTCTCGCCCGAAACCCGCGCCGAGGTGCGCGCCAAGGTATCGAAGCTGGTGCGCGGGCGTTGGTTCAGCCCGCCGTTTTCGGGCGCGCGCTTCTCGGCGATGCTGTTCGAGGCCTTCATGCGCATGGCCGAGGAAGGCGACGGCATCCCGCTGCTGCCGAACGGCTACCCGATCGACCTTGCAGTGACGGTCACCGATTTCCGCGGCCATCCCGAAACACTCAAGCTCAACTCGCCCGCCCGGGTCGAGGAGACCGAGCACCGCCTGCCGATCAATTTCCGCGCCCAGGTTGGCGGTGGTGTGGGCGAGAACGAGCGCGCCCCGCTCGGCGATCCGCTCGAGCTGGTGCTGGCCGCGCGCGCCACGGCGAGCTTTCCCGGCGCCTTCCCGCCGCTCACCCTCGCCGAGATCGACGCGCTGGCGGCGGCCGAGGGGCATAGGTGGAGCGGCCGCGCGGCCTTCCTTCAGCGCGTCATGCCGACCCATGTCGAGCGCGGCACGGTCGGCGAGGTCGCGCTGATCGACGGCGCGGTGTTGGTCAACGCGCCCTTCGGTGCTGCGCTCGCCGCGCTCTATGGCCGCCCTGCCCAGCGCGAGGTCGATCGGCGCTTCGTCTATCTCGACCCCCGCCCCGAAGGCGCCGCGCCCACCCCGGCGATGCGCGCGCGCGACATCGGCTTCTTCGGCGCGATCTTCGGCTCGCTCTCGACCATCCCGCGCGAACAGCCGATCCGCGATGATCTCGAACGCATCGAGCAGCAATCGCGCGACGCGGCTCGATTGAAGCGGATCGTGATGGACCTGCAGGGCGATATCGACCGCGCGGTGGAGAAGCTGTTCGGCTACACCTTCCTGCTCGACCGTCCCACGCCCAAGCGCCTCGCCGCTTGGCGCGCCAAGGCGCAGCAGGCCGCCGCCGAGCGGGCGGGCTATGCTTTCGGGGCCTATGCGCTCACCAAGTTCGACGGCATTCTCGATCAGCTCGCACGGCTAACGCTGAAAGCCGCCGGGCAACCGCTCGGCGATCCGCTGCCGCTGGTGGCTGCGCTGCGCGCCGAACTGGAGGCGCGCGGGTTGGGCCTGCTCACTTACGCGGGCGGCGGCGCCACCCAGAGCGCGATCGCCTTCTTCCGCGCGCATGACACAGGCTTCCGCATTCGCCGGTTGCAGCTCCTCTCCCGCAAGCTCGCGCGCGATTGGCAGGTCGCTTCCGATGTCGCCGAGGACGCCCTCGACCGTGCGCGTGACCGGCTCTACGAGATCCTTGCGCTCTATTACCGCGCCGATGCCGACGTGCTGCATGCAGCGCATTTCCGCGATCTGGCGGCGGATGGCGCGGCGCGGCCGGGGGCGGTGCTCGATTTCCTCGCCACCCAGCGGTTGCTCCCCGCGACCGACCTTGCCGCAGAGGAAATGCTGATCGATGCGCTGGAAGACATGCCACGCGAATTGAAGCGGCGGATGCTTCTCACTTATCTGGGCTTTCCCTTCTACGATGTCGCCACCCTCCCCCTCTCCCGGCGCGAGGGGCTGGACGAGTTCAACCCGGTCAAGATCGACCGCATCTCGCCCGACGACGCGCTCAGCATCCGCGAAGGCGGGACGGCAGCGACGCTGCGGGGCATCGAATTTTACAATTTCGGCGCCTTCTTCAGCCGCGATTATCGCGAGAATGACTACCTGTGGGGACGCCTGCACGGGGCCGAACGGATGATTGATCTGCTCGCCTCGACCGTAACCGGCGGGATGTCGGCCGAGACCCTGCGCCAAGCCAAGCGTGCGGCGTTCCTTGCGGTGCTGGAAGAGGAAGAGACCGCCGGGCGGTGCCAGCGCGGGCTGATCGAACAGATCAGGGCCGAGGTGCGCGAAAAGCTGGGCTAGGCCCGCGGCGCAAAGAACAGCAGCATCACGAGGCGCGAATCCTCCGCCGTCCGTCCGAAACCGGGCGCGGCATTGTGGAACTGCCACGGCGAGAACAGCAGCAAGCGGTTGAAGCGCGCGGGGATGCGCAGCGTGCGCTCCCACTTTGCCGGGAAGGTCGTGTCCTTGTTGACCACATCCTCGACCAGCGCGTTGATATCTCCGTAGCCGCTCGCAGCGATCCGCGCAGGGTCTTGCGGCACGGCTTCGAGACCGGTGCGCTTGTGGCGGAAGAAATCGGTGCCGCCCGCGTCGGGCTTCGCGCAATCTTCGGGGCGCGAGAGGTACAGAATGCCCGAATAGGCCGCCGGGTCGATATGCACCCCGCTCTTGCCCTTGGCGCCCTTGGACGTCAGCCGGCAGAACCCGTGCTGGGTGCCCGGCGCCGGGCCGAGTTTCACGCCCAGCAGCCGCGAGACCGCCGCATCGATCGCGCTGGTATCGAGCGGCGTGGAGGAATTGAGCCCCGGGAAATTGCCGTGCTGCTTGGCCGGATCATATTCCAGCCGCAGCGCCGCACGGCGGGCGGCCCACGGGTCCTTGAGGAAATCGTCGACGAGGAGGAGCGAGGGAAGCATGGCCCCTTCAGCCTCCGAAGGCGTCTTTCAGCTTGGCGAAGAAGCTGCGGCTTTCGGGACATTCGTCGCCCGTCTCGGTCGCCTTGAATTCCTCGAGGATTTCCTTCTGGCGGCGCGAGAGCTTGGTCGGGGTCTCGACCACGATCTCGACCACCATGTCGCCGCGCCCACGCCCTTGCAGCACCGGCATGCCGGCCCCGCGGATGCGCAGCTGCTTGCCCGACTGGATGCCGACGGGGATTTCGAGCCGGTTGGTGGATCCGTCCAGGTCCGGGATCTCGACACAGCCGCCCAGCGCCGCGGTGGTGAAGCTGACCGGCACTCGGGTAGCGAGCGTGGTGCCCTCGCGCTCGAAAACCGAATGCTGCGCAACATGGAGGAAAATGTAGAGATCGCCCGGAGGCGCGCCGCGCTGGCCGGCCTCGCCCTTGCCCGACAGGCGAATGCGGGTGCCAGTGTCGACGCCCGCGGGGATATCGACCTTCAAGGTTTGCGGCTTGTCGACGCGGCCCTCGCCGCGGCAGACGCGGCAGGGGTTCTCGATCACCGTGCCGCGACCGTTGCAGGTGGGGCACGGGCGCTCGATCACGAACAGGCCCTGCTTGGCGCGCACAGAGCCCATGCCGTGGCAAAGGTTGCACTGGCGCTCGCTGGTGCCGGGGGTCGCGCCGCTGCCATCGCAGGTGTCGCAGGCTTGGCTGACCTCGATCTCGATCTCGGTCGACTTGCCGCTGAAGGCTTCTTCGAGGCTGACCTGCATGTCGTAGCGCAGGTCCGCGCCGCGCCGGGTCTGCTGGCGCTGGGCGCCGCCGCCACCAAAGGCGCTGCCGAAGATCGTCTCGAAGATGTCGCCGATATCCGCAAACCCGTCCGTGCCGCGCCCGCCTCCGAACGGCCCGCCGCCGAAGCCGCCGCCGCCATTCATGCCTTGGGTGAAGGCCTCGTGACCGTAGCGATCATAGGCCGCGCGCTTCTGCGGGTCCTTGAGGCAGTCATAGGCCTCGCTGATCGCCTTGAACTTCGCCTCGCATTCCGCATCCCCCGGGTTGCGGTCCGGGTGATACTTCATGGCGAGCTTGCGATAGGCGCTCTTGAGCGTTGCCGCGTCGCAATCGCGGGTGACTTCGAGCTGGGCGTAGTAATCGAGCTGGGCGCTGGACATGTGCGTGACCTATTCCCCGTCACCACAGCCCGCCGCCGCACCGGATGCGTGATCCGGGTGCTGCGGCGAGCCAGTGGGTTGCATCGGGGCCTTAGCCCTTCTTGTCTTCGTCGACCTCGGAGAACTCGGCGTCGACGACGTCTTCGGCCGGGGTGTCTTCTGCGGCAGCAGCCTCACCCTCGGGCCCTGCGGCCGCCTGGGCTTCATAGATCTGCTGGCCCATCTTCATCGCCGCCTGTGTCAGTTCCTGCGCCTTGGCGTTGATGTCATCGGCATCGCCGCCTTCAAGCGCGGTCTTGACCGCAGCAATCGCGGCTTCGACATCGGTCTTGAGCCCGGCGTCGATCTTGGCGCCGTGCTCTTCGAGCTGCTTTTCGGTCGCGTGTACGAGGCTGTCGGCCTGGTTGCGCGCTTCCGCGGCCGCCCGGCGCTTCTTGTCCTCTTCGGCGAACTTCTCGGCGTCCTTGACCATCTGGTCGATGTCAGCGTCGCTGAGACCACCCGAGGCCTGGATCTTGATCGTCTGCTCCTTGCCGGTGCCCTTGTCGCGCGCCGCCACCGAGACGATGCCGTTGGCGTCGATATCAAAGGTCACTTCGATCTGCGGCACGCCGCGCGGCGCCGGCGGGATCCCGATCAGGTCGAAATTGCCAAGCAGCTTGTTGTCCGCCGCCATCTCGCGCTCGCCCTGATAGACCTTGATCGTCACCGCGTTCTGGTTGTCCTCGGCGGTCGAGTAGGTCTGGGTCTTCTTGGTCGGAATGGTGGTGTTGCGATCGATCATGCGAGTGAACACGCCGCCCAGCGTCTCGATGCCGAGCGAGAGCGGGGTCACGTCGAGCAGCAGCACGTCCTTGACGTCGCCCTGCAGCACGCCGGCCTGAATGGCTGCGCCCATGGCGACGACTTCATCGGGGTTCACGCCGGTGTGCGGCTTGGCGCCGAAGAAGCTTTCGACGACTTCGCGCACCTTGGGCATGCGGGTCATGCCGCCAACGAGGATCACCTCGTCGACCTGATCCTTGCTGATGCCCGCGTCAGCGAGCGCCTTCTTGCACGGCTCGAGCGTGCGCTGGATCAGCCCATCGACCATCTTTTCGAGATCGGCACGGGTGATGGTTTCCACCAGGTGCAGCGGGGTGGTGGTGCCACCTTCCATGCGCGCGGTGATGAAAGGCAGGTTGATCTCGGTGGTCGCCGCGCTCGACAGCTCGATCTTGGCCTTCTCGGCCGCTTCCTTCAGCCGCTGAAGGGCGAGCTTGTCGGTCTTGAGGTCCATCGATTCCTTCTTCTTGAAGGCATCGGCCAGGAACTCGACGATCGCATTGTCGAAGTCTTCACCGCCGAGGAAGGTGTCCCCGTTGGTCGACTTCACTTCGAACACGCCGTCCCCGATTTCGAGGATCGAGACGTCGAAGGTGCCGCCGCCAAGGTCATAGACGGCGATGGTCTTGCCGTCTTCCTTGTCCATCCCGTAGGCGAGCGCCGCGGCGGTCGGCTCGTTGATGATGCGCAGCACTTCAAGGCCGGCGATTTGCCCTGCATCCTTGGTCGCCTGACGCTGGGCGTCATTGAAATAGGCGGGCACGGTAATGACGGCCTGCGTCACGGTCTCGCCAAGATAGCTCTCGGCGGTTTCCTTCATCTTCTGGAGAATGAAGGCCGAAACTTGCGAAGGGCTGTAATCCTCGCCGCCCGCGTTGACCCACGCGTCGCCGTTCTTGCCCTTGGTGATCTGGTAGGGGACCAGACCCATGTCCTTCTTGGTCATGGGGTCTTCAAAGCGGCGGCCGATCAGGCGCTTGATCGCGAAGAGCGTGTTGTCGGGGTTGGTGACCGCCTGGCGCTTGGCAGGCTGGCCGATGAGGCGCTGGCCATCCTTGGTGAAGGCGACGATCGAGGGCGTGGTGCGGGCGCCTTCGCTGTTCTCGAGCACCTTGGCCTGGCCGCCTTCCATGATGGCGACGCAGGAGTTCGTGGTGCCGAGGTCAATGCCGATGATTCTGCCCATGGAATGCTCCTGATCTGGGAAAGGGGGCTGGCCGGGCGGCCGGATGTCTGCGAAATGGGGAAGGGCGGCAGGATTGCAAGCGCGCTGCCGACGCGGTGTTGCGGCGGACGTCAGCCTTGGGCGACGACGACCTTGGCGGTGCGCAGCACGCGTTCGTGCAGGCGATAGCCGCGCTCGAAGACCGCGATCACCGTGCCTGGCGGCTTGCCGCTGCCGGGCTGCATCGACAGCACCTCGTGCTGGTCGGCCGCATAGGTCTGGCCAACCGGGTCGATCACGCTGAGGCCGTAGCCCTCGGCAACCTTCAGCAGCTGCGCCAGCGTCATTTCCACGCCTTCCTGCAGCCGCTCGACGCTGACTTTCTGTCGGCCGGCGTCGACGCCGCGCTGCAGGTTGTCGATCACGCTGCACAGTTCGCCCAGCAGCCGCTCG
>JAIYEK010000243.1 GCA_027487015.1 Erythrobacteraceae bacterium | reverse complement strand
GGTGTAGACCTCGGTGCTGGTCTGCGCACTTCCCATAGTGGCGCACGTCATCGCCGCGAGCGAAGTGCTCGCAAGAAAAAATCTTCGGCGCATCGAGAGCGACCCCTGCTGCTATTTGCCATACAAATCATCGTCAAAAAACCGACAGCGTCAATACTCCGTGATGAGAGAGCGAACATTTCTCGTCTCGCGCGAGGATTTTCGCGCTCTGACGAGCAAGACCGACAAGCCGTCAATATCGAAAATGCGCCTCGCGGCTCAGGCGCTGGCAGCGAATCACCTTCGCCATCGCCAGATCTGTTGCTGCTTTCCCTTTCCGCCCGGTTCCTTGAGCGATAGCATGGCGGCGTGGCAGGGATATCAGACTTATCGGAACTCAGGGGCCTTCTGGCGGACGAATGCACTCTAAATCGCGGCCATAAAGCGCGATGGAAAGAATGGCCCCGAGTATCGCTTGGCCGACCGCTCCGTCACCGGCGCGAGGACCGAAGCTTGGAAGCTGCTCCCAGCGATCGCCAGCGGCCTCGTTTTCTACGATCCTGCAGATACCCTTCGCAAGGCATCCGGAAGACACGCAAACTTGGTCAAACGAACTTGGCTCCTAGGACAAATCGAAACCCACTGCCGCAATGTCGACGGCTTCAACTTGAAGTCTATCCAATCAGCGGCCGTTGGCCCGTCTGGATGATTGCGGTGGTCAACCGCACCACACTTGTCAGGCAGTAAGGACTGAAGTGATACCGGACCACTGACGATGCTAAGCGCGCCGCATCTGACGCACTCCTTCTGGCGAGAAAACATCTTTGATGTGAATGCATGCCTAGCAGCGAGTAATGCAGCTAGCCGTCCAAGACGGGCATCAAGATTGGCAGTTGTCGACTTGGCACATTCGTTCACGTTGAACACCATGAATGTCCGGTCCTGACGGAAGCCCCCCAAGATATGCCCCTAAACATTCTGCGAACTTTGCAACCTCCCGTCGGTTCCGTAAGCTCTGGATCGCAACTACAAAACTGTCGTTCGCGCGCCCTTTCGACCTCACCCTTGACAAAAGTGAGGTCGAGAGTTCAATCCTCCCCATCGGCAGCATTTGTTTGACTATATAACAAAATCTTAGTGAAGCCTTCAGATGAGATCCAGGGCGCTGTGGCCAGGTATCCTGCCAATTCGCGGCAGTGCTCGCCCGATTGCAATGGCCGAGCGTCCGGGCCGCATGCGTGTCAGCGACTTGCGTACGACGGCTAAAGGACTCAAATTGTGGACAAAGAGCGTCGCGATTCCGTCTTTGTTCTAGAAACTCAGTGCCTTCTATGACATTGGAGCGCTATGGGCGTCGCAGAAAACTTCAGGGCCTTCCGAGCCAACTATCTCATTCCAGCAGACACTGTTGGCAGTATTTCGCGCCGGTATAAGCGGATTACGAAACAGCTAAACAAAGACTTCTGGAACACTGAGTCCGAGACGGCCCATAGCCTCTATGTGGGGTCTTATGGAAGAGACACCGCAGCCAATGGCGTCAGCGATCTCGATGTGGCATTCGCCCTACCCAAATCGGTCTATCAAAAATACAATTCTTATACTGGGAACGGGCAATCGGCCCTTCTTCAGGAAGTCCGCAAGTCCATCGAGCGGACATATGCAAACTCTTATGTTGGCGGCGATGGTCAGGTGGTAGCCCTCAATTTCACTGACGGCATTCGGTTTGAAATCCTACCCGTATTCATCAACACATCGAATACTTTTACCTTTGCTGATTCCAATGGAGGCGGGAGCTGGACAACGTGCGACCCTCGGTCTGAGATGAATGCGTTCTCCGAACGGAACTCCGTGACTGCGAATGGCAATTTGAAGGCCATCGGTCGAATGGCGCGCATCTGGAGGGATAAGCATAGTGTACCGATGAGCGGGATGCTGATCGATACGCTTGCATATCAATTCATCGTGGACTGGCCGCATCGCGACAAATCCTACCTCTATCACGACTACCTCGTGCGTGATTTCTTGCTGTACCTTTCAAACATCGATTCGTCACAGCAGTACTGGCGCGCTCCCGGTAGCGGCTCGTTTGTCTGGAAGACGGGCAATTTTCAGATGAAGGCCAAGGCCTCGTATCAGTTCGCACTAAGTGCCATTGACCACGAAGCGAACCAACGCCCCAGTACGGCGCGCAACAAGTGGAGGGATATCTTTGGCTCAACCTACCCCTGATGCCGAGGCGGACACTACGCTTGAGGGCCAAATCCGTGAGTGCTTTGGCCGCGTCGTCTATTCCCACAAGACCCATGAGAAGGAGGGCGACCTCTGTGCCGGGACCTTGCGGCGCTTCAAGATTGCGCAAATTGTCCTCGCGGCAATCACCACTTCTGGCGCGCTGGCAATCCTTTTTACCGATGATTTCACACTCAAAGCGATCACCGCACTTGTCTCGTTGGTCAGCCTAATCGTGACCGGATATATGAAAGGCTTCGATCCGGGCGCGACTGCCCAAAAGCATCGCGACACCGCTGCCGATCTATGGGCGATACGCGAGTCATATCTCTCTCTGCTGACAGACCTAGCTGACGGAACTACCAGCGATCAGGATGCGCGCCAGAAGCGCGACGATCTCCAGAATGCGCTAGCTGCAATTTACAAGTCCGCACCGGGGACTTCGCCCAAAGCATATGGGAAGGCGCAAACTGCCTTGAAGGCACTCGAGGACTACACTTTCAACGCGGGTGAAATCGACAAATTCCTGCCGCCTGCATTGAAGCGAGATGGCGGCAGCGGCGCGGGCTAGACGGCATAAGGGCTCACATTGAGCTACACTCACGTAACGCACTGCTGATGGTGTGCGCCCTCAATATAGAACGTGCTACGGCAGCGGAGGCAGGGCCGAGGCGCGGCCTCCCGCACCCGCCCGTCCTGGTCGCGCGATTTGCGCCCACCGTGGGTGTTGTTCGCGTTGCTCACATGTGTTCAACCAGCGCACGCAAGATCGCGTATGCGTAGTCAATTTTGCGTTCGAATGGCGTCTGATTTTTGCTAAGAATTTGCTTCGGAATGCGTAACGCGGGAATGACCGCAAAGTCGCACAAGTGTTCATCTATCGACCGTCAGCTTAGCGAAAGCTGTCAAGTCAAAAGGCTTTGAACCGCATCGCCGACCTGCTGCGCGGCATCGAGTAAGTGCTCGTCATCGAGATGGGCGTACCGCGCGGTCGATTGGTGGTTGGCATGGCCGAGTAGTCGCCCGATCATGGGCAAGGTTTCCTTGCTCATTGCGGCATGGCTGGCGAAGGTATGGCGCAGATCGTGAATGCGCAGTTCGCCAAGATCAGCCCGCTCAAGGATCGTCCGCCAGAGATGCCGGATGCAGGAGATTGGCCTTCGGTATTGCTCGTTCCAGAACAACCAAGGGATCTTCGGATGGCGCGGCAGATTGTCGATAACCTCGCGCGCTGCCGCGCCCAGCCAGACCGTGCGCGGGCCGGTCTTGCTATCGCGTAGCAGCAGGCGGTTGCCCTTCACGTCCTTCCACTGGAGGGAGAGGATTTCGCGGTAGCGACAGCCGGTCAGCAATAGCAGCGTAATGACAGCGCAGCCCGAGCGAATCGTGAGATTGTCACTGGCGCGCAATTCGGCGAGCACTTCCCCGAGTCGCACGAGTTC
>JAIYEK010000153.1 GCA_027487015.1 Erythrobacteraceae bacterium | reverse complement strand
TCGGGATCATGGGCTTTTCGGCCGGCGGGCACCTTGCAGGCTTCACCGCCTACCAGCCGGCGCGCGCGCTCTACGAGGGCAAGGACCGCTTCGAGAACGTCTCGGCCCGGCCCGACTTTGCAGTGCTGCTGTTCCCGGTCGTGACCCTACGCGCGCCCTACGACACCACCCGCACCCGGCGCGAGATCGTCGGCGACAAGGCCACGCCCGAAGCAGCCGCAGCATGGTCGCTCGATACCTACGCCAGCAAGGACGCGCCGCCGACCATCATCTTTGCCGCTGCCGACGATCCGACCACGCCGCCGGGGCACGGCATCCTCTTGTTCCAGACCCTCACCGCCGCCGGGGCGAGCGCGGAACTGCACCTGTTCCGCGAGGGCGGCCACGGCTGGGGGCTGGGCAAGCCCGAACAGGTCATCAGCCAATGGCCGAAGCTTTTTGCCCACTGGGCGCAATCACTCAAGATAACTGAAAAACGGGGAGAATAACTATGTCGACCAAGCTCTGGGGCAGGCTTGCCCTGATGTGCACGGGCAGCCTGATCGCGGCCACCGCCGCGCATGCGCAGGACGCCGCCGCGCCGCCGCCGCCCACGCCCGAGGAAGATGTCAGCCGCGAGATCATCGTCACCGGCACCCAGATCCAGGGCGCCAAGATCAATGACGTGCTGCCGGTGACCGTGGTCGATGAGATCGACATCGCCAACGTCGCGGCGACCTCGGGCGACGAGCTGTTCCGCTCGATCCCGCAGGCAGGCTCGGTCGCGTTCAACGAGCAGAACGACACCACCGTCAACAACGCGCGCGGCGATGCCGCCTCGATCAACCTGCGCGACCTTGGCACCGGCAACACCCTGCTGCTGATCAATGGCCGCCGCATGGTGCTCAACCCCGGCTTCCAGACCGAGCTGCTGGTGCCCGTCGTCAGCCCCGACACCAACGAGATCGCGCCGGGCTCTGTGCGCCGCATCGAAGTGCTGCGCGACGGCGCTTCGGCGATTTACGGCGCGGATGCGGTGGCAGGCGTGGTCAACACCGTGCTGCGCGGCAACCGCAAGGGCGGCTTCATCGAGGGTGAGTTCCGCACCTCGGAAGGCACCAGCCTCGATACCTATTCGGTCGCGGGCGGCTATGGCTTCGACTTTGCCGGCGGCAAGGCCAACCTTACCGTCTATGGCGGCTATTTCCACGAAACCGGCCTTCCCACCTCGGAACGCGCCTATTCCGCCGACGATGATCGCTCGGCGCTGGTGGTGGGTACGCCGTTCGAAGGCGACACCCAGTTCAACAATCGCAACACCTTCGGCCCCTTCGGCCAGTTCGACATTCAGGCGCCGACCAACCGCACGCCGCTTGCCGATGACGATTTCTACCTCCAGCCCTCCACTCAGACCGGCTGCCGCATCAATCTGCCGAACGGACTGTGCATGCGCCCCGGCTTCACGCCCGACGTGGCGGTGCGTTACAACACCAATTTCGGCGGCACGCTGATCTCGGAGAAGACCCGCTACAATGTCATGGGCCTGCTCAGCTACGAGTTCACCAATGATCTCGAAGCCTATTTCGAAGGCAGCTATTACCGTTCGGAAAGCGAGCGTTTCATCACCCCGGCCGCGATCTTGAGCGCGGTGCCGGTGGGGATCAGCCGCAATGCCTATTGGAACCCCTTCGGCCCGGTGACCTTCCCCGGGGGTGCGGCCAACCCGAACCGCATCGGCGGCACCACCATCCCCACCACCGGCGCGGACGTGATCATGGAGCGCTACCGCTTCGTCGATGCGGGCAACCGTTCGGTCAATGTCGACAAGGATTCCTACCGCCTCGTCGCCGGCCTCAAGGGCAATTTCGGCGATTGGGATTTCGACACCGGCTTTGTCTATTCCGAAGCCAAGACGACCGACCTTGAAGGCAACCGCGTCTCGCTCACCCTGCTCCAGCAGGCGATCAACAAGTCGACGCCGGATGCCTACAACCCCTTCAACGGCGGCTGCGTGACCGGCGATCCGGGCAATGGCGATTGCACCCCCAACCCCTCCAGTGCGATCGATCCGTTCCGCATCAGCGTGTTCCGCAAGGGCGGCACCAGCCTTGCGCTCGCCGATTTCAAGGTCAGCAATTCGACCCTCTTCACTCTGCCGGGCGGCGATGTCGGCCTTGCGGCGGGAATCGAGTGGCGGCGCGAGACCTTCTTCGATGATCGCGACCCCCGGCTTGACGGCACCATCACCTGGACCGACAGCGTGATCCCCGGCGTGACCTTCGGCAGCGATGTCGTCGGCACCAGCCCCTCGCCCGACACCAGCGGTGTGCGCGAGGTGTGGTCGGGCTTTGCCGAAACCTTCGTGCCGCTCGTCAGCGAGGACATGGATATCCCGCTGGTCGAGGCGCTCAACCTCCAGCTAGCCGGGCGGATCGAGCATTTCGACGACATCGACCAGACTGCGATCGTCCCGCGCGCGGCCGCATCGTGGACGGTGTTCCGCGGCGTGACGCTGCGCGGCGCATGGTCGCAGGGCTTCCGCGCCCCCAACCTCGTGCAGGTCAACGACGAGGGCACCACCCGGTCCAACACCCGCGACGACTTTGTGATCTGCCAGGCGCAGGTGCTCAAGGGCCAGCTGTCGAGTCTCGGCGTGTGCCCGGGCGAAGGGGTGATCAGCTTCCGTTCGGGCACCGACCAGCTCGAGCCCGAGGAAAGCGAGAGCATCAACCTTGGCGTGGTGCTCGAGCCGGAATTCATCCCCGGCCTGACGCTGACCGTGGACTACTGGCGCGTGAAGCAGACCGGCCTTGTCGGCACCTTCGGCGATGACAACGCGATCGCGCTCGATCTGCTGCTGCGTCAGGCAGGCAGCAGCAACCCGGCGGTTGTGCGCGACACGCCCTCGGCCGAACAGATCGCTCTGTTCGCAGGCACCGGGCTTGCCGCGGCGGGCGAGATCCTGTTCGTCAACGATCCCTACCTCAACCTCGACAGCCGCGTGTCGAAGGGCTGGGACTTCGGGCTGTTCTACAACGTGCCCGATTTCGGCGCCGGCGATATCCGCCTGCGCTTCAACGCGGCGCGGCTCGACAGCTTCGTGCAATCGGCAGGCGCGGCCGGGCAGCAGTTGCTCGACGGGATTGCCGCAGGCGCGCTGCCGGCTGAAGTGACCGTCGGCGGGCTCGGCGAACTGCTCGAGATCGAGGGGCGGCCCAAGTGGCGCTTCAGCGGCTCGGTCAACTGGGGCATGGGTCCGGTCGATGTGGGTCTGTTCGCGCAATATGTCGGGCAGGTGTGGGACACCAGCGTCAGCCGCGACATCCCGTTCACCTCGGATGATCCCAACATCAACTTCTTCCGCGTGGACGATTTCCTGACCTTCAACCTCAACGTGTCCTACTCCTTCGAGGACGGCGCGCTGGATGGCACGCGGATCCGGCTCGGGGTGAACAACGTGTTCGACAAGGATCCACCGCTCGCGGACGAGGAGCTGGGCTTCTTCAGCTCGCTGCATTCGGCGCGCGGTCGGGTGTTCCGGGTCGAACTGCGCAAGACCTTCTGATAGGCCTTGGCCCATGGGCATCGCAGCGCGATACG
>JAIYEK010000181.1 GCA_027487015.1 Erythrobacteraceae bacterium | reverse complement strand
CCAGTGCCGACGAACACCGACCCGCAGCACACCGCGTCCTGCTTGTTGTAATCGCCCACAAGCTTGATCTTCAGGCTGTCGGTCGGCTCCCACAAAAGCTGGGCGCGCAGGCCGATATTGTCGAGGCTCTGGATATTCTCGCCGGTCACGACATTGCGGATCGTGCCATTGCGGCTGGTGCCCGAAAAGGCGACGCGCGCGGCGACCTTGTCCGAGAGCGGGCCGGACACCGCGACGCGCGCCTGCTGGAAGTTGTAATTGCCTAGGCTCACTTCGGCGCGGCCCTCGAAATCGAAGGTCGGCTGGTTGGTCTGGATATTGATCGCGCCTGCCGTCGTGTTCTTGCCGTAGAGCGTCCCCTGCGGCCCGCGGAGCACTTCGATCTGCGCGACATCGAGGAAGTCGAAGGTCGCCGAGGCGACGCGCGAGTAATAGACGTCGTCGACATAGATGCCGACGCCCTGCTCGAACCCGTCGCTGGTGAGGCCGAAGGGCACGCCGAGGCCGCGGATGTTGACTGCCGTGTTGCGCGGGTTGGAGGAATAGAACTGCAGCGTCGGCGCAAGCTGCTGGAGGCGGTTCACGTTGAACGCCCCGGTCTCGTCCAGCTGCTTGGCATCGAGCACTGAGACGGCGAGCGGAATGTCCTGCGCGCTTTCGGAGCGGCGGCGGGCGGTGACGATGATGTCGTTGCTGTCCGGTTCCTCGGCGGCGGTGTTGGCGGGATCGACAGGAGCTTCGTCCTGCGCGGAAACGGGAGTGGCGAAGATCGCGGCCAGCGCGACGCCAAGCAGCAAGCTGCTGCGGTTCGAGAACGGATGCATGAAGAACGCCTTTGCAAGCGGGCGTGCATCCGGTTGGCCGGTCTGCGGGTCCTGCGTTGTGTGGTGGGTTGAGAGGTCATGGCCGACCGTCAGTCGGTCAGCCGCTTCCTCTCGGTAACGTCGATCTGCATGACCTTTCCGTCATGCACGGTAAGCTGGATCGCGCCGTAGCGCAGGCGGCCAAGCGCCTCGCTGACCAGCGCCAGAGCTTCGGGCAGAACGCCGCCAGAAGCAGAGCCTTTCTCGCTGTGGTCCATGAATGGGTCTTTCGTTGCGCGGGAGGTGCCCGCTGCGAAAGGAATTAAACTCTAGCGATTTGCTTGACAATAGGGTGCGCTGCACAGAAATTCTGTAGTCGGGCGAAAGGTGGGCTTTGCGCGACAACCGGCGCCCGGATGCGTCAGACGGTGTCCTCGGCAAAAGCGGGGACCGGCGCGATCGGATCGGACAGGCGGATGCCGTCAAGGATCTGCGCGGTCCGGTCACGCACATCGAGCATCAGCGCGCGGGTCCGGCAATCGCCTTCCTCGACGCAGTTCTTGCATTTCTCGTGCGCGTAGCGGCTGGCGCAGGGGACGAGGGCGAGGCTGCCGCGCATGTGGCGGATCAGATCGCCATAGGTGATGTCGACCGGCGGGATCGCCAGCCAGTAGCCCCCGTCGCGCCCGCGCTGCGAATCAACGAGGCCGGAACGGGTCAGCTCGGACAGGATCACAGTCAGGAACTTGGCCGGGATCTTCTGTTCCTCGGCAATCCCCGCAAGCTGCACCGGCCCCTCGCCATAGTGGTCGGCCAGGTGCTGCATCGCGCGGATCGCGTAGCGGGTCTTCTGCGAAAGCATGGGGGATTGTCTATCTGCCGCGTAAGGATTGCGGTCAAGACCGGGGCCCTACGCTGTGCACCCCCGCAAGCCTGCCCCCGTTCATCGCGCCGCGCTGTCATCCTGTCCCGCTGCCGCGCTAGAGGGCCCCGCATGGCCACCGCCACCTCCGAATCGGTTCAAGCCGCGCCTGAAACCGCGCCCGATTACCGCGATCCCGATCCCTTCAGCCTGACAGCGGCGGGGCACGAGTTTACTTTCTATCCCCACGGGCAGGACCGGCTGCAGGCGCTCGTCGCGCTGATCGAGAGCGCGCGCGAGAGCTTGAAGGTGTTCTACTACCTGTTCGACAGCGACACCTCGGGCACCATGGTGCGCGATGCGCTGCTCGCCGCCCGGCGGCGCGGGGTCCAGGTTGATCTGATCGTCGATGCTTTCGGCAATGATGCGGGCGCGGCTTTCTTCGAGCCGCTGGTCGAGGCGGGCGGCACGTTCGCGCTGTTCAGCCCCAAATGGGGCGCGCGCTATCTGGTGCGCAACCACCAGAAGTTTGTCATCGCTGACGGGGCCCGCGTGATGACCGGCGGCGCGAACGTCTCGGATCACTACTTCGCCACCCCGGCCGAGAACGGCTGGTGCGACCTGTCGGTGCTGATTGAGGGGCCGGTGGTGGAGCAGTTCACCCGCTGGTTCGGGTTGCTCGCAAGCTGGGTTGCCAACGAGGCACAGGGGCGCACCCGGCAGTTGCGGACCTTGCGCGACATCGTCAAGCAATGGGACGGCGGGGACGGCCCGGTCCGCCTGCTGGTCGGCGGGCCGCTGGTGCGCAAGGGGCACTGGGCGTGGGTGCTGCGCAAGGACCTCGTCACCGCCACCCGGCTCGACACGGTGTCGGCCTATTTCTCCCCGCCGCGAAGCTTCCGCCGCCTCATCGCCCGCATCGGCCGGCGCGGGCAGGCGCGCATGATCATGGCCGGCAAGTCCGACATCGGGGCCGCGATCGACATGGCACGGCTGCTCTACGGTCAGCTGCTGCGCGCGCGGGTCAAAATCTTCGAGTTCGGCGTGACCAAGCTCCACATGAAGCTCATCGTGGTCGACGACATCGCCTATGTCGGCAGCGCCAATTTCGACAAGCGCTCGTTCCGCATCAATGTCGAGCTGATGGTGCGGATCGATGACCCCGCAGCGGCTGCAGCCTTGCGCAAGCTGATCGACCACATGGCCGAGGCAAGCGAGTCGATCACCCCGGCCTGGTATGCCAGACACAGCACCTTCCTCAACCGGATGCGCTGGCGGATCGCCTATTGGCTGAGCCTCGCCGACTACCGCATCAGCCAGGCAGGGACAGTGTAAGCAGCAGGTTAGCCGTATCGTTAACGCGCAATTTACGGATTCTCCCTAGGCATTATTGCATGAGGGGGATGATCCACAGATTGCGGGCGCAGGTGATGCCGCCCATTCCGGAAGCGATCCGGGACGAGTTCACGCTGCTGCGCGCGCGGCGGGTCGAGACGCAGACGCCGGTCATGTATGTGATGCTGCTCGCGACCACGCCGACGGCGGCCTGGGCGGGCTCGGCCGATCTCCACTGGGGCATCAAATATGGCATGCCCGCGCTTCTGGCGGTGCTGTGTGTGCTTGGCCTGATCGAGAACTTCGTCGCCCGCCGCCGCCACCTCGGCCTGCGCCGCGCAGGGCTGATGGTGAGGAAGACCGCCAACGTTTCGGGCTGGGTCGGGGTGATGTGCAGCGCCTGGGCCGTGATGAACTGGCTTGCCTCGCCGCCGGAGGCCCATGCGGCCTTCGCGATGATCATCGCGATGGGCGCGCTGGCGACCGCTTACTGCCTTTCCGCGATCCGCTTTGCCGCAATCCTCAACCTCGTGATCGGGGTGGTGCCGATTTCCACGCTGATGCTGTTGTCGGGACGCCCGGCTGAGATTGCTGCGGCGACCAGCCTGATGCTGGCGACGCTGATCCTCGTGCGCTTCATCCTGCAGGGCCACGCGATGCTGGTCGATCTGCTGCAATTGCAGCACCAGACGCGCAACCTTGCCCACACCGATCCACTGACCGGCCTCGCCAACCGCCGCGCGCTCGACGAGCGGATCGCGGGGCTGCTCGGCAAGGGGGCCGAGGCGCCGCCCTTCAAGCTGGTGCTGCTCGATCTCGACGGGTTCAAGCCGGTCAATGACCGCTACGGCCACGCCTTTGGCGACCGGCTGCTGTGCAGTGTGGCCGAACGGCTGCGCGAGGTGATTGGCGAGGATGGGCTGGTAGCCCGCCAGGGCGGTGACGAGTTCGCGGTGCTGATCCCGCCCCACTCGCCGCTCCACGATGCGCCGGTGGCAGACCATCTGCTGATCGCGCTGGTGCGCCCGCACACGGTCGAAGGCGTTCCGGTGCAGGTCGGAGCGAGCGCCGGGATGGCGCAGTGGCCGACCGATGCCGCCGACGCCGACGCCCTGTTCGACCACGCCGACCGCGCGCTGTACCAGGCCAAGGCCGAGGCACGCGCAGATGTGCGCCCCGCAGAACTGACGGCGGTCAGCGCGTGAGCTACTCGTGGCCCCAGTCCGAATAGTCCTTGAAATTCGGCGAGGTGAACTTGGTGATGTCGCTCTGGAAGTGGAGCGGGACGTTGCCGGTTGAGCCGTGGCGCTGTTTCGCCACGATCAGCGTCGCGCGACCCACCAGGCCTTCGAACTTCTCTTCCCACTGCCGGTACTTCTCCTGCACGTCGGGCGCGCTGCTCGCGTCGGGCGTGTCGGGCTTGACCAGCAGGTGGTAGTAATCGCCGCGGAAGATGAACCACACCATGTCCGCGTCCTGCTCGATCGACCCGGACTCTCTGAGGTCGGACAGCTGCGGGCGCTTGTCCTCGCGGCTTTCGACCGCACGGCTGAGCTGTGACAGGGCGATCACCGGGACCTGCAATTCCTTCGCCAGCGTCTTCAGACCCCGGCTGATCTCGGAGATTTCGTTGACGCGGTTGTCGTTGGCACGGCCCGAACCTTGCAGCAGTTGCAGGTAGTCGACGATGATCAGCCCGACGTCATGCCGCCGCTTCATCCGCCGCGCGCGGGTGCGCAGGGCCGATATGGTCAGCGCGGGCGTATCGTCGATATAGAGCGGCAGTTCGGCCAAGCGCTGGCTGGCATAGGACAGCTTCTGGAAATCCTCGCGCGTCAACTTACCGCTGCGCAGCGCTTCGGAGGAAATCTCGGCCTGCTCGGCAAGGATACGCGTCGCCAGCTGGTCGCTGCTCATTTCCAAGCTGAAGAAGGCGACCGGCGAACCGTAGTTGAACTCGCCGCCCTCGCGCTGCCAGTTGAGGTGGGCTTCGGCGCAGTTGAAGGCGATGTTGGTGGCAAGCGAGGTCTTGCCCATGCCCGGACGGCCCGCGAGGATCACGAGGTCGGAATTGTGCAAGCCCGAGGTCTTCTGGTCGATGGTCGCAAGGCCGGTGGTCTTGCCCGATAGGCCGCCGCCCGAGTTCATCGCGGCCTCGGCCATCTTGATCGCGGTCATCGCGGCTTCGCGGAAGGTCGCCGCCTCGCGGCCGGTCGCGGCGCCCTCGGCGACCTTGAACAGGTCCGCTTCGGCCTGCGCGATGCGGTCCAGCGGCGAGGTGTCTTGCGAGGTGTCGAGCGCGCCTTCGACGAGGCCCCGGCCGACACTCACCAGCTCGCGCAGCAGGGCGAGGTCATAGATCTGCTGGGCAAGCTCGCGCGGCACCAGCAGGCCCGCGCCGCTGGCGGTCAGCTGTGCCAGATAGGACGTGCCGCCCAACTCGCGCAAAGCCTCGTCCGCCTCGAAGAAGGGGCGCAGGGTGACGGGCGAGGCGGTGGCGTTGCGCTCCAGCAGCGCCAGCACGCGCTCGTAGATCCGGGCGTGCAAGGCTTCAAAGAAGTGGTCAGGGCGGATCGGGACCGGCAGTTCCTCGATCACCCGGTTGTCGATCAGCACCGCGCCAAGAAACGCGGCTTCCGCATCGAGGTTGGCGGGAAGCTTCTTTACCGGCAGCTCGCCGGCGGGCTCTTGGGGTTTGATCGGGGTGACTTTTTCGGGTTCGGCCATCCGGCCCTGATGCGCACCGCCGGCGCTTCCACGCAAGGGCGAAAGGCGCCAATATTTATTTCGGACGCTGTGGATAGTGGGGAGATTGCGTCGAAGTGCTTGAAGTGCGTGCCCTCCATCTGCGAGAGGCTAGAGTCATGGCCGATACGCCGCCCGATTCCCTGCCTCCTTCCCTCGCGCCCGGCGCTGCGGGGGCGCAGCGCATTGCCCAGGTCACGCTCGACGAGGCGACGATCCTGTGGCGCAATGCGGATGTCGAGCAGGAGCGGCGGGTCGCGATCTATGACCTGATCGAGGAAAACACCTTCAAGCCGGTGCGCTCGGCCGAGCGGGGGGCGAGCGGGCCCTATCACCTGCATCTGTCGGTCACCGACGGGCGGCTGGCGATGGACATCAAGGACACCAGCGACCAGCTGATGGAAACCCTGATGATCGGCATGGCGCGCTTCCGTCGCCCGATCCGCGAGTACTTCGCAATCTGCGACAGCTATTATCAGGCGATCCGCAAGGCGACTCCGGCAGAGATCGAGACGATCGACATGGCGCGGCGCGGCATCCACAACAACGCCGCCGAGCTGCTGCTCGAACGGCTCGAAGGCAAGGTCGAGACCGATTTTGCCACCGCAAGGCGATTGTTCACGCTGATCTGCGTGCTGCACATCAAGGGCTGAGGAACATGGCGAAGGGGGCAAAGGCGCGGCGCGCACCGCGGCGCTGGCTGCTGCGGCTGGCGGCGCTCGCCGTGCTGTTCGGCCTCGCCTTTGCCGCGTGGCTGTGGTGGGACATGCGCGACTGGCGGCCCGACCCCGACCTTTACCCCGAACAGGGTGCGCTGGTCCCCGCCGGGACCGCGCCGGTGCGGTTCGAGACGTTGAAGGCGATCGGCGCGCGCTTCGTCTACCTGCCGCTCGCCGCAGGGCCGGGGGCAGATGCGCCCGGCGGCTTTGCCGACCGCTTCGCCGCCGCGCGCAAGGCTGGCTTGCAGGTCGGCGTGGTGCTGCCCTTCGATCCCTGCCTCGGGGCCGACGCGCAGAGCGGGGTCTTCGCCCAGATGGTCCCGCGCGATGCAGGCCTGCTGCCGCCCGCGATCGCGCTCGAGGGGCTGGCCGAGGCCTGCGAGCCCAAGGTCAGCGATGCCGCGGTCGAAAGCGAGCTGATGACGCTCATCAACCAGATCGAGCTGCACGCGGGCAAGCCGGTGATCCTCAAGCTCTCCCCCGCGTTCCAGGAGCGCCACCGGACCGCGACCGCGCTCGCCCGCGACCTGTGGCTGGCCCGCGACCGTGCGCGGCCCGACTATGCGGGCCGTCCGTGGCTGCTATGGAGCGCGAACTCCGCGCGCGTCACCGAGGCGAGCGCGGATCCGGTCGAATGGGTGGTGGTGCAGAAGTGACGCTCGACGCAACGCAGGAACAGGCCCTGATCGACGCAGCCTTCGCGGCGGCGCGCGGGGCCTATGCGCCTTATTCGGACTACCCCGTCGGCGCGGCGCTGCTCTTCGATGACGGCGCGGTCATCACCGGCTGCAACGTCGAGAACGCGAGCTATGGCCTTTCGCTTTGCGCCGAGACCGTCGCGGTCGCCAAGGCGCTGGGCGAGGGGCGGCGCGGCGGCCTCACGGCCGTCGCGGTGGTGGGCCTCAAGGCCGACCGCGAGCCGATCACCCCCTGCGGCCGCTGCCGCCAGGTGCTCAACGAGGTCGCCGCGCTCGGGGGCACTGACCCGCTTGTGCTGTGCGTGAGCAGCGAGGGTGTGCGGCGGGTCAGCCTGTCAGCCCTGCTGCCCCACGCCTTCGGCCCGGGGCATCTCGCTTAGGCGTCCCGCGCCTTCAGCCACTCGACCAGCGCCGCCAGACATTCGCGGCCGAGGAGCTTGCAGCGCTCCGGGCTCCAGCCCTGTTCGGGCTCGGGGAAGTCGGCCAAGTCTTTGTAGGGCATCTCCAGCGTCATCGCGACCGCGCCGAAGCGTTCGGCGAGCTGATTGGTGCTCATGGTGAGGTTCGCGCGGCCTGCCGGGGCCTTGGGGTAGCCGAGCTTGGTCTGGAAATCGGGCGTGCGGCGGTCGAGGATCGACTGATAGCGGTAGAAGCCTTCGCCCTGCTCCGGCTTCCACGAAGGAATGCCCTCGAAGCCTGCAAGGAACACCGCCGGGATTGCCTCGTCGGCGTGAACATCCATCGCGAAATCGACGCCGGTCTGGTCCATCCGGTTCCGGATCGCCAGCACTTCGGGCGAGCGTTCGGGGGTCGGTTCGGCCCATTCGCGGTTGAGATTGGTGCCAACCGCATTGGTACGAAGATGTCCGCGGCGCGAACCATCGGGGTTGCAATTGGGCACGATATGCAGGCGGCACTTGGCCCGCAAGGCGCGCGCCACCGGATCGGCGGGATCGACCAGACACTCGAGTGCGCCCTCCATCCACCATTCGGCCTGCGTCTCGCCCGGATGCTGGCGGGCGTAGAGCCACACCTGCGTCTCGCCTTCGCCCATCTCGAGGCAATCGATCGGCTGGCCATCCAATGTGGTGCCGAGCCGGACGTAATCGACGCCTTCCGTCGATGCGGTCTCGGCGATCAGATCGTGGTGCCGCTCCATCGAATAGGGCGCGAAGTAGGCGACCCAGAACACGCCGCCCGCGGGCAGATAGCGGATGGTGAGCGTGCCCCCGTCCTCGTCCTTGTCATAGCTCGAGGTCGCGCGCGCCCAGTAATCGCGGTCTTCGGACACGCAAGCGTCGTAATCGGGCCAGCCGCCCGGATAGGCGCTCGCGGCCAAGCCGGTGAGCTTCAGCACCACTTCCTCGCCCGCCGGGGCAGAGACGCGGAAGTGGAACCACTGGAAGAACTCGGATTCGTTGTCGCGCCGGATCGCGAGCCGCGCGGTGTTCCCGGCAATCACGAGAACGTCGATATTGCCGCTGTCGAACCCGGCGTCGATGAAGAGAGAGGTCATTTGGTTCCTTGAAGCTTCTTGGCGTCGATCGTCACGGTCTCGCCATTGCCACCGGGGAAGTCCT
>JAIYEK010000002.1 GCA_027487015.1 Erythrobacteraceae bacterium | reverse complement strand
GGTCAAGCCCGATTACATCGTGTGCCTTGAAGACGGCAAGAAGCTGAAGATGCTCAAGCGCTATCTTCGCACCAATTTCAACATGAGCCCGGAAGAATACCGCGCGCGCTGGGGCCTGCCGGCCGACTATCCGATGGTCGCGCCCAACTATGCCGAAAAGCGCCGCGATCTTGCGAAGAAGATCGGGCTCGGCCGCAAGCCCGGCACCACGGTCGCTCCCAAGCCCCGCCGCGCCAAGAAGGCGGTCTGACCGCAAGTCCAAGTCCGGGGCCTTCGGGTCGCACCGTGCCCCGCCCCTGCACCGCTCCTGTTGAGAGGGCGGCAGGGGCCGCTTGAGCAAGCAGCCCCGTCCCTGTAGGGGTGGGGCTGCAATGCTATTGGCGCCCGCGCGCCCCGCTCGGGGCACCACGCCTGGCGATGGAGCTTTTCTTGACCCACAAGATCGATCTCGAACAACTCTGCGCGGAAAAGGGCCTGCGCATCACCGAGCAGCGCCGGGTGATCGCCCGGGTGCTGTCGGAGAGCGAGGACCATCCCGATGTCGAACTGCTCCACAGCCGCGCCGCCGCGATCGATCCGCGCATCTCGATTGCCACCGTCTACCGCACCGTGCGTCTGTTCGAGGAAGCGGGCATCCTCGATCGCCACGATTTCGGCGACGGCCGCTCGCGCTACGAGCCTGTGCCCGAGGCGCATCACGATCACCTGATCGATGTCGAGACCGGCAAGGTCGTCGAATTCGTCGATCCCGAAGTCGAAGCGCTCCAGCGCCAGATTGCCGAGCGGCTGGGTTACCGGCTCGTCGATCACCGCATGGAGCTCTACGGCGTGCGCCTGTCGCGCAATGACTGATTGGGACCTGCGCCAGGCCGCCGCGCGCGGCGAGACCACGCCGATCAGCCTTGCGGGCTGGCTGCGCATCACCGCGCGCGCGCTCGCGCTGATCGGGCTCATTCTGGTGTTCGTGCCGCTGCACTACCTCTACCGCGCCTTCTCCTATGGCTCGCCATTCCCGATGCTGTTCCTGCGCTATGCCGCGCGGGTGTGCGGGGCGCGGGTCCAGGTGGTGGGGACGCACTTGAAGCGCGACGTGTTCTTCGTCGCCAACCACATCTCATGGGTCGATATTCTCGCGCTGGCGGGCGCGAGCGGGACGGCGTTCGTTGCCAAGGCTGAGCTTGCCTCCGCGCCGGTGGTCGGTTGGCTCGCGAGCCTCAACCGCACCGTCTTCGTCAAGCGCGAGCACCGCATGGGCGTGGCCGAGCAGATCAACGCCCTGAAGGAAGCGCTGGTCGACAACTGGTCGGTCACGGTCTTCCCCGAGGGCACCACCACTGACGGGCAATCGCTGCTGCCGTTCAAGACCTCGATGCTCTCGGTCCTCGAACCGCCGCCGCCGGGCGTGTTGGTGCAGCCGGTGATCCTCGATTACGGCCCCGTAGCCGAGTGGATCGGCTGGATCGGCGAAGAAGGCGGGCTCAACAACGCCAAGCGGGTGCTGTCGCGCAAGGGCAGCTTTCCTGTCCGGCTCCACTACCTCGAGCCGTTCAGCCCTGAGGACTTCAAGGGCCGCAAGGCGATCAGCATCGAAGCACGCCGCCGGATCGAGGAAGCGCTGATCGAGATCCGCGGCCACCCCTTGCGCCCCTTCGCGCATTCGGTCGCCCCTGTCCGCTACGAACCCAAGGTCGAAAGCGCGGACTAGCTGGTAATCGAAATCTCCAGCGCGCTCTCGCTGTCCACGAACAGCCGCGTGCCATCGGCAAATTCGATCAGCACTTCGGCGTCGTTGTGACGCACCACGCGCGCCACCACCTTGCCCGCTAGCATCGCCGTGGCGCGTTCACTCTCTTCGTCGAGCGTCACGCTCAGAGTCCTGCGCGCACCAGCCAGTCGTGGAAGATCCGCACCGGGCGGCTTTCAAGCGCCACCGGACGGCACACGAACCAGTAGGAATAGGGGCTCTCGACCGGCGCGCCGGGCAGGTTGATCAGCCGATTATCGTTCGCGCGGCGCAAGTGATCGTCATGCATGATCGCGATGCCGAGGCCCTGCGCGGCCGCCTCCAGCATCAGCGCGCCCGAATCGTAGTGGTCGATCGCGGCCGGGTCCATGCTCTCGAGCGCGTTCGCCTTTTTCCACGCGACAAAGCTTTCAGGCAGCTCGTTGTGGATGAGGAAAGTCTGCTTCGCCATCACCTCGGGGGTAATCTCCGGGATATTGCGCGCGGTTTCCTTCGAGCAGATCGCGTGGACGAGGTTGTGGTCGAGCCGCACGGCATGGAGCCCGCTGGCGGGCCCACGCGACAGGATGATCGCCGCATCGAGCGTGTCGCCCACCCGGTCTTCCAGATGCGGCGCGGTGTCGATGTCGATGTGGAGCAGCGGGTGGCGCTTGCGCAGCTCGCCCAGCCGCGGGAACAGGCGCTGGCTGCCGAACATCGGCAGCACGCCGAGGCGCAGGCGCAGCAGCGCGATATTGTCCGACTGGCTCTCCACCGCCCGCGCGAGCGCTTCCATGTGCGGGTTCACCGCCTCGTAGAATGCCTGGCCCTCGTCGGTCAGCTGCATCGATTGGCGCGCGCGGGTGAACAGCTTCTTGCCGACGAATTCTTCGAGATTGCTGATCCGCCGCGACAGCGCCGAGGGGCTGAGCCCGATCTCTTCGGCAGCCGCGCGGGCAGAGCCCAGACGCACGGTGCGCATGAAGGCCTCAAGGGCGCGAAGCGGGGGCAGGCGGCGTGCAGGCATTCTCATATCTCCTCACTGCCAGAAGATACGGCCCGACGCGCGCGCGGATGCAAAAAATCGAAGAAAAAATGTGGAAGGGAGCGAAAAGTTGCGCCTACTGCACGTCTTCTTCGGACACCGGAGGATGCAGCCGGAGGCGCGTGACGTGGGTTTCATCGCCCGCCGTTATCTCAATCCGCCAACCGCTCGGATGTTCCAGCACCGTGCCAACCGGCGGCACGGCCTCGGCCAACACGAAGGCGAGGCCGCCGATCGTGTCGACCGCCTCTTCGACCTCGGCAAGGCGCGGGTCGATCTTTTCGGCGATGTCATCGAGTTCGGCGCGCGCATCGAGGTCCCACATGCCCTCGCCGATCGGGGTGATCAGCTCCTGCGGGGTCTCGTCATGCTCGTCCTCGATCTCGCCGACGATTTCCTCAACCAGATCCTCGATGGTGATGAGGCCGTCGGTGCCCGAAAACTCGTCGAGCATGATCGCAAGGTGCACGCGCTGGGTGCGCATGTCGGCGAGCACGTCGAGCGCGCCGCGCGCCTGCGGCACATAGAGCGGCTGGCGCATCAGCGTGGTCCAGTCGGCGGGCGCCGGGGTGCCGTTGGCAAGGAACGGGAAGACGTCCTTGATGTGGACCATCCCGATAACGTGATCCAACGTCTCGCGGTACACCGGCATCCGCGAATGGCCGTGTTCGGAGAAGGCGGCGACCAGTTCTTCCCAGCTGATCGACGCCTCGACCGCGATGATCTCGCCGCGCGGCACGGCGACGTCGTCGGCATCGTGTTCGGAGAAGTGGAGGAGGTTGCGCAGCATCTGCCGCTCGACCCGCGACAGGTCGCCGCCGGCACCGGCGCCCTCGCCCGGCCCGCCGTTCTCGTCCTCGTGCTCGTCGATCGCTTCTTCGAGCTGTTCGCGCAAGGAACGCGCGCCCTCGAACCCGAGCATCTTGCGAAGCGCGGACATCAGCCCGCTGCTACTGTCCGCCTCTCCCGATGGGGATGCAGACGAATGGGAATCGGCCATGGCCTTGTGAGTGGCTCCTGTTGTTACCGGTCGCCATATGGGTCAGCGATGCCCAGTTTGGCAAGTATGCGGGTCTCGAGCGCCTCCATTGCCTCGGCCTGTTCGTCGGAATCGACATGGTCGTGGCCGGCGAGGTGGAGGAGCCCGTGGACGATGAGGTGGGTCGCGTGGGCTTCGAGGGAGATGTCCTTCTCTTCAGCCTCGCGCGCGCAAGTCTCGTAGGCGAGCGCGATGTCCCCGAGCATTTCGGGCGGGCCATCGGGGGTGAGCGATTCCAGTTCCTCGCGCTCCAGCATCGGGAAGCTGAGCACATTGGTGGGCTTATCGCGCTGGCGCCACTCGCGGTTGAGGCTGTGAACTTCGGCATCCGAGGTGAACAGCAGGCTCACGACAAGGCGCGGGCCGGCAAGGAACGGCTCGCCCCCCCCTGCTGCCTCGGCCGCGCGGGCGGCAAGCGCTTCCCAATCGCCGGCAGGCCAATCTTCGATGTCGATATCAAGCTGCATCGGCTTGGGAGGCCCGGTCAGTTCTTGTAGAGATCGCGTTGCTGATAGAGCACGTGGCACAGCCGCTGCTCGCCGAAGATGCGCACTTCGCTCAGTTCAACGACCTCCTCACCCGGCCCGGTCGGCCAGTGGATCAATTCGATCTGGAAGTTCGGGGGCAATTCCTTGCTGCTCTGATCGACACCGGGGCCGAGTTTTTGGGTGTAGGCCGCGCGCATCGCGGTGCAATCGGCCACCGCAGGCGACAGCCGGACCATGCTCAGACCGCGGCCGCGCTTGCCGAAATAGTAGTCCACCTCATAGGTGATCCCGTCCTGCTCCAGCGTCGCAGCGACCAGCCGCTTGTGATCATGGACACGCTTGCCCTTCTCGTCCGACACTTTTTGCGCGCTGTCGCCGACCGTTGCCAGCACCTCATCGACCTTCATGTCCCAACGGGTCTCGCCCCATTCGGCATGGAGCGGCTGGCTGATGCCGAGCATCGCGGGGATCGCCAGAAGGGGCCAGGCCCGCTTCACTGCCCGTCGCCCTCGCCGTTCCCCTCATAAGCCTCGACGATCCGCCCGACGATCGGGTGTCGCACCACGTCGGCGGCGGTGAAGCGGATCGTGCCGAAGCCTTCGACACCTTCCAGCTTTTCGACCGCATCGTTGAGGCCGCTCATGCGCGGGCCGCCGGGGATGTCGACCTGGCGCGGGTCGCCGCACACCACCATCCGGCTGTTCTGCCCGAAGCGGGTAAGGAACATCTTCATCTGTTCCTTGGTGGTGTTCTGCGCCTCGTCGAGGATGATGAAGCTGTCCGCCAGCGTCCGCCCGCGCATGAAGGCGATCGGCGCAATCTCGATCTCGCCATTGGCCAGCCGCCGCTCGACCTGCTCGGGCGGCATGCAATCGTTCAAGGCGTCGTAGAGCGGCCGGAGATAGGGATCGACCTTCTCCTTCATGTCGCCGGGCAGGAAGCCGAGCTTCTCCCCCGCTTCCACCGCCGGGCGCGAGAGGATCAGGCGCTGCACAGAGCCGGTGATCAGCTGGCTCACCGCCTGCGCCACCGCGATATAGGTCTTGCCGGTGCCTGCCGGGCCGAGCGCGAAGATGATGTCCTCCTTCGCAAGGCTGCGCATGTATTCGATCTGCGTCGCCGAGCGCGGCACGATGGTCTTCTTGCGCGTGCGGATCATGATCGGCGGCGCGCCGTCATCGCCCGAGATGATCCCTTCCAATGTCGGTTCGGCCGACATCGCGATCAGGCTCTCGACCGCGCCCGCGTCCAGCGCCTCGCCGCGCGCGAGGCGATCATACATCGTCTTGAGGGTTTCGCGCGCCCGCGCGACGTCATCCTCCGGCCCTTCGATCACCACCTGATGCCCGCGGGCGTGGATGAACACCCCGAGCCGGTTTTCGACCTGCACCAGATTGGAATCGAACTGGCCGAACAAGGGGCCGAGCAGGGCTTGGTTCTCGAAGGTCAGATCGACACGCGCGCGCCGCGGTGCCGAAATACCACGCGGATCAGGCGAGAGCGCCGGGTGTCCGGCACGGGAGGGTCGTCGGCCCATAAGGTCCTTTGCTTGGCGGGAAAGGACGATCCCTTGCCCTTGAGTCGCAAGCGTAAGCGGGGACGGGCGGATAGCAAGCCGGGTGCGGCGAGAGGACGGTGGATAGTCACCGAGCCGACATCATCGGGTCACGCAAATGTCAGGCGCGAACAGCGGCCGCGACCATCCCCTTGAGCGAATTGGGCCCCGCCTCGGCGAGGGTCACTTCGACCAGATCGCCAATCGCGTGGTCGCCTTCGAAATGCACGCTCTGGAGCCACGGCGACTTGCCGAGCCACTGGCCTGGGTGGCGCCCCTTGCGCTCGACCAAAACCTCGCACCGCTTGCCAATGCTCGCCTGATTGAAGGCATATTGGTGCTGCCCGATACGCTGCTGGAGGCGCTGGAGGCGGTCGTCCATCACGTCAGGCGCGATCTGGCCATCCATCGTGGCCGCCGGGGTGCCGGGGCGCGGGGAGTATTTGAAGCTGAAGCAGGCGGCGTAGCGTACTTCGTCGACGATCTTCAGCGTATCCGCGAACTCCGCCTCGGTCTCGCCCGGAAAGCCGACGATGAAATCGCCTGACAGCGCGATATCGGGCCGCACGGCGCGGAATTTCTCGATCAGTTTCAGGTAGCTGTCCGCCGTGTGCTGGCGGTTCATCGCCTTCAGGACCCGGTCGCTGCCGCTCTGCACGGGCAAATGCAGATAGGGCATGAGCTTGGCCACCTCCCCATGCGCGGCGATCAGGTCCTCGTCCATGTCGTTGGGGTGGCTGGTGGTGTAGCGGATCCGCGCAAGGCCATCGATCTCGGCCAGCCGCCGGATCAGTCCGCCCAGCCCGGTGCGGCGGCCCTTCTCGTCCTCGCCTTCCCACGCATTGACGTTCTGGCCGAGCAGCGTGATCTCCTTCGCGCCCGCCTCCACCAGTTTCTGCGCCTCGGTCACCAGATGGCTGAAAGGCCGCGAGATTTCCGCGCCGCGGGTGTAAGGCACCACGCAATAGGTGCAGAACTTATCGCAGCCTTCCTGCACCGTCAGGAAGGCGCTAGGCCCCCGCTTGGCCCGCGCCGGGAGCGCGTCGAACTTGGCGATGGCCGGCATGTCGGTATCGGTCGCGCGCTCGCCGTTCACGGCGCGGTCGAGCATCTCCGGCAGGCGGTGATAGGCCTGCGGGCCGACCACGATGCTGACCGCCGGGGCGCGCGCCATGATCTCCTCGCCCTCGGCCTGAGCGACGCAACCAGCGACGGCGATAAGGGGCTTTTTCCCCGCTTCCTCGCCCGCTTTCACCAGCCGGCCGATGTCCGAATAGACCTTCTCAGCAGCCTTCTCGCGGATGTGGCAGGTGTTGAGGATGACGAGATCGGCCTCCTCGCCCTCAGGTGCAGGCTGGATGCCGCGCTCGGCCAGCAATTCGCCCATGCGCTCGCCGTCATAGACGTTCATCTGGCAGCCGAAGCTCTTGACCCGGTAGGTCTGGGGAGGCGTTTGCGGTTTCATGAGGCCAGCGCCTTTAGCGCTGATGGCGCCCGCGTTCAATCGCCCCGGCACTGCCCTGTTTCTGCTTTGCAGACCTTCGGTTCCACGTGAAACAGCGCAACGACCACGCAACGAGTGCGCAACCAGATGATGACGAGTGGCGAACCAGCGCAGTTCGGCAGACTTCTGGCGCACATCCACGTGGATACGACACAGCCCCCCGCTTCAGCGCTTATCCTTGCTCTCGGGGCGCATGCTGTTGTGGACGCAAGGGCCCTCCGGCTTGCTGCCCGGCCCGGGGTGCGGCTTGTCGTCCGGCCCACATTCCACGAAAGGCTTGGTGATGCCGTTGGCCTTCACGACCGCAAAGGCATCCGCGCTGGCATAGGCCGCGATCCAGGTGATGCAATCGGCGAGCGGGCGCACCTTGTGCTTGGTGATCGCATCCTTGCGCGGCTCGCAATTGATGGTGAACACGTTGGCTGCCGGCGGCTCGCCGCTGCGGGCGAAGCGCCGCAGGAACTCGCCGCGCTCGTTGAACACCGTGCGCCTGAGGGCATTGGCGCGCACCTCGTCGCGGTAGAAGGGCGAGGTGTTGAACATGTAGGCGCGCACTTCGGGATGCGCGTTCGACACCTCGGTCGCCAGTGCCCCGCCCAGCGAATGGCCGACCACGACCCACGGCAGATCATTGCCGAGCCGCGCGCGTTCGGCATCGAAATAGCGCAGCGCGAGCTCGATCTGGTCATTGCGCAGCGTGCCGAAGAAGAGGTCGCTCAGCCCCTTCATATCGGTGCCGCGAAAGGCGAGCACTCGCGCGACGGGCTTACGCGCCGCGTCCCCGCCCGATGCGCGGGCATATTGGTTGAACAACTCGTAGTCGAAGCCCTTGTCGGCATCCTCGGGCGCGATCGGCATGTGCTCGATCCGCTGGAGCTCGCGCCCGGGCTTGGCGAAGAGGTCCTCATCGCCGCTATAGGCGTTGGTCGAGGCGACCGCATAGGGCCACGCCTCGACCGCCGCATCGCGCACAAAGCCGCACCATCCGCCCGGCTCCAGCTGGCAAGGCGAGCGCGATTGCGAGATATCGGGCAGCGTGGCGCAAGCGGAGAGCGCGAGGCCGAGAAGGGCGAGGATGACGGGGCGGAGGATCACGCCCGGCACGTCATGCGCTCGCTGCCGCAGACATTCATCTGGCAGCCGAAGCTCATGAGCCGGTAGATCTGGGAAGGTGAGGTGGGTTTCATCAGGGGTTTCCTTTAGGACCTTACCTACCCGGATACCACGGCCAGCCCTATGGCGCGATGATCCCATATACGCCCCAGATTTCGGTGATCTTGCCGCCCTTCTCCCGCCACCGCACCGACCAAAGGGTGCTGAATACCGATCCGGACCGAAAATCCATGCTGCGGACATGTTCCTCGGGCGAGGGCTGTGCGGAATCCGGCTCCCAGCTTGCTGGGCCGTCAAAGCCTTGCACCTTCAGCGCCGATACCATCGCCGAGGCATCCGAACCGACGGGGAAGCGCTGCTTCACGCGCAGGTCGAAGGCGGCTTGAGCCTGATCGACCTTTACCGGCAGGTCGGCACCGATGGCAGGGACCTGCCCGATTGATCCCTCGCAGGCAGTCAACGCCAACACAATTGCGCTGACTGCCGCTCGGATAAGATGATGGCGCGAGGCAACCGCCCTCAATGGGATTTGACCCACGAGGATTCCGGATCGCCCTGCCACTGCCAACTCATGCCGGAATGCCCGCGCTTCTTCGCCAGTTCGAATTGCAGTCGGACCCACTGCTTGCGCCCCTCGCGATGGGCGCGGTGCACCTGCTGGTCGGCGATATGGTCGGCGAGCGGTTGGTCAGGACATTTCGCCCAGCGCTTTGTCCGCGCGATATCCTTGACGAGGGCATTTTCGGTCAGAGCCGCCGTTTCCTCGTCAAGCGTTTCGTAGGTCGCAAGCGCGCCGGCCGCCTTGCGACGGTCGGCACGGTGCGATTTGGCCTTTCGCAAGGGGATCGCCTTGCGCGACGCCTTGTCGTTCGCCCGATAGCAGTTGCGCCGGTCCTTGGCATAGGACAGCGCCTTCTTCTCGCCGGGCGAACGCTGGCGCTTGCGCGGCATTACCCCACCGTCGCCTTGACGATCTTCCCCGGCGCGCGCGGCGGCTCGCCCTTGGGGAGGGCGTGGACGTGCTCCATGCCGCTCGTGACCTGGCCCCACACGGTGTACTGCTTGTCGAGGAAGCGCGCATCGTCGAGGCAGATGAAGAACTGCGAATTGGCGCTGTTGGGGTTCTGCGCGCGGGCCATCGAGCACACGCCTTCGACGTGCGGCTCGGCGTTGAATTCGGCCGCGAGGTCGGGCTTGTCGCTGCCGCCCATGCCGGTGCCGGTCGGATCGCCGCCCTGCGCCATGAAGCCGCCGATCACGCGGTGGAAGATCACGCC
>JAIYEK010000278.1 GCA_027487015.1 Erythrobacteraceae bacterium | reverse complement strand
GAGATCGGCTTCATGTTCGGCCAGTACAAGCGCATCACCAACAACTTTACCGGGGTGCTGACCGGCAAGGGCCTCGAATGGGGCGGCTCGCTGATCCGCACCGAGGCGACCGGCTATGGCGCGGTCTATTTCCTCGCCAACATGCTGGCGACCAAGGACGAGGATCTGGTTGGCAAGACCGCGGTGATCTCGGGCAGCGGCAATGTCGCGACCCACGCGGCGGAGAAGATCGTCCAGCTTGGCGGCAAGGTGCTGACCCTGTCGGATTCGGGCGGGTTCATCCATGATCCTGACGGCATCACGCAGGACAAGATCAACTGGGTCAAGGAGCACAAGACCCACCGCCGCGGCCGGATCGAGGAATATGTCGAGGCCTTCCCGAACGCGACCTTCCACGAGGGCAAGACCCCGTGGGGCGTCCCCTGCAACGTCGCGCTGCCCTGCGCGACGCAGAACGAGCTGCTCGGCGATGACGCGAGGCTGCTAGTGGCGAACGGCTGCCGCGCGGTCAGCGAAGGCGCGAACATGCCGACCGACTTGGACGGCGTGCACACCTTCAAGCACGCGAAAATCCTCTACGCGCCGGGCAAGGCGTCCAACGCAGGCGGCGTGGCGGTCTCGGGCCTGGAGATGAGCCAGAACTCCGAACGCCGGTCGTGGAAAGAGGACGAGCTCCAGCAGATGCTCAAGGACATCATGTCCGGCATCCACAATTCCTGCATCAAGTACGGCGATCAGGGCGGCGGCTATATCGACTATGTGAAGGGCGCGAATATCGCGGGCTTCAAGAAGGTCGCCGATGCGATGCTGGCCTTCGGGGTGGTGTAAGCATCTGACCGACCGATTGAGGGGCCCCGCACCGGCTGGGTGCGGGGCCCCTTATTATTTCTGCGGCAGGAACGGGCGCAGTGCAGCCTCGGCCTCATCGCGCAGGGTTTCGGGCGGATCGGCGGCATGGACCGCACGGTGGCCGACACCCCTCAGGATCGCGGAGAAGGCCGCGACCAGCGAGGCGGGCGGCACCGCGCCGCCGAGCAGCTGGGTGAGCGCCCAGGTCCCGCTCGGGTCCTCCATCGCCCGCACCACACCGCGCAAGGGGGCGTGATCGGCGCCATTGTAGATCGCGCGCTCGATCTCGTCATAGGCCGCCAGCACCGGCTGGGTCCCGCCAAGCACCGCGTCGAGCATGATTGCCAGCATTTCGTCAGGCGCAAAGCGCTGCGCCTGGAATTGCTCGGGATCGCCGCCCAGCGCCTCGCGCTCGTAGAGCCGGTGCAGTGCGAGGGCGAGCAATTGGCTCTTCGTGCCCACGAGGTGGACCACCTTGCCGAGCGTCACCCCGGCCTGCGCGGCCACGGCGCGGAAGGTGACCCCGGCATGGCCCTGCGCGGCGAGCAGATCGGCCGCCGCCTCGGCGAGGTCCGCGCGCTCGCCCGCGCCCGATTGTAGTGGCTCGCGGTAGTCGGCGCGCGCCAGTGCCCGGTGCGCCAGCCGCACGCCATCATCGCCAAACCGCCGCGCGCCGAGCCACGCAATGAGCGCGGTGGTCGTCTCCTCGAGCAGCGCGCGGTCGATCACCCGGTTCCAGACGAGCAGGTGCCGCGCCGCCTCGCCATGCGCGTAGCAGGCGATCGCCTCGGCATGATCGGCGAGGCCGATGAGGGCGGCGAGGCGGGTCCAGAATTCGCGGTGGCTGCGCTCCCACTCCGGCCCCGGCGCATGGCGCGCGGCCATGGCGAGGCGGCGCTGATGCGCAGCCCAGTCGGCGATGGTGGCGGTGATGACGGCGGCCTGCAGAGCGGGCGAGACCGCCACCAGTTCGAGCGGCGCAAGCGCAGTGAGGCGCATCGCCATCCACCCCTCCGCCTGCGTCAACGCTGCCGCTGACGCGGCCGCATACAAACGTTCCACATCGCCGAAGTGATAATGGATCGCCGCCTGCGCCGAGCGCGCTTCGTGCACCAGCGCGCGCACCGAGATCTGGTCGATCGGCATTTCGGCCCACATGCCGAGCAATGCGTCAATCAGGCGTAATTCTGTCGGTTTCGCGGCGATTTCACGTCCGATAATTGACGCCTCGGTGACAATTTCCTGCGCCTTACCCATCGGATTGCAACACCCTCGCCCATCTCGCCCGGCATCCAATCACCGCCGGACCTTTGTCACATCGCTTACTTACAAGCGTTCTAACGCGGCTCCGAATCCGATCAAGGGGGCGCTTGCAGATGTTCACCAATACCACCCGCTTTTCGCGCAATTTCTGGCTCGCCGGCGCGGGCCTGACCGCATTGGCGATCGCCGCGCCGTCGCAGGCGCAAGACGCCGCGGCCGAAGAGCCCGCCGCCGAGGAAGTGAACGAGATCATCGTCACCGGCTCGATCCGCGGCTCGCTCGAGAACGCGACCGAGACCAAGCGTCAGGCGGTGAACCTCGTCGATGTCGCCACCGCCGACTCGGTCGGCCGCTTCCCCGATGAGAACGTCGCCGCCGCGCTCGCCCGCCTGCCGGGTGTCGCGGTGCAGCTCGATCAGGGCCAGGCGCGCTACATCCAGGTGCGCGGCGCGCCCAACCGCTGGACCTCGGTCAGCATCGACGGCCTGCCCCAGACCGGCACCGACGAAGGCGGCGGCGAGCGCGCCTTCCGCTTCGATGCGGTGCCTGCGGTGCTGCTCCAGCAGCTGGTGGTCAACAAGACCCTCACCCCCGACATCACCTCCGAAGCGATCACCGCGCTGGTGGACCTCCAGACCTTCTCGCCGATCGATGACGGCAAGGCCGGTTTCGGCGTGACCGGCGATGCGGGCTACGGCCTGATGAGCCTTGGCGAGGGCCAGCAGCGTTCGGGCTCGGTGCGCGTTTCGTGGACCAATGACCGCTTCGGGATTGCGCTCGGCGGTTCGCACTATCTGCGCGAGCAGATCACCGACAACCGCGAGGCGGGCTACGATGCCAACGGCATTCCGATCGACATCGACATCCGCAACTATGAGCTGACCCGCGAGAACAACGGCTTGTTCGGCGCGCTCGAGTTCCGTCCGAGCAATGACCTCAAGTTCTTCGTCACCGGCATCTTCACCGAATTCCGCGACCGCGAGGAACGCCACGCCTACGAAATCGAGATCGGCGAGGCCGCCGCGCGCGGCACCCGCGGGCTGCTTAGCGGCAGCCTCGACAACGTCTCGATCACCACCAATTACAATGACGGGCGCTACATCAACCAGAACTACATCGGTTCGGCCGGGTTCGACTGGCAGACCGACGAGGCGGGCCTCAAGGGCATCGTCGGCTACACCCGCACCGAGAACACCACCGATCTTCCGCTGATCCAGTCCTCGATCCGTTCGCTCAGCGTCGATTATGATCGCACCGCGGATGACCGTTTCCCGGTCGTGCGCCTGTTCCGCACCATCAACACCGCCGGCGTGTTCTCGCGCGG
>JAIYEK010000060.1 GCA_027487015.1 Erythrobacteraceae bacterium | reverse complement strand
GTGGAACAGCAGCGCGGCATCGCCGTGGCTTACGCCTGCGCCTGCGTTCGCAATAATCGGGCCGGTGTCGTGCATCATGTCGCCCATCGATCCACCTTCAAGAGCTACAGGCTTGCGCCAGCAGGCAAATGCCTATGGAACCCGATGTAAGAACATCCGATCTGGTTGGCTTTAAGGGCGAATACGCAGTTCGTTATTTTAATAGCGAAAAACAATCGGTAGCGGCGTCTACCGGCGCACCTGATCGCGTCGCAACTGCGTGATCGCAGCGTCCAAATAGGCCGCGGCGATATGCGCGCCGATCTGGTCGAGCACGGCAAGTTCGCGTTCCAGCGCAGCGAGAACGGCAGGCACACGGGCATCGCCCGGCGCAGTCGTAGTGAGGTTTTCCACGGTCAGATCCCAAGAAAGCGCGAGCCCTTCCCCGCGTGCCCGCACGCTTCGTGCGTGGCCGCGGAGACGGGGTGACTATCGCGTTAATGCCCTATGGAAATCTACAGAGGGAAACTACGTAGCGCTGCCCGCGCGCCAGAACGGCACACCGGCGCCGCCAAAGGTCAACCGAAGCGGTCTTGAAGGGCAAGCAAGGCGAGCGCCGCCTTGGCCGCTTCGCCGCCCTTGTCCTTCTGGGCAGGGTCAGCGCGCACGAGCGCCTGCGCTTCGTTCTCGACTGTGAGGATGCCGTTACCGATCGCGATCCCGTCCATGGTCAGCGCCATGATCGCCCGCGCGCTTTCGCCGGCGACGATCTCGAAGTGGTAGGTCTCACCGCGGATCACCACGCCGATGGCGACGAAGGCGTCATAGCGGTCGGCCTCGGCCGCGAGAGCGATGGCACCGGGGATCTCGAGCGCGCCGGGGACGGTGAGGACCTCGACCTTGTGTCCGGCCTTCTCGAGCGCGGCGCGTGCGCCAGCGATCAGCATGTCGTTCAAATGGGCGTAGAAGCGCGCTTCGACGATGAGGATGTCGGCCATGGGTGATTACTCCGGAATGGGGTGGAAGTCGGTGATGGTCAGGCCATAGCCTTCGAGCGCGACAAGGTCGGGGCGGCTGTTCGACAGCAGCACCATGTCCGACACGCCGAGATCGACGAGGATCTGCGAGCCGATACCGATATTGCGCAGCTCCTCGCCCGCCTGCCATGCCCCGGTGCCCACGCGCCCGGTCAGGATCACGATCACGCCCGAGCCATGCTCGCCGATCGCCTGCATCGCGCGCTGGAGCGTACGCTTGCGGGGGCCGGGCTGGCCCAGCACATCGTCGAACACCGAAATCGGGTGGACGCGGGCGAGGGTGGGCTCGCCCGGGATGACGTGGCCCTTCTGGAGCACATAGGCCTCGCTGCCAGCCACGCGGTCGCGGTAGGTGATCATCCGCCACTGGCCGCCGTAGTCCGAGGTGAAGGCGCGCTCGCCCAGACGCTCGACCAGGTGGTCGTTGCGCATCCGGTAGGCGATGAGATCGCGGATTGTGCCGATCTTGAGGTCGTGCTTGCGGGCGAAGGTGATGAGATCGTCGAGCCGGGCCATGGTCCCGTCCTCGTTCATGATCTCGCAGATCACGCCCGAGGGGTTGAGCCCTGCGAGGCGCGAGATATCGACCGCTGCCTCGGTATGCCCGGCGCGCACCAGCGTGCCGCCGTCGCGCGCCATCAGCGGGAAGACGTGACCGGGGGTGACGAGATCGTCGGCGCCCTTGGCCGCGTCGATCGCAACCGAGATGGTGCGCGCGCGGTCCGCTGCCGAGATGCCGGTGGTGACGCCTTCCTTCGCCTCGATCGAGATGGTGAAGGCGGTCTGCATCGATTCCTTGTTGTTGCGGCTCATCGGCTGAAGGCCGAGATGCTCGACCCGGTCCTTGGTGAGCGCAAGGCAGATCAGCCCGCGGCCATGCATTGCCATGAAGTTGATCGCCTGCGGGGTCGCCATCTGCGCGGGGATGATCAGATCGCCCTCGTTCTCGCGGTCCTCATCATCGACGAGAATATACATGCGGCCATTGCGCGCCTCGTCGATGATCTCGTCGATCCCGACCAACACGGGGCGCTGATCGTTGGAATCAAGAAACATTTCGAGCTTTTGTAGGGTATCGGCCGTGGGATTCCAGTCAGGCTCCGCCGCGTCGCGCAGGGTGTTGGCATGGAGACCGGCGGCACGGGCTAGCCCGGCGCGGGTCATTTTCCCGCTGTCCACGAGGTCGCGAACGCGTGTGATGATCGATGTGTTCATGGGCTTCATGTAGCACATCGTGATGTGATCACAACCCATGTTAGGCTGGGAAATCGATGATAAAGCGAGTTTGCCGGCCGTAGGCGAACGAAATTCGCCAGATATCCCGAAAGACTTCGAAGTATGGCGGATATGCCCATATTTTAAATGGACTTTGTCCGGCCCGGAGGTGGTTCTGTCAGCCAAAGCGCAGCTCGCTGTCCCCTCGCCACGCTCAGGCCCATCTTGCCGTGCCAGATCGCCGCCAGTCACGGCCAACGTTAACCCTTCTCCTTGCGAATTTCGAACTTTCGAATCAATTGAGGTATTTTGCGCAAGTATCGAATTACAGGATAATTCTGTCTCAATAACCGCGGCGCCAATGCCGGCGAGGTCATGAAGATCAGCCGTCGCTTGCAGACCG
>JAIYEK010000309.1 GCA_027487015.1 Erythrobacteraceae bacterium | reverse complement strand
TCTGGCCCGCGCCGCGCTCGCCAATACCGTTCTGACCCCGCCGCAGGGCCAGACCCTCACCGACAACATCACCTACGCGATCGCGCCGACCATGCCGCGTCTGAAGACGCTCTACGATCAGGGCGCGATGGCGCCGCTGCTCAATGTCGGCCCGCTGATCCAGCCGCTGACCCGCGCGCAGTATGACGCTGGCGTAGTGCCACGCCCGGCCAAGCTGTTTTCGCACAATGACCAGCAATCGACCTGGCAAAGCTCGCAGCCCGAAGGATCGCCCACCGGATGGGGCGGGCGGATGGGCGATCTGGCGCTGAGCTCGAACACCAATGCGATGTTCACCGCGATCAATGCCACCGGCAACGCGGTGTTCCTGAGCGGCCAGACCGCGGTGCCCTATCAGGTGTCGCCGTCGGGCGCGACGCTCTACAATCCGCTCCAGACCGGGCGACTGTTCAATTCGACCGCCGCCTCGCAGGCATTGGGCACGCTGCTGCGGAGCGGATCGGGCAATGTCCTTGCCACCGATTACGCCCGGGTCAACGACCGCTCGATCACCTACGGCGCCTTCGTCAACAACGCGATCGCCAACGTGACGGTGAACACCAGCTTCGGGACCGGCAACCGCCTTGCCGACCAGCTGCGCGTCGTCGCGCGCCTGATCGCCGCGCGCCAGAACCTCGCGGTGACGCGGCAGGTGTTCCTCGTCTCGCTCGGCGGGTTCGATCACCATGACGGGCTGATCGGCTCGCATGAAGCTCTGCTCGGCCAGGTCGATTTCGCGATGGACGCCTTCTACCGCGCGACCGTGGAACTGGGCGTGGCGAACAACGTCACCACCTTCACCGCCTCCGATTTCGGGCGCACGCTGGCCTCGAACGGCGACGGGTCCGACCATGGTTGGGGCGCGCACCACTTCATCGTCGGCGGCGGAGTGCAGGGCGGCCGTTTCTATGGCCGCGCGCCGCAGGTTTCGGTCAACAGCAACGATCAAGTCGGGCAAGGTCGGCTGCTGCCGACGACCTCGGTCGACGAATTGTCGTCAACGCTGGGCCTGTGGTTCGGGGTCGCGCCGAACGAGCTGACGTCGGTTGCGCCCAATATCGGGCGGTTTGCCTCGCCCGATCTCGGCTTCATGAAGCCGGCGCAGACCACCGTGGCGGCGGCGCAAGCCTAGCGGACGGTCTTTGCGCCCTTCATCACGGCCGAGACGCGCTCCAGCACGGCGACGTCGTCGAGCGGATTACCCTCCACCGCGATCATGTCGGCGAGATAGCCCGGGGCGATCCGGCCCAGCTCCCCTTCGCGGCCAAGGACCAGCGCCGCACTGACGGTCGCTGCCCGGATCGCCTGCAGCGGGGTCATGCCATTGGCCACCATGTAACGGAACTGGCGCGCGTTCTGCCCGTGGGGGAAGACGCCCGCATCAGAGCCGAAAGCCAGCGGCACGCCCAGCTCGACCGCACGGCGGAAGGCGTCGCGCTGGACCTGCGTGGTCTCGCGGTTCTTGCGCAGATATTCTTCCGGCCAGCCCTCGGCGGTGCCGACTTCGTCGATGTAATCGCCGTTGAAGACATCCATCACCAGCCACACGCCCTTGTCGCGGGCCAGACGCAAGCCCTCCTCGTCGATCAGGCTCGCGTGCTCGATGCTGCGCACCCCGGCGCGGATCGCGGCCTTGATCCCTTCCGGCCCGTGGGCATGGGCCGTGGCGACGGAGCCGCGCGCGGCGGCGACTTCGATAGCGGCGCGCATTTCGGCTTCGGTCAGTTCGGGCTCGCCCGGCTCAGTGCCGATCGCCAGCACTGCGCCGGTCGCCATCAGTTTGAGGAAATCGACGCCGTTGTCGAACAGATAGGTGGCGCGCTGCGTCGCCTCCTGCGGATTGGAGAGCACGCCGAGGCGCATATCGGCGGGCAGCTGTTCGTTGGGCACCACCCCGTTCAATTCGCCCCCGCCGCCCGGATGGGTGAGATAGGCCCCGGCGACAAACATCCGCGGCCCCGGCACCAACCCCTTGTTGATCGCATTGCGCAGCGCGACGTCAGTCAGCCCGCGATAGGTGCCGACATCGCGCACCGTGGTGAACCCCGCCTCGAGCGTGAGACGCGCATTGCGCGCGCCGGTCAGCACCGTGTCTACGGGGGAGGTCTTGAGCGGATCGGAAAGGTCCGCGCTGCTGCCGGTGTCGGAGAGGTGGGTGTGGAGGTCGATCAGCCCGGGCAGCACAGTGTAGGCTGACCAGTCCACCCTCTTCCATTCCTTGGGCGATCCGCCGCACGGTTCGATCCAGGCGATCCGCTCGCCTTCGACCACGATGCACTGCCCGGTGCGCAATTCGCCCGTTTCGACATCGAGCAGCCGCCCCGCCTCGACATAGAGCGTTTCGGCCAGCGCAGGCGCCGGCGCGGCCAACGCAAGCAGAGCTGCGATGGCGGGCAGCGCCCTCATTTGGAGGCGAGCTCGGTCAGCAATAGGCGGTAATAGGCAAGGCTCTTGCCGATATTGCCGAGCGGCACGCGTTCATCGAGGCCGTGCGAGAAGTCGTCGCTCTCGCGCATGAAGGTGCCGCTCGCCCCGTAGCTCGGGACACCGAGGGCGCGGAACCACATCGAATCCGACGCGCCCGAGGCTTGGGCCGCGATCACGGGGACGTCTCCGAAGGCCCCCCGTATGGCCCGCGTGGCCGCGCCGACGAAGACCTCGTCGTAAGGCGAGGCAGGCGAGGCAGTGGTGAACTCGGGGTCGATCTCGCGGATGGTCATCGCCGGCTGCGCGGCGACCCTGCCGAGCTCTGCCAGCACCTCCTCCTTCGAATGGCCGGGGAAGATGCGGCAGTTGACGATGGCCGTCGCGCGCTGGGGGAGCGCGTTGCGGCCGTGTCCGGCGCTCGCCATGGTCGGCACGCAGGTCGTCGCGATCTTGCCGACGTAGGAGGGATCGGCGCGCAGCACCGCGATCGCCGCCTTGTCGGTGGGGTCGGCGGCGAAGGCCCGCATGGCCGCAGCGACCAGCGGATCGGAGACGAAGCCGGCGGCCTTGGCGAAGTAATCGCGGGTGATGTCGTTCACTTCGGGCGTGAAGTGGTGCGCACCGATCCGCGAGAGCGCGCCCGACAGCTGGACGATGGCGTTGTCATCGCGCGGCGCGGAGCTGTGGCCGCCCGGATTGGTCACGACTAGCTCGTAATCGGCATAGGTCTTCTCGGCCCCCTGCCAGCTCCAGTAAGCAGGCTTGCCGCTCGTCTCGTTGAGCGCCCCCGAGGCACCGTCGACATTGAGCACCAGCCGGGCACCCTTCAGCCGCTCGGCGATGACCTTCGAGGTGATCATCGTCGTCTCTTCATCGCCCGAGAAAGCGAGCACGATGCTGCGTTCGGGCACGAAGCCGGACTTGCGCAAGCCCATCACCGCGACCATCGCCTGCACGGTGTCGAACTTGGTGTCGCTGGCCCCGCGTCCGAAGAGATAGCCGTTCTCGACCACCGGCGTGAAAGGATCGCGCTTCCAGTCCTCGGGCCTGGCGTCGACGACGTCCATGTGCGCGGAAATGACGATCGGGCCGAGCGCGGGGTTCTTCCCCTTCCAAGTGGCGATGAAGTAGGCAGTGTCGTCGAGCGGGACGATCTCGATCTCGTCCGCTTTCCAGCCCGCGTCGATCAGAGCTTGCTTGTAAAGCTCGGCGACCTTGCCGGTCTGGTTGCCCTCGCCCCGCACCGAGCGCAGCGCGATGGCCGCGCTGGAGAGCTCAACCACCTGCTTTTCGGGGGGCGTAGCCGCCTCGGCCAGCGCCGGTCCTGAGAGGGCAGCTGCCAGAAGGCCGGACAGCAGGAATGTAGAGCGCATGGGCAGTTCCCCGATGGGTGATAGGGCGCGCAGGCTATGGCAATCTGGGCCCCGCGACAACCGGCGTGCCTAGACTGCCGCGAAACGCCGGAAGCTGCCGCCGTCGGCGATCACTTCCTTCGCGCAATTATGCCCCGGCGCCCCGGTCACGCCGCCGCCCGGGTGTGTGCCCGCGCCGCACAGGTAGAGCCCCTTCACCGGCCCGCGATAGGCCCCGTGACCGAGCACAGGCCGCGCGCTCCACAGCTGATCAAGGCTCATGTGCCCGTGCATGATGTCCCCGCCGACAAGGCCGAACTTGCGGTAGAGGCCCTTGGGGCTGAGCACCTGCCGTCCGATGATCGAGGCGCGGAAGCCCGGTGCATGCGCTTCGACCGTGTCGATGATGGTGTCGGCGGCGGCGTCTTCCTCATCGTCCCAGTCGCGGGGAGTTCCGTCGTCTTTGGCGGGCAGCTCGGGGGCGAATTGCTGGCAGAACAGGCTGGCGACGTGCATGCCTTCAGGCGCGAGGCTGTCGTCCACCGTGCTCGGGATCAGCATCTCGACGATCGGCCGCTTCGACCAGCCATCCGCCTTTGCGTCGAGGAAGGCCTTGTCCATGTAGGCGAGCGTGGGCGCGATGATGATCCCGCTCTGGTGGTGCTCGCCCGGCTCGGGGAGCGAGGTGAAGCGCGGCAGCTCGGTGAGCGCGACGTTCATGCGGAAGGTGCCGCCGCCGGTCTTGTAACCGCGCATCCGGCGGCGGAAATCCTCGGGCTGGTGGTGCTGGGCCAGCAGCTTGCCGTAGAGCAGCTTGGGGCCGACATTGGCGATCACGCGCTTGGCCGCGATTTCCTCGCCGCTTTCGAGCTTCACGCCTGCAACCGTATCCCCATCGACCAGCACCTCTGCGACCGGGCTTTCGAGGCTGATCTCAACCCCCGATTGGCGGCACACCTCGGCCATGATCTGGGTGATCGTGCCCATCCCGCCGATGCAGTGGCCCCAGGCGCCCTTCTTGCCGTTCACCTCGCCGAAGACGTGGTGGAGGAGAACATAGGCGCTCCCCGGCGTGTCAGGGCTGGCATAGTTGCCGACCACCGCGTCGAAGCCGAAGGCCGCCTTCACCGCCTCGCTTTCGAACCATTGGCCGAGGAAGCTGGTGGCGGACTTGACGAAGAGGTCGAGCACATCGCGCTTGGCCGCCAGATCCAGCTTCGACAGGCCCCAGCCCTGCGACGCGCCTGCGATCAGCGTGCGCAGGCCTTCGCCGACATTGGGCGGGCTCTTCAATGCAAGGCTGCGCAGCACTTCCGCCACGCCTTCAAGCGCATCGTAATAGGCGGGTAATGTCGCGGCATCGGCGGCCGAGAAGCGCGCGAATTCGGCCTGCGTGCGCTCCAGCCCGCCGCCCAGCTTCAGGTAGCCGCCATCCTCCTGCGGCAGGAAGTTGCTGATCGGCCGCTCGATCACGCGGTAGCCATGCTCGGCCAGCCGCATGTCGCGGATCACCTTGGGCTGAAGCAGACTGACAGTGTAGCTCGCGACCGAATTGCGGAAACCCGGGTGGAACTCCTCGGTGACCGCCGCGCCCCCGACGATATCGCGCCGCTCGACGATCCGCACCTTGAGCCCGGCCTGCGCAAGGTAGAATGCACAGGTGAGGCCATTGTGGCCCCCACCGATGATCACGGCGTCGTATTTCTGGGTCATGCGCTCAGGCTCCATCCAGGGCTGGGTTGGTGTTCGAGGCGGGCCTCGGGAATGAGATCACGGATGCGCCGGCAGAAATGCCGGAGGCACACCTCCTTGTCGCTCAGGGGGCCCATGCTGAAACTGCGGCTCGCCATGCCCTGTTGGACGCGGGTGATGAGCGCGGTGTCCTCGGCGTTGACCTGGCGGTTGATGCGCCAGTTGAGATAGCGCGCGGCGCGCATCTCTCTCCGGTCGTCGGGCAGGACATAGCTGATCTCGCGGATCAGGCAGGTGGAGGGGCCCGTCGGCAGCCACTGCATGAAGTCGATCTGGTCGGGGTAGATGTCGAAGGCGACGTTGGGCCAGAGCTTGAAATAGAGCCAGAAGCGTTGGCGTTCCTCGGGCAGGTGGGCGACCGGCGGGAGCAGGCGCTGGTACATCCGCTCCGACCAGTTGTCGCTGGGCCGGTCCACCATCGCGCCCCACATGCGGTCCACGTGCGCCTCGGCCTCTATCCCGTAGCCCTTGCCGAACAGGCGGGTGAGGCCGGGGTGCGCGACGGGGATGTGGAGGCCGTCGGAATAGTTGTCGCCGACATTCTTCCAGTTCACCTCGCGCGGACGCAGGGTGACGCGGCCCAAGGCTTCCAGTTCCTCAAAGCGGTAGGGCGCGACAATTGCCTCGTAAGGCGCCATCTGCTCGGCCACGGTGGGCCCACCATCATCTTCGAGCCGGACGAAGATGAAGCCGCGCCACACTTCCAGCTCGACCGCGACCAGCCCGGCCTTCCCTCGATCGAGCGTCGGATAACTGGCGCTGTCGGGCACGCCCGTGAGCCTGCCGTCGAGATCATAGGTCCAGGCGTGGTAGGGGCAGACGAGCTTCTTGGCGCAGCCGCTCGCCCCGTCGACCAGCCGCGAGCCGCGGTGGCGGCAGACATTGGTGAAGGCGCGCAGCACGTCGTCTGCCCCGCGCACCACGATCACGCTCTCGCCGCAATAGTCGAGCGTGTGCCAATCGCCCGCTTTGGACACGTCGCTAGTGTGGCAGACCACCTGCCAGCTCGAGCGGAACACGCGGTCGAGCTCGACCTGGTGGAATTCCGCATCGTGGTAGGTCCAGCTCGGCAGGCTCCAGCCCTCGAGCGGGTCGGCATCGGGGACGGGATGAGTTGCCATGCGCGCTTCCTTGTTTTACATTCGTATAACAAGCCAGGAATGACCGCACAACCCGCCTTTACTCGCGCCGATCCCGATGCGCGCCGCCAAAGCCTGATCGCGGCGACCGCTCGCGTGCTTGCGGCGAAGGGAGCGGCAGGCGTCTCAGTGCGCACGATCTGCGCCGAGGCGGGTGTGTCAGCGGGGCTGCTGCGGCACTATTTCGCCAGCGTCTCGGACGCGATTGCCGAGACCTACCGCTGGACCGGCGCGGAGATCGACCGCGCCCTAGCTCAGGCAGTGGCGGCGGCAGGCCCCGATCCGCGCGCGCGGCTGATCGCCTACCTCGCGGCCAATTTCCGTGCCCCGATTGCCACCCCTGAGCTGCTCGCCACCTATGTCGCCTTCTGGAGCCTCACGCTGAGCGATCCGGCGGTCGCGGCGGTGCGGACCGAGGTCTACGGGGCCTTCCGCAAGGGGCTGGAGCAGGCCTTGCACGCCTATCGCCCCGATCTCGCCGATGTGCGCGTGGTGGCGGTCGCGCTCACTGCGCTGATCGACGGGCTGTGGCTGGAACTCTCGCTCGGCCAAGCGCCCTTCAGCGCCGAGGAGGCCGAAGCGCTCGCCGCAAGGTGGCTCGACGCGCTTGTCCCTCAGGCGGCGGCTGGCTGAGCGCCGCGCCGCGCCCACAGGTAGAGCGGGATGCCCGCGGCCATAAGCACGAGGCTCCAGCCGCTCGCCTCGATCCCTGCGCCCCACAGCGTCCAGAGCGCATAACCCGCGCCCACCAGCGCAAAGCCCCGCACCACCTTCATCTTGAACGCCGCCAGCGCGCAGGCGAGGTAGAGCCACAGTGCGGCGCTGGTCGAAAGCAGCAGCACGAATTCGTAGATGCCTTGCATGCTCTTGCTCGCATTGAACAGCAGACAGAGCGTGGCGATGACGCTCGAGACCAGCAGCGCGCGGCGCGGGGTGCCGTTGCCGTCGGTCACGGCGAACCAGCGCGGCAGCATGCCCCGCTCGGCCATGGCGCGCGGCAGTTCGCCCTGGAGCAGCACCCACCCGTTGATCGCGCCGACACAGCTGACGATCGCGAAGACCGTCACCAGCGCGGCGGGGCCCGCGCTCCAGTTGCGCTCGACGAAGGTTGCAAACGGTGCGGGCGAGGTCGCAGCGACCGCCTCGGGGAGCATCAGCGCGATCGCGGAACACACCAGCAGATAGAGCACGCCCGTTAGTCCGGTGCCCCACATCGTTGCGCGCGGTACGTTGACCTCCGGGTTCTCGACCCGCGCGGCAGCGATGCTCGCGCATTCGAAGCCGAGCAGCGCGAACAGCGTCAGCGCCGCCGCGCCGCGCAGGTCGGTGCCGTTGAGTTCGCTCATCACCAGCGGACGAATCTCGCCCTTGCCCGTGCCCAGCACCACAGCAGCGATGACGATCACCGCAATCAGGGGCACGAGCTTCAGCAGCACCGTCACGATCTGGAAATTGCCCGCCGCACGCACGCCGCGCAGGTTGAGCAGCGTCATCGCCCAGACCAGCGCGATGGCGCAGATCGCAGGGCCCATCGGGGTGGTGGCGATGGCGGGGATGAAGGCCGAGAGGTAACTGACTGCCGCGACCGCAATCGAGACCACCGCGGTCCACACCGAAACCCAGTAGACCCAGCCCACCAGGAAGGCCGGGATCTCGCCGAAGGCCTCAGTCACGAAGCCCGCCGGATCGCTCGCCCCGGGCCGCGCGCGGGTGAGCGCGGCGAGCACCCAGGCCAGCACCAGCGTTCCTGCGGTCGTGACGATCCAGCCGAGCACGGCGTTCCAGCCGAACGGCGCAAGGCTCGCCGGGAGCAGGAAAACCCCCGAGCCGATCATGTTGCCCATCACCAGCGCGATGGCAGCGAAAAGGCCGAGCTTGCGGCCCGGCCCTTCCGTTTTTCGTGACGCGGAGGTCACAGGATCAGAAATCGAAGCCGGCCTTCAGCCCGATGATCCGCGGCCGCGTCACGACGTCGTAGAACGCCCCGCCGGTGTTGCTGATCCCGGTCGGATCGCCGCAGACGGTCTCGACGCATTGCACCCCGCTGTTGATCACCCCGCGCTCGTCGAAGAGGTTGGTGGCGAACAGCTCGAAGCGCAGGTTGTCCTTCTTGACGCCGATGCTGAGGTCGACCGTCGTATAGGGGTCGAAGTCCCCCTTGATGGCGTTCTCGGCCGTGCGCAGGTCGCTGCGGCGGCGGCCGATATAGGACGCCGCGCCCTGGACATGCCCGTCCCACCCGCCGAGCGCGAATTCATAGCGCGCGACCGCGTTGCCCTTGAACTTCGCGGTGACCGGCAGCTGCGTGCCTGCCGGCGCGAGCAACGCGTTGATGCGCCCGTCGCCCGGATTAAGGGTGCAATCGAACGCCGGGTTGGCGATCCGGCAGAAATCGCGCCGGATCGTCGCGTCGTTGTAGCTGCCCGAAAGCGAAAGCGTCAGCCCATCGGCGCGGTAGGTGAAATCGGATTCGATCCCCCTGATCCGCGCGACCCCTGCGTTGCGGATCTCGGTCAGCCCGTTCGCGCCGAGGAAGGAGAGCTGGATGTTGTTCCAGTCCTCCTGGAACACCGCGCCGTTGAAGGTGACATCGCCGAATCTGGTCTTCCAGCCGAGCTCGTAGTTGTCGAGCGTGTCGGGCAGATAGGGCGGCAACGTGCCGCGCCGGTTGACCCCGCCCGGGCGGAAGCCCTGCGACCAAGTGGCGTAGACCAGCACGTCCGGGTTGATCTTGTAGGTCGCGTTGAGCTTGTAGATCGCGTCGGTGTCAGACGTAACCTTGTCGATATTGGTGCAGGGCGATCCCGCCACGACCGCCGGGCCAAAGCACGCCGCCACGCCTGTGCCGCTCGAATAGCCGGCGCTGAAGCCGAAGAAGCCGACCAGCGAGTTCTTGTAGTTGTAGAGCCGCGCGCCGCCGGTCAGCGTCAGCTTGTCGGTCACATCGTAGCTGAGCTCGCCGAAAGCGGCATAGTCGCGGTCGATGCGGGTCTGGGCGGTCAGCCAGATGTTGCTCTCAGTGCCCGGAACCGTGAGGGAATCCGCGATGCCATCGATTATGTAGTTCTGCGTGATGTCATGCGTCTGGCGCTGCGCGAACACGCCGCCGATGAAGCGCAGCGACGCTTCCTGCGGGCTCGAGATGCGGATTTCCCCGAAGGAGCGGCGGTATTTGTCGTTGGCCTGGATGTACTGGTTGGGGTTCACCAGATCGTCGTTATTGTCGTAGAAGTAGTTCCCGTAGCCGGCCAGCGCGTCATAGAAATAGGCGTAGTCGGAATAATCCGATTCCGTTTCGGTGCGGCGCCACAGCTGGCCGCCGGTGGCGACGAGGTCCCAGTTGCCGATCTTGCCTTCGATGGTCAGCGCTGCCTGAAGCCATTTGTCCTTCGAGGATTCGGGATTGTACTGCACGGTCTGGAGCGAACGGGTGACCGCCGAGCTGCGCTCCTGCGCGAAGCTGCCGTCGGCGTTCTGGATCTGGCCCATGATGGTCGGGCGCAAGGTCCAGCTGTCGTTGAGCTCGATCCCCAGCGCGAGCCGCGCGCCGTAGGTGTCGACATCGTTGTAATCGTCTTCGACCAGCGCCGCATTGTTCTGGGTGATGCCCGAACTTGCATAGGTGCGGCTGCCCGGGATGTTGTCGATAAACCCGCCGTCACGGCGATACCACGCCACCAGACGCAGCGCGGCAGTGTCGGAGATCAGGGCGTTGTAGAAGCCCTCGGCCACTCCGCCGAAGTCGCCGCGGTTGACGCTGTTGAGCTCGAAATCCGCAGCGCCGTAGCTGGCTTTGTAGTCGGGCGCATTGGTGACCATCTTGATGGTGCCCGCCATCGAGCTCGCCCCGTAGAGCGTGCCCTGCGGCCCGGCCAGTGCCTCGACCCGGGCAAGGTCATAGGCATGGATGTCGAGCGCGCCCTGAATGGTCGTGATCGGCATTTCATCGAGATAGATGCCGACCGTGGGCAGCGAGGCCGAGTGGTTGGCGTTCTCGCCGCTGGCAACGGCGCGGAAATAGACCTGAGTGAAGCCGGGGCCCGACGTCTGCACCGTCACCGAGGGCAGGAACTTGGCGATGTCGCGGACTTCGTTGATCTGCAGCTCGTCAAGCGCCTCGGTCCCGAGCGCGGTGATCGCGATCGGCACGTCCTGCAGGTTCTGCGAGCGCTTCTGCGCCGTGACGATGATGACATTGTCGTTGTCATCTTCGACGCTGTCCTGCGCCACGACCGGCGCCGCGACCGTCAGCGCGGTGCCTGCGAGAAGAGACGCGGTGATGGCCCGCATCTTGTTGGATTCCATGAACGTCAAAGCTGCCTCCCTATGGCAAAATGCCAGACCCCCGCAATAAACCGCCACAGCATGGGCCTCTTGCCAAGCGGTTGCTTATCTTCAAGGTCCTGATGGTGAACTTTGGTTACGCGCTATGACAAATTTGTCACATCGGCGCGCCGGTCACGCGGGCCGGTCAGCGTAGGTTTCGACCAAGTCGCCCAGCGCCGCGCGCAGGGGGCCGAGCCACTGCGCATAGGGCTCCCACTGGCCCATGCCGTCGCGGTTGATCGGGCGGCGGACCTGCTCGGACGAGGCAGTCCGCACCGCCCGGGTGTTGCGGTGGAACTCAAGGCAGGCGTCCTCGAACTGAAGGCCGAGGTAGCCGAGCATCGCGCGCACTTCGCTTTCCGGATCGTCGAGCAGCCGCTCGTGGATCACGCGGTGGATGCGCCCTGTCAAGACGCGGTCGTAATGGTCCATCGCGCGCACATAATCGGCATAGTACCGGCCGATGTGGTCGAGCGAATAGCTGAAGGCCTGCCCTTTGGCGAAGTGCTGGCGGAAATTGGAAAAGCAGCAATCCAGCGGGTTGCGCCGCGCGTCGATGATCTTGGCATTGGGCAGGATCAGGTGGATGAAACCGGCATAGCTCCAGTTGTTGGGCAGCTTGTCGATGTAGAAGGCCTTGCCGGTCTTGCGCTGGACCCGGGTGCGCTCGAG
>JAIYEK010000320.1 GCA_027487015.1 Erythrobacteraceae bacterium | reverse complement strand
GCGGTCTTGCGCTTGATCTCGCGCTCGGCCTTGCGCTTGAGGCGCTCGTCCATCCGCTCCATCACTTCGCCGAGCAGCGCCTTGCCGCGCTCCATATTGTCGGTGAGGAAGTGGTCGAAGTGGTCGCGCACCGCGTTCTCGACCAGACGCGCGGCCTCGGGCGAGGTGAGGCGGTCCTTGGTCTGCGACTGGAACTGCGGATCGCGGATGAAGACGCTGAGCATCACCTCGGCGCCGGTCATCACGTCATCGGCGGTGATATCCTTGGCCTTCTTCTGGCCCACCAGCTCGCCGAAGGCCCTGAGGCCCCGAGTGAGCGCGGTGCGCAGGCCCTGCTCGTGGGTGCCGCCATCGGGGGTTGGCACGGTGTTGCAATACCAGCTCGTCGCGCCGTCCGAATAGAGCGGCCAAGCGATCGCCCATTCGGCGCGGCCTTGCCCGACGCCGTCTACAATCGGGAAGTCCTGCGTCCCCGCGAAAGGCTGCGCGGTGACGCATTCGCGGGTGCCGACCTGCTCGGCCAGGTGGTCGGCAAGCCCGCCGGGGAACTTGAACACGGCCTCGGCGGGGACCTCTTCGCTGGTGAGCGAGGGGGCGCACTTCCAGCGGATCTCGACCCCTGCGAAGAGATAGGCCTTCGACCGCGCCAGCTTGAACAAGCGCTTGGGGTTAAAGCTGCGATCGCCAAAGATCTCGGTATCGGGCACGAAGCTGACAGCCGTCCCCCGGCGGTTAGGGGCCGCACCGAGCATCTGAAGCGGGCCTTGCGTGATCCCGCGCGAGAATTCCTGCGCATAGAGCTGCTTGTCGCGCGCGACTTCGACCCGGGTGTAGGACGACAGCGCATTGACCACACTCACCCCCACGCCGTGCAGGCCGCCGCTGGTGGCGTAGGCTTTGCCTGAGAACTTGCCGCCCGAGTGCAGGGTGGAGAGTATCACCTCGAGGGTCGATTTGCCCGGGAACTTGGGGTGCTCGTCCACCGGCATCCCGCGCCCGTTATCGGTGATCGTCAGCCGGTTGCCTTCATCAAGCCGCACCTCGATCCGCGTCGCGTGGCCTGCGACCGCCTCGTCCATCGAGTTGTCGAGAACCTCGGCCGCAAGGTGATGATAGGAGCGATCATCGGTCCCGCCGATATACATGCCCGGGCGGCGGCGGACCGGCTCGAGCCCTTCGAGCACCTCGATGGCGCTCGCATTGTAATCGCCGCTCGAGGTCGGGGTGTTGGCGAAGAGATCGTCGGGGGTGGGTTCTGCGGCCATGGCCAGGCTTATAGGGCCGCGCCGCTACGCCTCACAAGCCACCCCCCGGTGTTTTACGCACTCACTTGCCGAAGCCGGTCGGGGCAGGATCGACCGCGATCACGTCGCCCGCCTTGACCTCGCGCACCTCAAGCGCCCGTTCGACCACGCCGTTGCGGGCAAAGCGGAAGGCCCCGTCGACCCCGAGGAAGCCGCCCTTGTCGTAAAGCTGCTCGCGCGGGAAGGGCGTGCCGACCTTCCAGTCGCGCGCGACGCGCAGGGTTAGCAGCACGGCATCATAGCCCAAGGTCGACACCCGAAAGGGCTGCCCACCGAAGCGCGACGCGTAGCTATCGGCAAAGCGGCGGAAGCGCTGGTCGGAGACGGCCGAGAACAGCGCGCCTTCGAGCGCCGGGGTGCGGGCGAGAACGGCCTCGCCGCTCCACAATTCGGTGCCTAGGATGCGGGTGCGGGTGCGGGCGGACTTGTTGAGTTCGCCTGCCGCATCGACGCCGAGCCTCGCCGAATCCGCGATCAGCACGGTGTCATAGCCCCCTGCCGCGCGCAGCCGGGCGGCGGCGCTGACGATCGAAGTGTTGCCGCGCGCATAGCTCTCCTTGCGCACCAGCGCGCCGCCATAATCGCGCAGCGCGTTTTCGAAGGAGGAGAGCGCGCGGGTGCCGTAGTCGCCCTCGGGCGCGAGCACGGCAAAGCGGGCCGCGCCGCGGCTGCGGGCGAACTGGACAGAACGCCGGATCGATTGCTCGGGCAGGTGGCCGATCACGAACACGTCCGCCGCCGCCACGCTGGCGTCATTGGCAAAGGCGATCACCGGCACCCCGGCGGGGCGCGCGGCGGCCTGCACCGAGGGGACCGCATCAGCGGTCAGCGGCCCGAGGATCAGCTTGTTGCCATCGGCAATCGCCTTCCTTGCCGCGGTGGTGATGCCTTCCGAGGTGTCATAGGTGGTGATGCGCAGATTGTCCGCGCCGGTATCGAGCAGCGCCATCGTGGTCGCATTAGCGATCGCCTGCCCGACCGGCGCGGTGTCGCCCGACAGCGGCACCAGCAGCGCGATGCGGTGGCGGCCGGTATCGGTGGGGAGCGCGGTCGCGGAAGGCTCGGGCGCGGGAGCAGGGGGAGGGGCGGTGACCACCTCGGTCTTGGGCACGACGGCGCAGGCGCTCGCCAGCAGCGCCGCGCCGGCGACCGCGAGATTGCGGCCACGCATTGCCCGCGCAGCAGCGGCGAGCGATCCGGCCCAATTCGGCCTCTTCCAAAGCTTCATTCTTGCCGACCCCTCAGTCGTGCGCCATGGACTCAATCCGTGAGACCCGAGGCGCTGCCATCCCTTCCCGCGTGGGAACCCGT
>JAIYEK010000281.1 GCA_027487015.1 Erythrobacteraceae bacterium | reverse complement strand
CTCGACGGCTCGATGATGTACATGAGCTTCGCGACGATCTTCATCGCGCAGGCCTACGGGATCGAGCTGAGCATCGGCACGCAGATCATGATCCTGCTGACGCTGATGATTTCCTCGAAAGGCATCGCCGCCGTGCCGCGCGCTTCGCTGGTGGTGATTACCGGTACGCTGGCGATGTTCGGCCTGCCGGTCGAGGGCGTAGCGATCATCCTCGCCATCGACCAGTTCCTCGACATGGGCCGCACTGCGACCAATGTGGTCGGCAACGCCGTGGCGACCGCGGTCATTACCAAGTGGGAAGGAATGCTGGAGGTCGAGGAGCCGGAGGACATGGAGCACCCCCACGCCCCCGCCCACACCGCCGCCGACGGCCGTGCGGGGCTGGAATTGGATCCGAGCAATTTTGAAGAGGGGCGGGGGTGAAGCCGCGGCTCACGCTCGCGCTCGCGCTGGCGCTGGTGGGTGCTGCTTCTTGCAGCCCGGGAAAGGTCATGAAAACCTCGGCGGCCTACGAGGTTCCCTTGCAAGGCGTTGAAGACCGCAAGCAACTTCTTGCCTTGATGGAGAAGCATGCATCGCGCTTCGACTACCACGTCGACCACGCAACCGACGAGGAGCTGGCGGCACGATCCGCCGTGGTTCCCACTACCTTCAGCGCGGCGGTATGGGCAGGCGCGAATGACGAAGAAAACATCGCATCAGCCCTGAACGAGCCGAACCGCTCAGAGAAGGTTTGGCTTACCTTCGCAGTCGGACAGGATGCTGCGCGCCTCACACGCTTCAGGACATCCCTGATGCAGGAGGTGCGCGCCACTTGGCCTGATACCAAGGAATTGCCGGTCCTGCGCGGAGAGACAATTCCGCTTCCCGATGACCTTGTAGTTCAAGGCGATAAGTACGTTCTCAAGCCTTCTGCGGCGGTCCGATATCCCGATGCAACGGGGACAGCGCCAACGAGATGAACGGCTGAGGCGCGCCTCACTCCTTCACTTTCACATACTCCACCGGCACGAACTCGCCCAGCGAGCACCCCGCGCCGCGTTGCAGGTTGCCGCCGATCGTCTGGAGCGCATAGACGATCTGCTGCGTGCACAGCTGGTTGATCGAGGTCTCGTAGGTGATCGCGCGGTCCCATTCGAGGCCCGGGCAGCGCGAGGGCAGCGTGCTGCGATAGACCTTGCCGCCGACCATCTCGAAATCGATCACCCGGTCCGAACGCACCACGGTGTTGCGGACCTGATCGCGGTTGATGCAGCTCTGCCCCGCGCCCTTGATCGTCGCGGGCGGCGCGGCGTCGAGCGCGGCCTGGGTGCGCGCGGCCTCGGCTTCGGGATCGACGGCGCAGGCTCCCAGCATCAGGGGCGCCAGCAGGGGCAGGGGGGCGAGTGCAAGCAAGCGAGGGGTCATGGCATCTCTCTCCACCGGAAGGATGCAGGCATTGTGGCAGCCTCGCTTGAACCGCGCCTTAATCTTGATTGCTCTCGGCGGCGGTGCGGCCCTTGGGCGGCTCCATCACCTTCTTGCGGAACGAGCACAAGTCCGCGACTGTGCAGCGCCAGCACTCGGGTTGCCTCGCCTTGCAGACATAGCGGCCATGGAGGATCATCCAGTGGTGCGAATCCCGGCGGAAGGGCTGAGGGACGCGCTTTTCGAGCTTGGCCTCGACATGATCCGGGGTCTTGCCCTTGGCCATGCCGGTGCGGTTGCCGAGGCGGAAGATGTGGGTGTCGACGGCAAAAGTCTCCTGCCCGAACCAGCAATTGAGCACCACGTTGGCGGTCTTGCGGCCGACGCCGGGGAGCTTCACCAGCGCCTCGCGCGTGTCCGGGACCTCGCCGCCGTGTTCGTCGACCAGAATGCGTGACAGCGCGATCACGTTTTTGGCCTTGGAATTGAACAGCCCGATGGTCTTGATGTGCTCCTTCAGCCCCTCCTCCCCGAGGTCGAGCATCTGCTGCGGCGTCTCGACCTTGCGGAACAGCGCGCGGGTCGCCTTGTTGACGCCAACATCGGTCGCCTGCGCGGACAGCGCCACCGCCACGAGCAGCTGATAGGCATTGCCATATTCGAGCTCGGTCTGGGGCGAGGGATTGTCTTCGGCGAGGCGGCGGAAGAATTCGAAGATCTGGGCTTTGTTCATGGGCAGGGGGTCATTAGCCAATGGGCCTCATCGCAGCCAGCGCTTCATCGCCGGGTAGGGGTGATCGCCGGGCTGCCGGTCGGGATCGCACAGGCCAAAATAGCCGAGCATCGGCGCGCCGATAGTGGCGCCCGAGGCAAAGGCTTCGCGCAGCATGGCAGAATCGCCGCGATAGCCGCCGTCGTGAAACAGCTGGTCGAGCGGCATCCCGCATTCGCGCGCTGCGGCATAGGACCAGGCGATTGCCGCCATCTCGTCTCCGCCGTCAGCAATGATCGGGCCCAGCGATGCGCGGTCCTCCGGCGCGGTGACCGCGATGTGCCCGGCCTCGTGCAGCAGGTCGCTCGGCCACACCGGCACGGCGGGATCGATCAGCAAGCGCCCGCCGATGATCGCCAGTCCGTCAAGCAATTGCGCCTCGGCCCCTTCAAGCGGCGCGGTGACAATCCCGATCCGGTCGAGGAAGGCAAGACACCGCCGCGCCGCGTCCTCGCCCCCGCCTTCGGCCCGCCACTGGTATTGCCCGGGATCGACTGCGGTCATAGCCCGAGCACGTCGTTCATGGTGTAGCGCCCGGCGGGCTTGCCGGAGAGCCACTCGGCCGCCTTCACCGCCCCGCGCGCGAAGATCATGCGGTTTTCGGCCGAGTGCGCCAGCGTCAGGCGCTCCTCGCTGCCGGCGAAGATCACCGAATGTTCGCCCGCCACGGTGCCGCCGCGCAGGGTAGCGAACCCGATCGCGCCTTGCCCCCGCGCACCGGTCATCCCGTGACGGCCGCTCTCCATGTTGTCGCCGAGCACGATCCCGCGCCCCTTCGCCGCCGCCTCGCCCAGCAGCTTGGCGGTGCCCGAAGGCGCGTCGACCTTCATACGGTGGTGCATCTCGAGCACCTCGATGTCCCACTCCGGCCCGAGCCGCGCGGCAGCCTCCTGCACCAGATGCGCGAGCAGCGTCACGCCCAGCGAGAAGTTGCCCGATTGCAGCACCGGCACAGCGCGCGCGGCTTCGGCGAGCATCACGAAATGCGGCTCCTCTAGCCCCGTGGTGCCCACCACAATCGGCTTGCCCGCCGCCTTGGCCGCCGCAAGGTTCTCGCCCAGTGCGCCCGGCGCGGAGAAATCGACCAGCACGTCGCACTGCTCCGCATGGTGCGCGATCGAGCCGCCCTCATCGATCCCGACGCACAGGCTGTGCCCGGCATCTCCGATGGCCGCCTCCAAAGCCTGCCCCATCCGGCCCTTGTGCCCGATCACCCCGAATTTGAGCTGTGCCATTGCGTGCCTCTATGCCTCATGCTTGAAGGCCTCATGGCACAGGTCGCACGCATCGTCATCCTCACCGGCGCAGGCATTTCCGCCGAGAGCGGGATCGACACCTTCCGCAGCGCCGGGGGCCTGTGGGAGCAGCACCGGGTCGAGGACGTCGCCACGCCCGAGGGCTTTGCCCGCAACCCCGATCTGGTGCTCAATTTCTACGACATGCGCCGCGCCGCGCTGGAGAATGTCGCGCCCAATCCCGCGCACGAGGCGCTCGCGCGGCTGGAGCGGGAGTTTGCGGGCGAGCTGCTTCTCGTCACCCAGAACGTCGATGATCTGCACGAACGCGGCGGCAGTCGCCAAGTGCTGCACATGCATGGCGAGCTGAAGAGCGCGCTATGCTCCGCCTGCGAGATGCGCTCCCCTTGGCACGCGACCATGATCGAGCGCCCGCCATGCCCTGTGTGCCTGGCACCGACCCTGCGCCCTGACGTGGTGTGGTTCGGCGAGATGCCTTACGAGATGGGCCGCATCTACCAGGCACTCGAGACCTGCGACCTCTTCGTCAGCATCGGCACCTCGGGCGCGGTCTACCCCGCCGCGGGCTTCGTGCAGGAGGCACGGGTGGCGGGAGCGCGGACGCTCGAACTCAACTTCGAACCGAGCGAAGGCTCGCGCCTGTTCCACGAGACCCGCCTCGGCCCCGCCAGCATGGTGGTGCCGCAGTGGGTCGACGAAGTGCTCAGTCGCGCGGCGGAGTAGGCGTCGGCGGGTTGGCGCCGCGCTCCTTGCTCCAGCTGCGGCCCGAATCGCTGGGGGCGACCGGCACGCCGTTTTCGCTGTGGCCCGGCGCACGCGCGGGCGCGGGGTGGTGGGGGTCGGAAACCGTGGGATCGATGCTGCCCGGCGTGCCCTCGACCGGCGCCGCCGGATCCTCGTGGCGCTGGCGCTGGGCGACCGCGGCGTCCTCGTGATCGTCCTGCGCCTTATTGGCGCGCAGCCACGAGACCACGCCGATCACCAGCCCCATGCCCAGCGTGAACACCGCGAGCACCATGATGGTATTGTAATCGAAATTCATCGCTCGAGCCTCCTTGAGTGAGAGGGGAGCGACTTTGCGGGGCGGTGCGATGTTCCGCGAGCGGGCGGCAATTCCTGCCGCGACGTGGCCGCTTCGGGGCGGGCCGAGGGGCGGGGGCCCTCTAACGCGCGCAGGCGCGGCAGGCGGGGTCCTTGGCGATGCGGATGGTGCGCAAGGACGGCTCGAGCCCGTCGAGGATATGAAGGCGGCCCCAGCCGGGCTCGCCCAGCAGCGCGGTGCCGGCCAACAGCACCTTGACCGCCTGGAGCGCGGCGAAGGCGCCCGCCCACCCGGCCATCGCGCCGAGCATGCCGTCGTCGGCGCAGGTGTCGCAATCCTCGGCATCGAAGGCATCGCCCACGAAGCAGCGGTAGCAGGCCTGATCGGGAAGGTGCCCGGCAAAGGCCCCGACCTGCCCCTGGAAGCGCCCCACGGCGGCCGAGAGCAGCGGGATTCCAGTGGCAACGCAGGCGTCCGAGACCGCGAGGCGCGTCGCAAAGTTGTCGGTCCCGTCGAGCACGAGGTCGGCCCCCGCGATCAGCGCAGGCGCGTTGTCCGGCGTGATTCGCGCGTCCGAGACGTCGACGGCAAGCGCGTCGTCAAAATTCGCCAGCCAGCGCCGCGCCGAGACCGCCTTGCCATAGCCGACGTCGCGCTGAGTGAAGATCGTCTGGCGCTGGAGGTTGGAGACGTCGACCACATCGTCATCGACCAGCGCAAGCCGCCCGATCCCGCTCGCGGCGAGATATTGCAGCGCAGGGGAGCCAATGCCGCCAAGCCCGATCACCGCAACCTTGCTCGCGGCGAGCCGGACCTGCCCCGCGCCGCCAACTTCGGGCAGGACGATATGGCGGGCGAAACGATCGAGCCGTGCGGGCGAGAGGCTCATGGCTCTTCGCTTTCCTCGCGGCGCTCCTGCTTGAAGGCGCCGATGCCGTGCCACCACAGGAACGCGATCACCGCGCCCTTGGTCGGCTGAAGCATGGCGAGCAGCATGATGATCGCCACCGGCAGGATGATCGCGAGGGTCAGCCAAGCCGAAAGGTGGAAGGTCCCGATCATCGCGATCACCACCGGCGCGAGCAGATGGCCGACGATGAAGATGCCGATATAGGCCGGAAAATCATCGGCTTGCTGAACCGACCAGTCCTGTTTGCAATGCCCGCAGCGCTCGACCGGCTTGAGCCATTTGCGGAACAATGCCGCCTCACCGCAGCGCGGGCACTTGCCCTTGGCGCCGCGCACCAGAGCGGGAATCCACCCTTGGGGCAGGGGGACAAGCTCGGGGGAAAGGCGCTCGGAAGGCATGGAAAGGCTGTTTACAGCCTGTGCACCGCCTGTCGACAGGCCTGTGGATGGGCCTGTAGATAGAGCGGTGCACAGGGCGTGCAAATTATGTGCGAACTAACCGTTTGCGGTCAGCTTTCGAGCTGCCTGAGCAGGCTCCGAACATCGCCGTCCATGTCGGCGTCGCGCTGGCGCAGGTCCTCGATCAGGCGCACCGCGTGGATCACGGTCGAGTGGTCGCGCCCGCCGAACTTGCGCCCGATCTCGGGGTAGCTGCGCGGGGTCAGGACCTTGGAGAGATACATCGCCACCTGCCGCGGACGCACCACCGCGCGCGCGCGGCGCTTAGAGCTCATCTCGGCGCGGTCGATGCGGTAGAACTGGCAGACCGTGCGCTGGATCTCGTCGATGGTGATCCGGCGGCGGTTGGCGCTGAGGATGTCGGTCAGCTGTTCTTCGGCCAGCTGCAAAGACACTTCCTGCCCGGTCAGCTGGGCATAGGCGATCAGCTTGTTGAGGCCGCCCACCAGCTCGCGCACATTGCGGGTGATGGTGCGGGCGAGGAACTCGACCACGTCCGCCGGCACATCGAGCGGGGCAAAGCGCACTAGCTTGGAGACGAGGATCTTCTTGCGAAGCTCGATATCGGCAGGTTGGATGTCCGCGACGAGGCCCATCGACAGGCGGCTGAGCAGGCGCGGCTCGACCCCGTCCAGCGCCTGCGGGGCGCGGTCGGCGGCGAAGACCAGCCGCTTGCCCTCGGCCAGCAGCGCGTCGATCGTGTAGAGCAGCTCTTCCTGCGCGCTCGCCTTGCCGATGATGAACTGGATATCGTCCACCAGCAGCAGGTCGAAGGAGCGCAGGCGGGCCTTGAATTCGATCGTCTGGCTCGACTTCAGCGCCTGAACGAATTCGACCATGAAGCGCTCGGCCGAGCAGTAGAAGATCCGGGCGCGCGGGTGGGCCTGAAGATAGGCGTGGCCGATCGCGTGGAGGAGGTGGGTCTTGCCTTGTCCGGTCGCCGCCTTGAGGTAGAGCGGCGAGAACTGCGGCTGTTCGAGCGCCGCCATGCGCTGCGCGGCGTTGCAGGCGAGGATGTTCGCCTCGCCGGTGACGAAAGCGCCGAAGGTCAGCGAGGGGTCGAGCCCGACCGAGGAAGTGAAGGTCGCATCGCCCAGGCTGCCTGCGGCCATGGCGATCGCGCTCGCGCCGTCATTGGCGGGGCGGCGGCCATCGTCGAGGCGCAGATCGGGCAGCTGGCGGCGGCCCGGGTGGACCATGATGTTGACCTTGCGCACTTCGCT
>JAIYEK010000140.1 GCA_027487015.1 Erythrobacteraceae bacterium | reverse complement strand
GGCTACGTCTACACCTATGCGCTGATCATGCTGCTCGGGCTGGTCGCCGCTATCACCTACGTTCTGCTTTAGGAGCGCGCTTCGTAATGGAAGGCCTTCCCATCCTGTCGCTGATGATGTGCGTGCCGCTGGCGGGCGCTGCGCTGTGCCTGTTCTCGGGCGCTGCCGCAGCTCGCTGGATTGCGCTCGGGGCGACGCTAGTCACTCTGGTGCTCGGCATCGTGCTTTGGGCGAGTTACGACATCGGCGGCCCGCAATGGCAGTTCACCGAACGGGCCGACCTCTTCGCGGGCTTCAGCTATGCGCTGGGGATCGACGGGATCGCGCTGATGCTGATCATGCTCAGCGTCTTCCTGATGCCGGTCTGCATTCTCGCGAGCTGGGAATCGGTCACCAAGCGCGTCGGCGAATACATGGCGGCCTTCCTCGTCATGGAGGTGCTGATGATCGGCACCTTCGCGGCGCAGGACCTGTTCCTGTTCTACGTCTTCTTCGAGGCGGGCCTCATCCCGATGTACCTCATCATCGGGGTGTGGGGCGGGGACAACCGCATCTACGCAAGCTACAAGTTCTTCCTCTACACGCTGCTCGGCTCGGTGCTGATGCTGATCGCGATGTTCTGGATGGTGGCCGAGGCCGGCACCTCCGACATCCCGACGCTGATGCAATACGGCTTCCCGGCGAGCGCGCAGACGTGGCTGTGGCTGGCCTTCTTCGCGAGCTTTGCGGTCAAGGTGCCGATGTGGCCGCTCCACACCTGGCTGCCCGACGCCCACGTGCAGGCGCCGACCGCGGGCTCGGTGATCCTGGCGGGCGTGCTGCTGAAGCTCGGCGGCTATGGCTTCATCCGCTTTAGCTTGCCGATGTTCCCCGAGGCTTCGGCGCAGTTCGCATGGCTGGTGTTTGTCCTGTCGATGATCGCGGTGGTCTACACCTCACTGGTCGCGCTCGTGCAGGCCGACATGAAGAAGCTGATTGCCTATTCCTCGGTCGCGCACATGGCGATCGTGACCGTGGGCCTGTTCGCCTTCAACGTGCAGGGGCTCGAGGGGGCGATGATCGTGATGCTTAGTCACGGTCTGGTATCGGGGGCGTTGTTCCTTTGTGTCGGGGTCATCTACGACCGGTTGCACACCCGTGAGATCGCGCGCTACGGCGGTTTGGCGATCAACATGCCCTATTACGCGCTGTTCTTCCTGCTCTTCACCATGGCTTCGATCGGCCTGCCGGGCACCAGCGGTTTCGTCGGCGAATTCCTGTCGCTGGCGGGCATCTACCAAACTTCGAGCCTTGTCGCGCTTATCTGCACCACGGGCATCATCCTCGGCGCGGCCTACATGCTCTACCTCTATCGCCGTGTGGCGTTTGGCGGGCAGACCAATGCAGACGCCGCCGAAATGCCCGATATCTCGGCGCGCGAGTGGATCATGATGGCCCCGCTCGGCCTCGCGGTCCTGTGGATGGGGGTCTACCCCGAGAGCTTCCTCGCACCCATGCGCAAGGACATCGCCGCGCTCGACGCGCGTCTTGCCGCCGCAGCGCCCGCCGGTGACGCGCAGCTCGCCCCCGGCACCCCGCGCCCCGCGGCCGCCAATGCGCTGGAGCACCATGGCGGGGGCCACGAGGGCGCGGGCCAAGAGGGCACGGAACACGACGGCGCCAAGGAGGGCGCGCACTAATGGATTTCGCCGCTTCTTTCGCGCTCGTCCTGCCCGAACTGGTTCTGACCGGCACAGGCCTCTCCCTGCTGCTGGTCGCCGCATGGGGCGGGGACAAGGCCGCGCGCCAGATCGCGATCCTTGCTGCTGCGGCATTGTTTGCCGCCGGTATCCTGATCGTGCCCGGGCTTCACTTCGGCACCGACGGCCCGGCCACACTCGCCTTCGGGGGCCTCATCAAGGTCGACAGCTATGCGCTGTTCGCCAAGGCGTTGATCTACCTTGCCGCGATTGCCGCGCTAATGGTCGCGCCGTCCTTCTTCGCGAGCCCCGCCGCCGGAACCGAGCGCGGGATGCGCGCCGAATATCCGGTGCTGGTGCTGTTCGCGACCGTGGGCATGGGGCTGATGGTTTCAGCCAATGATTTCATGACGCTGTACCTCGGGCTCGAACTCAACAGCCTCTCGGCCTATGTCCTCGCCGCGATCCTGCGCCGCGACACGCGTTCGGGCGAGGCGGGGCTCAAGTACTTCGTGCTCGGCGCGTTGGCCTCGGGGATCCTGCTGTATGGCATCAGCCTCCTTTACGGCTTTACCGGCGGCACCTCGTTCGAAGCGGTGCGCGCAGGGCTGACCGGCACGATGGGCACCGGCGCGCTGTTCGGGGTGATCTTCGTGCTCTCCGGCCTCGCCTTCAAGATCAGCGCGGTGCCGTTCCACATGTGGACCCCCGACGTCTACGAAGGCGCGCCGACCCCCGTCACCGCCTTCTTCGCCACCGCGCCCAAGGTTGCAGCGGTCGGCCTTACCGCCCGCGTTGTGTTCGAGGTGTTCGGCGGACAGGTTGCGGCGTGGCAGCAGATCGTCATGTTCATGGCGCTGGCGTCGATCGTCTTCGGCGCGCTGGGAGCGATCGGGCAGGAGAACCTGAAGCGCCTGCTCGCCTATTCCTCGATCAACAATATCGGCTTCATCCTGCTCGGTCTGGCGGTCGCCAATGCCGATGGCGCTTCGGCGATGCTGGTCTACCTCTTTATCTATGTCGCCATGAGCATCGGCTGCTTCGTCGCGCTGCTGATGCTGCGCGACGAGGAGGGCAACCTCTACGAGACCTTCACCGATATCCGCGGCCTTTCGGTCACCCGCCCCGCGATTGCATGGGGGCTGCTGATCTTCATGTTCAGCCTCGCCGGCATCCCGCCGCTGCTCGGCTTTTACGCCAAGTTCGTGATCTTCCAGGCGACCATCGAGGCAGGGCTGGTGGCCTTCGGCGCCATCGCCATCGCGGCGAGCGTGATCGGGGCGTTCTACTACATCAAGTTCGTCAAGGTGATGTTCTTCGACGAGCCTGTCGGCGTTGTCACCGGCAAGAGCGAGGCGAGCCACTGGACGCTGCTGTTCCTGACCGCCGCGATCATCTCGCCGCTGGGCTACCTGCTCACGCCCTCGCTGACCGATCTGGCCGACAAGGCCGCCGCCTCGCTGTTCCTCGTTCCTTGATCGAGACTGTCGCAACCACCGGTTCCACCAACGCCGATCTCGTCGCGCGGTTGCGGGCGGGTGAGAGCATTCCGGACGGTACCTGGCTGCGGGCGGAGACCCAGGCCGGAGGCAAGGGGCGCAGCGGCCGGGCCTGGGTGAGCCCGCCGGGCAATCTCTACGCGAGCACCGTGGTCAATCTGGGGGAGGGCGATCCCCCGGCGCAGACGCTGGCGCTGGTGATCGGGCTTGCGGTGCACGAGCACGTCGCGAACTCGCTGATGATCGCTGACCACCGCCACGTGATGCTCAAATGGCCCAATGATGTGCTGGTGCGCGGCGCCAAGGTTGCCGGGATCTTGCTGGAGCGGAGCGGCGACGTGATCGTCGTCGGGATCGGCATCAATATCGCTTTCGCACCGCAGATCGAGGGGCGCGCGACCGCCTGCATTTCGGAACTCAATTCCAAGTATGATGCCGATCCGGGTTACGCGCTGACCTTCCTCGCCCAGCGTGTGGCAGAGCAGCTCGCCCTGTGGCGGCAGGAAAGTCTGCCCGCTCTGATCACGCGCTGGAGCGCCGCCGCCCATCCCATCGGCAGCCCTCTGTCGGTCAACACGGGCGACGGCGCGACGCTGCACGGTGCATTCGCCGGGCTCGACGCGGGCGGGGCGCTGCGGCTGCGCTTGGATAATGGCGAGACACAAACTATCCACGCGGGCGACGTTTCACTGATTGCTGAAGGAACCACCTGATGCTGCTCGCCGCCGATGTCGGGAACACCAATGTCGTCTTCGCGCTG
>JAIYEK010000136.1 GCA_027487015.1 Erythrobacteraceae bacterium | reverse complement strand
TAGTCCTTGCCCAGATACTTCTCGATGGTTTTGGCCTTGGCGGGGGATTCGACGATGACGAGCTGCATGGGGCTTGAAGAGGGTCCTTACGTGTGTACGCGCGAGGGTGGCGAGGAAGCTAGCTCCAAGTCAAGCGTGCCTTGCATCTGGCTGAAGGCGTGCGATAGGTCGGCGGCGAGCGATGGTGCGGGTTGGAAAGCCCCGCGGCAGCACGGCGCGCAAATTCACTCTGCCGGTTGGCGCGCCCGCCTTGGCTTGGCGGTATGGAACCCGGACTGGCCGAAGAAGGTTCTGCCGGGACTGCACATGAAGGAGCACCTGCCCATGACCCGCCTCGCCCGAACCGCTCTCCTCGCCGCGCTGGCCACCGGGGCGCTCGCCGCCCCGATCGCAGCGCATGACCATGCCGCCAGCGACGGCGCCACTGTCGCCGCGATGAAGCTTGCCGATGGCACCGAAGTCGGCACGGTGACCTTCACCCAGACCGATCACGGCGTGGTGATGAGCGTCGCGGTCAAGGGGCTTCCGGCGGGCAAGCACGGCCTCCACATCCACCAGACCGGCGCCTGCGCGCCCGACTTCATGGCAGCCGGCGGCCACTTCAACCCCGCGTCCGCCGAGCACGGCTTCCACGCGCCCGGCGGCTACCACGTCGGTGACCTCCCCAACCTCGACGTCGCCCCTGACGGCACCGCGACCGCCGAATTCTTCGTCCCCGATCTCAGCATCATGGGGCCGGTGCGCGAAGCGCTGCCCTACACCCTCAACGACGGCGACGGCGCCGCGATCATGATCCACGCCGCGACCGACGACTACAAGACCATGGCCTCGAGCGGCGGGCGTCAGGCCTGCGGAGTGATTGTGCCGAAGCCGTGAGCGGGGCGAGACGAACGCCGTCAGATCGGGAAGAAGAAGATCGTGGCTGCCAAACCCGCTCCGCAAAGAACCACTAACCAGTCGATCCAACGGGGCGGCCGGGCTTCGGCGAGTCCAACCACCACCCCGCCAACCAACATAACGGGGTAGGCCACCTTCAAGATCCAGCCCATCGCGTCGTATGCCCATGCCAAGCCGATGATATCTTTGGCGAAGTCGATTACGAACAGGCAGCCGCGGAACATGATGGCTGACAGAACGAGGATGATGGCAGCCCTTTGCGATGGGGTCATAGTCGCCGCACCGTCCCGTCGGCCTCGCGCACCAGCTCGCCCGCCAGTTCCAGTTCGAGCAGCGCCATGTGGACCTCGGCCGGGGTGGCCTGCGTCTGGCGGATGAGTTCATCCACCTCGACCGGCGCGTTGGTCAGCAGGTGCGCGATGTCATGGCTGAAATCGGCGCGCGCCTCGCCCCAGTCGAGCTTGGCGAGTTCGCTGTAATCGAAGTCCGACGGGCTATCGGCCACCCGGAAGCGCGAGCGCGGCGCGCCGGTGAAGCTCTCGAGCAGTTCGGCCACCTCCTCGGGCGTCTGCACCAGCACCGCGCCGTCGCGGATCAGCTGGTTGCACCCGAGGCTGCGGGCGTCGAGCGGGGAGCCGGGGATCGCCATCACCTCGCGCCCCGCCTCGCCAGCCAGCCGCGCGGTGATCAGCGAGCCCGATTGCGGCGCAGCTTCGACCACCAGCGTGCCGCTCGCGAGCCCGGCGATGATGCGGTTGCGCGAGGGGAAATGCCGCCCGCGCGGCTCGGTGCCGGGGGGCTGTTCGGCGATCAGCAGGCCTTCATTCGCGATGCGCTCTTGGAGCTCGGTGTGCTGCGGCGGGTAGGCGATGTCGATCCCGCTGGCGATGACGCCGATGGTCTGCGGGAAAGCGCCTTCGTGCGCGGCGCCGTCGATCCCGCGGGCCAGCCCTGAGACGACGGTAAACCCAGCCTCGGCGAGCGCCGCGGCGAAATCGCGCGCGAGCTTGACTGCCGCTGCGCTCGCATTGCGCGCGCCGACCAGAGCGACGCAGGGCGCCGACGCCAGCGCCAGCCGCCCACGGCAGGTCACGATCGGCGGGGCGGAGTCGAGCTCGCCCAGCAGCGCGGGATAGTCGGGCTGGTCGTGGAACAGGTAGCGCGCGCCCGCCGCACGCACGGCGAGGATCTCGCGCTCGATGCTCTCAGCACTCGCCGGACGATACGGCCCCCTCCCCCGGCTGGCGAGATCGGGGAGCGCGTCCAGCGCCGCACCCGCGGAGCCGAAGCGGGCGAGGAGTTGGCGGTAGCTGACGGGGCCGATATTGGGCGAGCGCAGCAGGCGGATGCGCGCAAAGGCTTCAGCTTGCGAGAGCGTTGGCTGCGACCCCGTGCTCTGCATCAGAGGCGCGCCCGCATCACGGCTTGGCCGAAGAGGCGCCCACGCGGGGCTCCTCCCCCCGCATCAGCCGCCCGATATTGGCGCGGTGCTGCACGATCACGATCGCGGCGATGGCGATCAGCGGCGCGACCACTTGGCCGTAGCCCAGGCCCCAGGCGACCACCGGAGCGGCCACCACGCTCACCAGCGAGGACACCGAGGAAATCCGGCTGAGGAACAGCGTCAGCCCCCAGATCGCGGCGCAGGCGAGCATCGCCGGCAAGGCCAGCGCGCCCAACGCTCCGGCCGCGCTCGCAAAGCCCTTGCCACCCCTGAAGCCGAGCCACGGGGTGAAGCAGTGCCCCGCCACCGCTGCGACGCCCGCGATACCTTCCATTCCGGGCCACACCGCCTTGGCGACCAGCACCGGGATAACCGCCTTCAGAGCATCGAGCAGCACCGTCGCCGCCGCCAGCCCCTTGTTGCCGGTGCGCAGCACATTAGTCGCGCCGATCGAGCCGCTGCCGATCTTCCTCACATCCCCTAGCCCCGCCGCGCGGGTGAGGATCAGGCCGAAGGGGATCGAGCCGAGCGCGAAGCCCAAGAGGGCGGCGAAAAACAGTTCCAAAACAAATCTCCGTTCGCCCTGAGCTTGTCGAAGGGCTCAACTTTCTTCTAATGGCCCATCTTGAAAAGAAAAGGACAGGGCTACGACAAGCTCAGCCCGAACGGAGGTTTCTTGTCGGATAATCCTGCCGCCCCGATCCTGCTGTTCGATTCCGGCGTCGGCGGGCTCACCGTCTACGACGCGCTGCGCGATCTGCTCCCAGACGCCCCCGTCATCTACGCCGCCGATCTTGCGGGCCTGCCCTATGGCACCAAGACCGAGGCGCAGATTGCCGCGCGGGTGGCGGGATTGCTCGGGCGGATGGCGGAGCGCTGGCAGCCGCGCCTCGCCTGCATCGCCTGCAACACCGCGAGCACGATTGCGCTGGGCATGGTGCGCGATGTGCTCGAGATCCCGGTCGTCGGCACCGTCCCTGCGATCAAGCCCGCCGCCGCGCTGACCCGGACCGGCACCATCGGCCTCGTCGGCACCGAGGCGACGATCCGGCAGGCCTATGTCGACGATCTCGAAACGCAATTTGCCCAAGGCAAGCGCCTCCTCCGGGTCGCCGCGCCGGGGCTGGTGCAGGCGGCGGAAGCCAAGCTGCGCGGGCGCCCTGTAGACCCCGCTCTGATCGCCGATGTCCACGCGCGCCTTTCCGCGATGGCGGGCGAGGACAGGATCGACACGCTGGTGCTCGCCTGCACCCACTTCCCGCTGCTTAGCGATGAACTCGCCGCCGCCTTCGGGGCGGATGTCGCGCAAGTCGACGGGGCGCAGGGCATCGCGCGGCGCATCGCGCATCTGCTCGAAGGGCAGAGCTTCGCGTCCTCCCCCGGCCCCAACCGTTTCGTCGTCACCGGGCCGCTCGCCGGGGCCGACGGGCTGGAGCAGGCCCTCGCCGCACGCGGCTTCGGGGCAGCTGAAGCGTTCTGATCCGCGCAAGAACCCTTGCGAAACACTCGCAAAGATCGCTGTTTCAAAAGCGCCGCCCCGCACTTAAATACGCACCCTAGAAACCTTCCGCCCTGTCGCACGTTAGGGCGGGACAAAAGAGCACAGCAGGAACCGCGCGCCGCCTCTACCGCAAGGCGGCCGCGAGAGCAGCGAGACGCGAGTGAACTACGATCAGATTTTCGATTCCGCGATCGACCGGCTGCACGAAGAGGGCCGTTACCGCGTCTTTATCGACATCATGCGCAACAAGGGCGCCTATCCCAACGCGCGCTGCTTCCACGGGCACAACGGCCCCAAGCCGATCACCGTGTGGTGTTCGAACGACTACCTGTGCATGGGCCAGCACGACAAGGTGATCGGCGCGATGGAATCCGCGCTGCACGATGTCGGCGCAGGGTCCGGCGGCACGCGCAATATCGGCGGCAATACGCACCTCCACGTCCAGCTGGAAAACGAGCTCGCCGATCTCCACGGCAAGGACGCCGCGCTGCTGTTCACCAGCGGCTACGTCTCGAACGACGCGGCGCTCTCGACGCTGGCCAAGCTGCTGCCGGGCTGCGTGATCTTTTCGGACGAGCTGAACCACGCCAGCATGATCGCCGGCATCCGCAATTCGGGCTGTGAAAAGAAGGTGTTCCGCCACAATGATGTGGCCCACCTTGAAGAATTGCTGGCGAGTGTCCCCATCGACACCCCCAAGCTGATCGCCTTCGAATCCGTCTATTCGATGGACGGCGATGTCGCCCCGATCCACGCGATCTGCGACCTTGCCGACAAGTACAACGCGCTCACCTATATCGACGAGGTCCACGCGGTCGGCATGTACGGCGCGCGCGGCGGCGGGATCTCCGAGCGTGACGGCGCGGCGCACCGCATCGACATCATTGAAGGCACGCTCGGCAAGGCGTTCGGCGTGATGGGCGGCTATATCGCGGCGAGCCACAAGGTGGTGGACTGCATCCGCTCCTACGCACCGGGGTTCATCTTCACGACCTCGCTGTCGCCGGTGCTGGTCGCAGGCGTGCTCGCCTCGGTGCGGCACCTCAAGGAAAGCGCGGTCGAGCGCAACGCCCAGCAGCGCGCCGCCGCCATGCTCAAGCTGAAGTTTGCGGAAGCCGGCCTGCCGGTGATGGACTCTGTCACCCACATCGTCCCGCTGATGGTCGGCGACCCGGTGCGCGCCAAGAAGATCAGCGACATCCTGCTCGCCGAATACGGCGTCTACGTCCAGCCGATCAACTTCCCCACCGTCCCCCGCGGCACCGAGCGCCTGCGCTTCACCCCCGGCCCGCACCACACCGACGCGATGATGGACGAGCTGACGGACGCGCTGGTGGAGATCTGGGACCGCCTCGAACTGGGGCTCGCCGAGGCGGCGTGAGCGGCTCGGGCATCTTCCCGTCCGACGAATGGACCTTGGCCAGCGGTGAGACCGAAAACGGCCTGATGTTCACGCGGTTCCGGTCCGGCCAGCCGTCGGATGCCGATCGCGAGTTGTTCAACAAGCTGGTGCTGGTCCGCTGGTCGTTCGAACGACGCGAGGGCTCGGGTCTGCCGACCAATGAGGCGATGGCGGCGATGGAAGAATTCGAGGATCGCATCCTCGAAACGAGCGATGCCGACAAATGGTGGGGAAGCGGCGTCGCGATCATCACGCGTGACGGAACCCGCGAATGGCGGTTCTACACGCCGGACGTCGCATCCTTCGTGCAAGAGTTCAGCGCGGCCCTGAGGGGTCTGGGCCCCTACCCGCTGGAGTTGGAAGCCTTCGACGATCCCGACTGGAACGGCTTTGAAGAGATCCGCGCGATGACGAAGGCTGGATGACGGACATGACCCGCGGCACGCGTGCTGACGGGGATCGGCGCGAGCTCAGCCCCGCCGCACCTGCCTGAGACAGTCGGTCGCCGGGGCAATAATGCCCCACTTTCCGCATATGCCCGGCACATCACCGGTGCCCTTGGCACGGCCCCGCAAGGCACGATTTTTCGCCTTGGGCCTCCCGCGGGCTGTCGGTGTCATACAATTGCAAAGGTATGAATTTCTGCGCAAATTCATTTGCGCTCGAACAGCTCTGAGATAATATATCGGCTCTGCGCCGCGATTCATTGCGGCAGAACTGGAGAGCCGTTCATGCTGTGGTCGCGTCGTCTTGCGTTTGTCATCGGGTGTGCCCTGCTTGCCTCTTGTGGCGGCGGCGATGGCGGCTCCCCGCCTGCGACCGGCGGTGGCGGCACGCCGACACCCACGCCGACACCCTCACCCAGCCCAACACCGACCTACAGCACCGTCGCGCAGCTGACCGGGAACCAGCAATTCGAGGCCGGCTGCGCCTTCTTCAACTTCAGCCGCCAGATCTCGCCCAATTTCAGCGCGTTTTCAGACAACCCCTTCAGCGAACGCAACGAACTGCGCTTTGCTGCGGCAACCAGCACCTGGACCTTCGTCGAATCGGCGCAGACCAATCCCGCCGACCAGCGCACCTTCGCCTTCGCGCCCGCCGATCTTGTCGCCAGCCCGCCGGCCAACACCACGCTGTATCGCCGCACGGTGGGCACAGGGTCGCACGAACTGCGGCTGCAAGGTGCGCAGCAGACCGGGTTTGTAACCGACTACACCCGCGCCCTTGCGCTGTCCGAGATCGCGGTGGTGGGCAGTGCCGATTCCCAACGCAATGATCGCCTTTGCGTCTATGGCGTGCCGACGGTCGCCGCCGACACCTTCCCGGCAGGATCGGTATCCTACACCAGCCTGAATGTGGCCGGGACCGCGACGGTGGTGACCGGAGGCGTGCGGCAACGGACCTTTTCGTTGACCGACAGCACAGCAACGCTCTCGGTCAACGGGCAGGCCGGGACGGTCGCCATGTCGATCCAGCTGGTCGGCCGCGAAATCCTCAGCGATGGCTCTCTGGCGACCACCACCACCACGCTTCCGGCGCTGACAGCGGGCACCGGCACCATTTCCAATGCCGGAACGCCTTCGATCAAGGTGTTCGCGGGCAATTTCACCACGGGCGGCTTCGGACTGCTCCAATCGCAATTCGCCGGCGCTTTCTTCGGTCCGCAGGGCCGCGAGGCGGGCTTCACCTTCACCACCGGGCCCTTCGTAACGAATTCGAGCATCAGCGAAGTGCTCGAAGTCGCCGGCATCGTTATCGCGCGGCGCTGAGGCTTGAGCATTATTCAACACGGCAACGGGGAGTGACATGAAGCGGAATCTTATCGGAGCGGCAGCCATGGCCCTTGCTCTGGCGGCTTGCGGCGGCGGCGATGGCGGCTCCCCGCCTGCGACGGGTGGCGGTGGTGGCGGCACGCCGACACCCACCCCGACACCGACCCCCACGCCTACGCCCACGCCCACCCCGACCTACCTGACCTTCCCCGAGCTTACCGGAACGCAGACCTTCGCAACGACCTGTGGGGGAACCTCCGGCACATTCGGTGCTGGTCCCCGCAGTGTCGGCGGCGCGCGGCTCGGGGAAGGGGTGAGGATCGTCTCCGATCGCAGCCTGCCTTCTTACACGATCTCGAATGATGGAACGGGTTTCTCGGCCTTCACAACGTCGTTCGACCAGACCAACCGCGACACGACACGCACCGGCGAGGCCTATGCCAAGCCGGCAGCATCGGGGTCCGGGTTTACCGAGCGTCTGTTGGTCTTTGCCCTGATCGAGAACGCGAGCGAGCTTCCCTATATCCGCATCGCCCAAATTTCTGCCGAGGCATCGCCGTCCGAACGACCAAACTTGCTGTGCGCGTTTGGTGTGCCGACACTGCTGACCGACCGGCCGTCAAGCCCGGTCACTTATGGCCGACCCTATCTGTTCGGCACGGCGACAGTCACGCGCAATGGCGGCTCCGGACCGGTCGAAAGCTACCGGATCACGAACACGGTGGCCACACTCACCGGAAATCCAGTCAATGGCGAAATCAGATTCACTATCGATCTGAAGGGCCAACTGCTTACAAGCGGAACCCCATCGACGACCGTAACCGACCTGGGCGTGTTCACCGGCACGACCGTCTTCGACGGGACGACCTCGGGCTATTCGGATATCATCGTCGATTCGACCAATACCGTGTCAGGAACGTTCGGCGGCGGCTTTTTCGGGCCGCGGGGAACCACCGCGGCCGTCTCGGTCGGATTGTTCAGTCGCCGCGCCGATAACAGCGATCTATCGCTGGGTGCGCTTTTGGTGTTCCGCCCGCAGAGCTGATCGGACCCGCTTCCCATGCCCTCTCCCTTGCGCTAGCCGCTGCGGCAACATGCAAGGGAGAGAGCACAATGGGCGGCACGCCTGACCAGACTTACGCCGAGGTCGTCCTCGGGCGGCGTTCCATCCGCGGCTACCTCGACAAGCCCGTCCCGCGCGCGCTGATCGAGGACATTCTGACAATGGCGATGCGCTCGCCAACCTCGATGAACACCCAGCCATGGCACTTCCACGTCATCACCGGCGCGCCGCTTGACCGCATCCGCAAGGGCAACACCGCAAACATCCTCGCAGGCGTTCCCGACAGCCGCGAATTCCGCCGCGGCGAGGCTTTCGCCGGCGTCCACCGCGAACGGCAGGTCGAGGTCGCCAAGCAGCTCTTCGGCGCGATGGGGATCGAGCGCGACGACAAAGACGCGCGGCAGGACTGGGTGCTGCGCGGCTTCCGCCAGTTCGACGCGCCCGTCTGCGTGATCGTCACCTATGACCGCGAGCTTTCGGGCTCCGACGACACCGCCTTCGATTGCGGCGCGGTGACGACTGCGCTGGTCAATGCGGCGTGGTCCAAGGGCCTCGGCTGCGTGATCAATTCGCAAGGCATCATGCAGAGCCCGGTGGTGCGCGAGCATGCCGGAATCCCCGAGGATCAGGTGATCATGAAGGCCGTCGCGCTCGGCTGGCCCGACCCGGAATTCCCCGCCAACGCGGTGGTGAGCTTGCGCAAGAGCGTCGACGAGGCGGCGCAGTTCGTGGGGTTTGACGACTGAAATTTGTCCGCGCGCCCGGGCAATTGAGTCCGCGTCGGCATCACCTATATTGCGGCGCATGGTGTTCGACCTCGGCAAGGCGATGCGCAAGAAGGAGGAGTTCGAGTCCGCGCGGCTCATGGACTTCGACTTCCGGCAGCGGGTGCGCGCGACCCGCCTCATGGCCCGCGCCCTCGGGACCGACGAGGCAGCGTTGGTGGAAGAGATCGCGCTGCGCGATGCCGACGGCCTGATCCTCCTCCTCGCCGAGCGGTCCGGGCGGACGCAGGGCGAGCTCGAGGCCCTCTATGCGGGATGCCTCACCGAGGCGCGCGCACAGCTGATTGCCGAGCGCGGCGATCCGACGCCCAACCGCCTCGGATAACGCGGGCGCGAGGCTCTCACCCGCCGCGCGGTCCCCACAGGATGATTGCAGCACCAGCAAGGCACACCGCCCCGCCTGCCAAATCCCATCGGTCCGGCCGTGCACCCTCGACCGCCCACATCCACGCGAGGCTCGCGGCGATATAGACGCCCCCGTAGGCGGCAAAAGCGCGGCCTGCGAAGGCGCTGTCGATGCGGGTCAGGAGAAAGGCGAACAGCGCGAGGCTCGCCAGCCCGGGGACCAGCCACAGCGCCGACTTGTCGCCCCGCGCCCAGGCCCAAAAGGCGAAGCAGCCCGCGATCTCGGCGAAGGCAGCGAGGATATAGATGGCGATGCTCACCGCGCCACCCTGCCCGCCCGGGCGCCCAGCGGCAAGACCTGCCGAGGCCCGCGATCCGGCCCGCCAAGTGCATTGATTTTCGCGCGCATCACTTTTGGCAGGCCAAGCGGCGCGTTTGTCGCTATGGGGCGCGCTTGCTTGTGCGGGGCGATGCTCCGTCCAGCCCCTCACCCCCGGCCCTCCGCCCGATGCCGCGCACTGACGCGCACGTGGCGTGCCGCTCAAGAAAAGTACCCTCCCCATGACCTTCCCCGCCCTCCCCACCCCCATTGCCGCCGCCCTTGAAGAGCGTGGTTATGCCGAAGCCACCAGCGTGCAGGCCGCCGTGCTCGAGCCCGAAGCGGCGGGGCGCGATCTGGTCGTCTCGGCGCAGACCGGGTCGGGCAAGACGGTCGCTTTCGGGCTTGCGATGGTGCCCGAACTGCTCGGGGCCGACGGCCGGGTGGGCTTTCTCCAGGCCCCGCTGGCGCTGGTCATTACCCCGACGCGCGAGCTGGCGCTGCAGGTCAGCCGCGAGCTTGAATGGCTCTATGCCCGCACCGGCGCCCGCGTGGCGACCTGCGTGGGGGGCATGAACCCCTCGGCCGAGCGCAAGGTGCTGAACTCGGGCCCTGCGATCGTGGTCGGCACCCCGGGCCGCTTGCGTGACCATTTCGAGCGCGGCGCATTGAACCTCGCCAACCTCGCCGTGGCGGTGCTGGATGAAGCCGACGAAATGCTCGACATGGGCTTTCGCGAGGAGCTTGAGGCGATCCTCGACGCCACCCCCGACACCCGCCGCACGCTGCTGTTCTCGGCCACCATGCCGCGCCCGATCGAGGCGCTGGCGCGGCGCTACCAGAACGACGCGCTGCGCATCGCCACCATCGGCGAAGGCGGCGCGCGCGGGCATGGCGACATCGCCTATCAAGCCGTGACCGTCTCGCCGCCCGAGGTCGAGAACGCGGTGGTCAACCTGCTGCGCTTCCACGAGGCGGAGACCGCGATCCTGTTCTGCGCCACGCGCGAGAAGGTGCGCCACCTCCATGCCACGCTGCAGGAGCGTGGCTTTGCGGTGGTCGCGCTGTCGGGCGAGCATTCGCAGTCCGAGCGCAACCAGGCGCTCCAAGCCCTGCGCGATGGCCGCGCGCGGGTGTGCGTCGCCACCGATGTCGCAGCGCGCGGGATCGATCTGCCGACATTGAGCCTCGTGGTCCATGTCGAAATCCCACGCGATGCCGAGACGCTCCAGCACCGATCGGGCCGCACCGGACGCGCGGGGCGCAAGGGGATCGCGGTGCTGATCGTGCCCTTCTCCGCCCGCCGCCGGGTCGAGCAAATGCTGGGCCGCGCGCAGATCGTGGCCGAGTGGCAGGACGTCCCGAGCCCCGAGGCGATCGCCACGCGAGACCGTGAGCGCCTGCTCGAAAAGCTGCTCGCGCCGACCGAATTTGACGAGGCCGACCGCGAGCTGGCGCAGCGCCTGCTCGCCGAACGCAGCCCCGAAGACATCGCCGCGATGCTCGTCCACGCCCACCGCGCGCGGATGCCCGAACCCGAGGAAGTCACCGCCAACACCCGCGAAGCCCGCGCCGAGGCGCAGAAGGAGCGCCACCGTCCGGGCTTCGAGGACACCGTGTGGTTCCGCATGGAAATCGGCCGCAGCGACGGCGCCGACCCGCGCTGGCTGCTACCGCTGATCTGCCGCCGCGGGCACATCACCCGCAACGAGATCGGCGCGATCCGCATCGGTCAAGCCGAGACCTATTTCCAGATCCCGCGCGCCATCGCCGACAAATATGCCGCCGCCGCTGCCCGCACCGCCGAACCGCAGGGCGAGGAAGAGGTGGTGCTGATCGAGCGCTCGGAGGCCGGCCCGCGCGAGGCGGCGCGCTCCAACCGCCAATTGCGCCCTTCGCGCAGCAACGCCGACAATGGTTTCGTGAAAGCGAAGCCGGTCGGACGCAACTTCGGCAAGCCCGGCGGCGGCGCGCGCCCTGCACCGGGCCCGGGCGGCGGTGGCCCCAAGCCCGGCAAGCCTGCGCACAAGTTCAAGCGCAAGTTCAAGCAGCAGCCCTGAGCGCGCGCCGCTAAAGCGCACGCGGCTTAGCGCGGCAGTTCGGAAGCCCCCATCAGCGCTTCGTCGACCGCGCGTGCGGCCTGACGGCCCTCGCGGATCGCCCAGACCACCAGGCTCTGCCCGCGCCGCATGTCGCCGCAGGCAAAGACATTGGGCTCGCTGGTGGCATAGCTGTTGGTGTCCGCCGCGACATTGCCGCGTGCGTCGAGAGTGACGCCTGCCTGTTCGAGCAGCCCGGCCTTCTTCGGGCCAACAAAGCCCATGGCGAGGAGGATCAGGTCGGCGGGAATCGTGAACTCGCTGCCCTCCATCTCCTGCATCTGGCCGCCCTTCCACTCGACCCGCACGCATTCGAGCCCGGTGACCGCCTCGCCGTCACCGATCACGCGCTTGGCGAGCACCGCCCAGTCGCGCTCCACGCCTTCCTGGTGCGAGGACGAGGTGCGCAGCTTCATCGGCCAATCGGGCCAGGTCAGCGCCTTGTCTTCCTTTTCGGGCGGCTTGGGCATGATCTCGAGCTGGGTGACGCTTTTGGCGCCCTGACGGTTCGAGGTGCCGACACAGTCGCTCCCCGTGTCCCCGCCGCCGAGCACGACCACATGCTTGCCCGTCGCCACCAGCGAGCCGCGCGGCGCGGCGCGCAGCTCGTCATCACCGGCAACGCGCTTGTTCTGCTGGGTGAGGAATTCCATCGCAAGCCGCACGCCCGGCATCTCCGCGCCCGGGATCTGCAGCTGGCGCGCGTCTTCCGCGCCGCCGGCCAGCACCACCGCGTCGAAATTCTCTTTGAGCGAGGCAAAGGAGATGTCGACGCCGACTTCCTTGGAGGTTTTGAACGTCACCCCTTCCGCTTCCATCTGCTGGGCGCGGCGGTTGATGAGGTGCTTTTCCATCTTGAAGTCGGGAATGCCGTAACGCAGCAGCCCGCCGAGGCGGTCCGACTTCTCGAACACGGTGACCGAGTGGCCAGCGCGCGCCAGCTGCTGCGCGGCCGCAAGCCCCGCCGGGCCAGAGCCGACAATCGCGACCGACTTGCCGGTCTTCTGCGCGGGCACCTGCGGCGTGATCCAGCCTTCCTTCCACCCGCGGTCAACGATCGCGCATTCGATCGACTTGATGGTCACCGGCTGGTCGATGATGTTGAGCGTGCACGCCGCCTCGCACGGCGCGGGGCAGATGCGGCCGGTGAACTCAGGGAAATTGTTGGTGGAGTGGAGGTTGGCGAGCGCGCGCTTCCAGTCCGCCTCGTAGACGAGGTGGTTCCAGTCCGGGATCATGTTGTTCACCGGACAGCCGTTGTGGCAGTAGGGAATGCCGCAATTCATGCAGCGCGAGGCTTGACCCGTCAGCGTCGCATCATCCGGCTGGATGACGAATTCGCGATAGTTCTTCAGCCGTTCGCTGGGATCGAGATAGTCCCGCTCGCGGCGGTCCAGCTCGAGAAATCCGGTTTCCTTGCCCATACTTACATCTCGTTCCTGAAATCTATTCTGCAGCGACGCTGGCGGCTTCGTGGCGCTCGGCCTCGAGGCGCTTGAGCGCGGCGGCATAGTCGCGCGGCATCACCTTGACGAACTTGCCCAGCGCCGCGTCCCAGTCCGCCAGCAGGGTGCCTGCAAGCTTGCTGCCGGTGTGGAGCTGGTGGCGCTCGACCAGAATGCGCAGGCGCTCGGCATCGTGGCGCAGCATGTCGCCCATGCCGAAATCGTGGACCGAGCGCGGGCGCTGGGCCGGACGGCCGGTCCCTTCCTCCGCATCCGGAGCCGCCGAAATCGGCAGCAGATCGACCTGCGCGTGGTTGACCAGGTCCTTGAACGCGCCCTCGGGGTCATAGACATAGGCGACCCCGCCGCTCATGCCCGCTGCAAAGTTGCGCCCGGTCTTGCCGAGCACGACCACCACGCCGCCGGTCATGTATTCGCAGCCATGGTCCCCGGTGCCTTCGACCACCGCGATGGCGCCCGAGTTGCGCACCGCGAACCGCTCGCCCGCGACGCCATTGAAGTACGCCTCGCCCGCGATTGCGCCATACATCACCGTGTTGCCGACGATGATGTTGTCCTGGCTCTCGCGCGGGGCTTCGGCGGGCTGGCGCACGATGATGCGGCCGCCCGAGAGTCCCTTGCCGACATAGTCATTGGCATCGCCGACCAGATCGAGCGTCACCCCGTGGGCGAGCCACGCGCCGAAGCTCTGGCCCGCGACCCCGGTGAGGTTGATCCGGATGCTGTCGGTCGGCAGACCCTCGTGCCCATGCGCCTTGGCGATCTCGCCCGAGAGCATCGCGCCCACCGTGCGGTTGACGTTCCGCACCGCATATTCGAGCTGCACCGGCTGTTTGGTGGCAATCGCGGCGGCGCAATCGGCGATCAGCCGGTTGTCGAGCGCGCCGCCGAGCCCGTGGTCCTGCGTGCCGGTCTGGCGCAGCGAAGCGCCGTCCTTGAGCTCGACCCGGTGGAGAATGCGCGCAAGATCAACCCCGCGCGCCTTCCAGTGGCGCTCCATCCGGCGGGTGTCGAGCAGGTCGACCCGGCCGACCATTTCGGCGACCGTGCGGATGCCCATCTCGGCCATGATCTGGCGCAGTTCCTCGGCGACGAAGAACATGTAGTTGACCACATGCTCGGGCTGGCCGGTGAAGCGCGCGCGCAGCACCGGGTCCTGCGTGGCGACGCCGACGGGGCAGGTGTTGAGGTGGCACTTCCTCATCATGATGCAGCCGGCCGCGATCAGCGGGGCGGTCGCAAAGCCGAACTCGTCCGCGCCGAGCAGCGCGCCGATAGCAACGTCGCGGCCCGTGCGCAGACCGCCATCGACCTGCACCGCGATCCGCTCGCGCAGATCGTTGAGGAGGAGCGTCTGCTGGGTCTCGGCAAGGCCGATCTCCCACGGCGAACCCGCGTGGGTCAGCGAGGTCAGCGGCGAAGCGCCCGTGCCCCCGTCATAGCCCGCGATCGTCACATGGTCCGCGCGCGCCTTGGAGACGCCCGCCGCGACCGTGCCGACGCCGACTTCAGACACCAGCTTGACCGAAATCCGCGCGACCGGGTTCACGTTTTTCAGGTCGTGAATCAGCTGCGCGAGGTCTTCGATCGAGTAGATGTCGTGGTGCGGCGGCGGGCTGATGAGGCCCACGCCCGGGGTCGAATGCCGCACTGCGCCGATGCGCTTGTCGACCTTGTGGCCGGGTAGCTGACCGCCCTCGCCGGGCTTCGCGCCCTGCGCCATCTTGATCTGGATGTCGTCGGAATTGACGAGATATTCGGTGGTCACCCCGAAGCGGCCCGAGGCGACCTGCTTGATGCGGCTGCGCATCGAATCGCCGTTCGCCAGCGGCTTGAACCGGAACGGCTCCTCCCCGCCCTCACCAGTGTTCGAGCGCCCGCCGATGCGGTTCATCGCGATCGCCATGGTGGAGTGTGCCTCGTGGCTGATCGAGCCAAGGCTCATCGCACCGGTCGAGAAGCGCTTCACGATTTCGGACGCGGGTTCGACTTCCTCGAGCGGGATCGGCTGGTCGGCCTTCTTGAACTCGAGCAATCCGCGGATCGTCAGCAGGCGTTCGGACTGCTCGTTGATGCTGGCGGCAAACTCGGCATAGTTCTTCGGGTCATTGCCGCGCACGGCGTGCTGGAGCTGGGCGACGTTCTGCGGCGTCCAGGCATGCTCCTCGCCGCGCAGGCGATATTGGTAGATGCCGCCGACATCGAGCATCCCGTCATAGAGCGGGTTGTCGCCGTAAGCCTGCGCATGGCGGCGCAGCGCTTCCTCGGCGACTTCGGCAAGGCCGATGCCTTCGATGGTGGTCGCGGTGCCAGTGAAATACTTCTCGACGAAGGCGGTGGACAGGCCAACCGCATCGAAGATCTGCGCGCCGCAATAGGACTGGTAGGTCGAGATGCCCATCTTGGACATGACCTTGCGGATGCCCTTGCCGATCGCCTTGATGAAGTTCTGCTGCACCTTGGTGGCAGGCAAATCGGAGTGCCGCTTAGCGCGCAGGGCCTCCAGCGTCTCGAAGGCGAGATAGGGGTTGATCGCCTCCGCGCCGTAGCCTGCGAGCACGCAGAAGTGGTGCACCTCGCGCGCCTCGCCGGTTTCGACCACGAGGCCGGCGTTCATCCGCAGGCCCTGCCGGACGAGGTGGTGGTGGACGGCAGCGGTCGCCAGCAGCGCAGGCATGGGCACGCGCGTCTCGGACTGGCCGCGGTCGCTGAGGACGAGAATATTGTGGTCCTGCAGCACCGCCTCGGTCGCGGCCCAGCACATTTCCTTCAGCGCCATTTCAAGGCCTTCGGCCCCGCTCTTGGCATCCCAGGTGATGTCGATCGTGGCGCAGCGGAATGCGCCGTCGAGCGCTTCTTCCACCGAGCGGATCTTGGCGAGATCCTCGTTGGTGAGGATCGGCTGGTCGACTTCGAGCCGCTTGTGCGTCCCCGCATCGCGGCCCAAGAGGTTCGGGCGCGGGCCGATCATCGAGGTAAGGCTCATCACCAGCTCTTCGCGGATCGGATCGATCGGCGGGTTGGTGACCTGCGCGAAGTTCTGCTTGAAATAGTCGTAGAGCAGCCGCGCGCGGTCGCTCAGCACCGCAATCGGCGTGTCGGTGCCCATCGAGCCGATCGGATCGTCGGCATCCACCGCCATCGGCTCGAGGAAGCGGCTGATATCTTCCTGCGTGTAGCCGAAGGCCTGCTGGCGGGTGAGCAGCGTGCCCTCTTCCGCCGGGATCGCGGCAAGTTCGGGCACAACATCGGTGATGTCTTCAAGCTTGTACTGCGCCTGATGCAGCCACTCGGCATAGGGCTCGGCCTCGGCGAGATCGGCCTTGAGCTCGTCATCCTCGATGATGCGGCCCTGTTCGAGGTCGATCAGCAGCATCTTGCCCGGCTGCAAGCGCCACTTGCGGTCGATATCCTCCTCGCGGAACGGCAGCACGCCGCTTTCCGAGGCGAGGCAGACGATGTCGTCCTTGGTGACGCAGAAGCGCGCAGGCCGGAGCCCATTGCGGTCGAGTGTCGCGCCGATCTGGCGACCATCGGTGAAGCACACCGAGGCCGGGCCGTCCCACGGCTCCATCAGCGCGGCGTGATACTCGTAGAAGGCGCGCCGCTCGGGGTTCATCAGCGCATTGCCGGCCCAGGCTTCGGGGATGAGGATCATCATCGCGTGGGCGAGGGAATATCCGCCCGCGATCAGCAGTTCGAGCGCGTTGTCGAGGCAGGCCGTGTCCGATTGCCCGTGCGGGATGATCGGCCACATCTTGTCGAGATCCGGCCCCAGCAGCTCGCTTTCCATCGTGCGGCGGCGGGCGTTCATCCAGTTGACGTTGCCGCGCACCGTGTTGATCTCGCCATTGTGGGCGATGAAGCGGAACGGGTGCGCGAGCCGCCAGCTGGGGAAGGTGTTGGTGCTGAAGCGCTGGTGCACGAGGCCCAGCGCCGAGACGCAGGCAGGATCGCGCAGGTCATCGTAGAACGAGCCGACCTGCGTCGCCAGCAGCAGCCCCTTGTAGACCACAGTGCGGGTCGAGAAGCTCGGGATGTAGGTTTCGACAACGTCCGGGAGGCTGTGCTTTTCGGCGAGCTGCGCGAGCGGGTTCTGCACCTGCTTGCGGATCGTCAGCAGCTTGCGCTCGAAGGCGTCCTGATCGGCGCAGTTGGCCCCGCGCGCGATGACCGCCATCTCGATCACCGGCATCGAGGCGATAACCGCCGCGCCGAGGCCTGCGGGCGTGGTCGGCACCTCGCGCCAGCCGATGAAACGCTGGCCTTCCTTGGCGGTGAAGGCCTCCATCCGCGCCTTGACGAAATCGCGCGCGGCGGCGTCCTGCGGCAGGAAGCACATGCCGATCGCATAGTCGCCGGGCTGCGGCAGATCGTGGCCTTCCGCCTCGGCCCAGCGGCGAATCAGAGGATCGGGAATCTGGATGAGAATCCCCGCGCCGTCTCCCAGCAGCGGGTCTGCGCCGACCGCGCCGCGGTGGTCGAGATTTTCGAGAATCTCGAGCGCGCTGGTGATGATCGCATGGCTTTTCTCGCCCTTGATATGCGCAACCATGCCGACGCCGCAGGCGTCATGTTCGTTGGCGGGGTCATAGAGACCCTGGGC
>JAIYEK010000169.1 GCA_027487015.1 Erythrobacteraceae bacterium | reverse complement strand
GCCAAGCACCTCTTGCAGATAGGGCGCGCGCTTCAGCCAGGGGGTTTCCTCAAAGGCGCTGGCCGAGGGATCGGACACCGCCATCATGATCGGGTGCGTAGCCCCAGCTTTACATCGCAGGGGCAAGATGCTCCACCCGCCTTCATAATTCTGGGTGACAAAATGCGCGATCCAGTCGTCTTCGGCGATCTGGGCCACTTCGGCTGCCATGCGCTGCGCATCGAAGGCGAGCGGCAGTCGCAGGCGATCGGGCAGACCGTCGAGCGTTGCGGAAACCGGAGCGGGGTTAGGGCGCATGATCGGGCATTGTTCTCCGGCGGCAGGTCGGGTTAGACCCCCCTATGGACTATGGATCAAGCGTTTCGGCCTATCAACCGCCCATTCCGGATCCGGCGGCGCTTGCGGCCTTGCGCAGTGCGCTCGCCGAAGCGCCACAGGAGCTGGATCGCATCGCCATGCTGGCGCGCGCCGATGCGATCGCGGCGCTGTGCGCCTTTTCGGAGCGTTGCGGGATAGGGCCTGCCGCGGATGCGCTGCTTGAGGCTCTGCGGCCCGATGCGCCGGGTTACGCTCGGCCCGAATTGCACAACGCGATTGCCGAGGGACGGCTCTCGCCCTTGTGGCTCCCGGCCGGCCTTGTCACCGAGGGCGAGCAGGTGATGGTCGAATGGGCCCATTACGGCTCCGCGCCCTTCGATGCGCCGTTCTTCGACGACCACCTGCGCCGGGCACGCCATCACCCGGTTTCGCGGCTCTTCCGGTGGCGCACGCAGCTCGACGCGCTGACGCACGTCGCCGTCGAGACGGGGCCGGGGCTGGACGGGCTGGTGCTCCACATGTCGCGCTGCGGTTCGACGATTGTCGCACGGGCGCTCGCCTCAATGCCGGGGCAGGTCGTCCTGTCAGAGCCCGCGCCCTTCGACGCGTTGCTACAATTCTGCGCGGCCCACTCCGATATTGCCTTCGAGACCCGTATTGCTCTGCTGCGCGGGATGATCGGAGCGCTTGCCGGCGCGCGGGGCGGAGCGGTGCGCCGCCGGTTCCTCAAGGCCGATTGCTGGCACGTCGGCGCGCTGCCGCTGCTGCGCGCCGCTTTTCCCGAAACGCCGTGGATCTTCCTCTACCGCGACCCGCGCGAGGTGCTGATGTCTCACGAACGGATGCCGGGCTTGCAGACGTTGCCCGGTCCGCAAGCGGAACTGGTCGGGGTGGATGAACCCGATGCGCTGCCGGGGCTCGACTTTACGGCACGCGTCTTGGCCGCAACGTGCCACAGGGCAGCCGACCATGCCGGGATCGGCGGCGGGATATTCGTCGACTATGCCGAAATTCCCGAGGCTATCCACGCGCGCATTTTGCCGCATTTCGGGATCGATCCCGATACCGCCGAGCAGGCCGCCATCGCCTCCGCGCTGTCCCGCGATGCGAAGGAATCCTTCAAGCGGTTCGATCCGCACCAACGCGCGCCGCGGCAAAGCGCCTCGCCCGCCGTCGTCGCGGCGAGCGACAGGCATCTTGTCGCCGCGGTCGAGCGGCTGCGCGGGCTCAATAGAGGCGTCTGAGCTTGACGCGGCATGGGCATTGCCTGCGGATGGCGCGCTAGAGGGCATTGGGCACAGGCTCTCGCTAGTCGCTGATATGAGCCATGCTGGCGCTCATGCCCAAGCTGCTCTAAGGATCGTGCCGGAGCAAAGGCTGACATGATGGCGAAGAGATCTGCCGATATCCGGGCAACAGTCAGAACATGGGGCGGTCTGCCATCGATGAGCTTCTGCCAACCGACGCAGCCGCGATGAAGGCAGCGTTTCTGAGGGCCCGCGCCCGGCCTTTCCTGCCCGAGCTTGCCCTTATCAGCGGACTTTCGGCTTTCGGCGCACTGGCTAGCCTTGCCGTGCCGTGGCTGGCGGGGTCCTTCCTTGGTAGCGTGATTGGGGGGCAGGTGTCTGAGAACCCGGGCTTGACGGTCACCTTGCTGGTCTCGGCATTGATCGCCATCGCGGTGCTCAGCATCTTCGTCCTGATCGTTTCCGAGCTGGCTTCCGGCCGCATTCTTGCCGGTCTGAGGCGCGACACGCATGACCACCTGATGTCACTGGCGATCGCATTTCACGATGAGTCACAGTCAGGCGATCTTTTGTCGCTGGCGACCTATGATGCCTCGCAGCTCAGCGGTTTTCTCACGCAAACGCTCGCGACCGTGCCCGCCTTGGTGATGACCGCAGTCGGTGCGCTGATCCTGCTGTTCGTGATCGATCCGGTCCTGACCCTCGCCTTGCCGATCCTGCTGGCGATCTTCCTGCTGATGATGAAACTGAGCGGGCGGCGCCTGCGGGCTCTGGCAATGGCGGCGCGTCTCGCTGACGTGCGAATGTTCTCGCTGGCGCGGCGCGATCTTGACCTCATGCCGGCCATCAAGGCCTTCGGCACCGAAGCCGCGCGCAAGAGCGCCTATGACGCCGCTTGCGAGGAGTCGCGCCGTCTGGCCCTGAAGCGCGCCCGGGTGGCGGCTTTGCTCAGCCCGCTGGCTGGGTTGCTCGCGGGCCTTGCGGCGATCGGCATTCTGGTAGTCGGCGGCGATCAGGTCGCCGCGGGCGCGCGCACCCCTGCCGAACTCTTCGCATTTCTGCTTTATGCCGCCCTGTTGACCCGCCCGGCGAGCGGCCTTGCCGACCTTTACGGCGCGCTCCAGTCGGCGCGCGGGACGATGGCCCGTCTCGAAGCGGTCTTCGCCGAACCGGGCGAGCAGGGCTACGCCGCGCGCATGGTGGTTGACCGTGCCAAGGGCGGAATCGCGTTCGAAGGGGTCTCCTTCGCCTACAAGGGGCGCCCGCCGGTGATTACCGGCCTCGATCTCGCCATCGCACCGGGGGAGGTGGTTGCGCTGACCGGGTCCAACGGAATCGGTAAGTCCACGCTGATCCGGCTGCTCCTGCGTTTCTACGATCCGCAAGCGGGGCGGATCACGCTGGACGGGGAGGATATTTCCGGGCTTCAGGTGCAGTCCTTGCGGCGCCAGTTCGGCTATGTCCCGCAGCGCCCCCTGCTGATGGATGACACGGTCCGCGAGAACATCATCTTCGATGCCGAGGATCGCTCGCCGGAAAAGATCGAGCATGCCGCGCGTCTGTCGCAGGCGTGGGATTTCATCCAGCGGTTGCCGCAGGGGCTCGACACGGTGATCGGCGAGAGCGGGGTGCGATTGTCGGGGGGACAGCAGCAGCGCATCGCGCTGGCCCGTGCTCTCTACCGTGATCCCCCGATTTACATCTTCGATGAAGCCACCAGCATGTACGATCTCGAAGGCGAAGCCGCCTTCGTCGAAGCGGCGATAGCCGCGCTGAAGGACCGCACGGTGATCATCATCACCCATCGGCCAGCGAGCCTCGCCATGGCTGACCGGATTATCGATCTCGACCAAGCGAAGGTGGCCAGTCCTCCCGCCCCGGCGGTATACGGTTAGAGGAGGCAAGCCTGCCTTGCTCAGGCGCGGCTGTGCTCCTTCAACGCTTCAACCAGAACGACAGGCGGACCGCGTCGGCAATCCGTGCGCGACCTTCGGCGCCGATAGCGTAGGAGAGCGCCGCGCCGAGGCCCGGCTCGCCGCTCTCGGCTGTCCGATCCGCATGTCCTTTCGTGCCGCGTCTCGCGATCATGGCCTTCAGCTGCCCCGGCCAGCGTTTTGCCGGGTAGCGGAGCAATTGCCCGGGCCAGCCGACCGCAGCGCGGTGCTCCATATCGACAAGCATCAGCCGCCTTACCGCGTCGAGCTCGTCGTCGGTCAGATCAGAGGGCTCGTGGCCGCACCATTCGACCGGTAACGCACACAGTCGTTCCCCAAGCGCCAAAGCCAGTTGGCATGCCCGGACGGCTTCAAGCTGTTGGGCTTCCTGCCATAGCAGTGGCCAGTCGATTGCTCCAGGCTGCACAAGCGCGGGCAAATCGACAAGCAACAGCGGGCCGTTGTTGAACTGGTGATCAAGCACCGCATGCAGGATCAGGTGCAGCAGCGTGTCCGTGGCGGACAAGGCCTGTATCCCCGTCACAGCGGAAGCGACCTTGCGCTGCCATGCGCGTTCGACAAAGCCTGCCTCGCGTGCTGCGCTTGCGGCATCCTGCGTATCGAGGATACGCAGGTGCAACTCCAGCACCACTTGGCCGTCCGTGAAGGCCGGAAGATGCTTGCCGGAAGGCCGTGACGAGCCCTGCTGGTGGAAGCCAAGCGCGTTCAGCAGCGCGCTCGCCCGGTCGGCATCGTCGGGGCGCACCAACAGGTCGAGATCGCGCATCGGCCGCACGGCCGGGTCTATCGTTCCCGACCACACGAACGCGCCGCCCTTGAGCGCGGCGGCCGTAACGCCGTTCTGCCCGAAGCTCCGGGCGATCCGGGCGAGTGTTGCCCTCTGGTAAAGCGCGCGCCGGGCCGATCGCTGGTAGTTCTTCTTCCAGCGCTGCGCGCAATCGGTGGGAACGTCCCACTTCCCCTCGACGGCGCGGCAGTGGAGCAATGGGCGCAGCCGATGCTGGGCGGCGTGCCAGTCGACCGCCTGCCAGGCGGACGCGTCAAGATGGGCGGCAATCTCTGCCGCTTCGTGAGCGTCGCTCCACAACAAGGCGAAAATCGGGCTCATCAAGCTCTGCATCCCCCAATTTGCTCTTGCATGATCAACAGCGGTGAGCAAATCCAATCCTATGCAGCTTGCTTTTCTCGCGGGTCCAACTCCACGGCCAAGTGTGCGGTAACGGCGATAGCCGATGGATTACAGGCGCTCAAGCAGCGGCTTACCGGCTATGACTGGTGGCAACACGGCCATCGGCACCTCACGCGCGAGGGCGAGCAGATTGGCATGGATTTCGGCACGTTGGGGAAGTGCGGTCAGGATGCGCGGACGGAATAGGATCGTGCCATAAGCCATCGCGCGGTGACCCGGGCCAGGGCTATCGCTGAGCGCATCGGCGAGCAAAAGAGTTCCCCCCCCATCGGCCAGCCGTTGTCGGCGGCGCGTGACACGGGGCGCAGGAGCAGCTCGCCGCGTCCGCCATCGGTCGGCTCGGGCGAACCGTCGGTAGCCATGCCGGCAAAGCTGTCCGGGTGGCGCGCAACGCGGGCCGCCCGCGCCACGCGACCGGCGTGGGTGCCAGCGTCAGCGGGGTCAGGTCGTCGGCCAGCAGGCGTGCACCAGCCTTCAGCAATTTGGCAGTCAAGGTCGATTTGCCGGCGCCCGAAGCCCCCGCAAATAACCATGCCTTGTCGTGCAGAACGACCGAGGACGCATGCAGCGGCAGCATCCCGCGCATTGCTAGCCTGATCGCTGCGACCGAGCCATAGAAAGAGACTGTCAGCACAGCGCGCCACGATGGGCCCGGGACCCAGCCGATCCCTGTCCCGCTCTCGCAGTCGAAACTTACTTCGTCGCCGCAATCGAATCGCAGGCCTTGGGCTGCAATGCTCGCGCGCCCGACGGTGCGAAGCGGCTCACCGATGAGCGATTACGCGGCGGAGTTCGCCGCCGAACTGGATAATCAAAGGCCTGCTTCAACCGCGCTCATGCGAAAAACAACCACCCGGCTCTAATCCCCGCTAAGGGAAAGCTGGGGGTCACGTCAAAGTCGCGAAAGTGGATGATAACCACACCAGGCTCTGGCAGATGATTTCCATAAAGGATCATTAAATCAGATACCTGCTTGAATTGGGCAATCGAACCGTGCGAAGTTCGCCTGAGGAAAGTTCCCATTTCGCGCCCGGAGTTCAAGCCTCTCCTGAAGTTACTTTCGTTTGGGTTCCTATGCGGGAACGGAATGACAGAAAAATGGTATTTTGCTTACGCTGCAACAGCGACACATTGTCTAGCGCAGAGCCGACTTTTTAAGCTGGTCACATGCCCCTTAAGGGCTTTGCCAATTGCTGCCGATCGTCAGTAAGGGGGCCTCGCCATTCACGTCCGCACAAAGCAGGCGACAGCGCCGAAACGCTTGGGACTATTCGCGTCGCCGGTCACATTAACCTGACCAGACTGGACCCAGGCATGCGCATCAAGCCGCCGCTTTGCACCGGCCATGTCGGTTGCCACACCTAGGTGCAGAGCCGTCGGTATACGCGCAAGCATGCACAGGAAAACCGCAGCGAGGGCCTGCGGCAGGCAGTCCGAACGAAACGGGGCATTGCGGGCGGCAATGGCCATAGCTTTCGCGATGTGCAAGGCGCGCGCGTCGGTCTGCTTATCGCCGAGCGGGGTTAGCGCCACCGCGCCATGGTTGCGGCCAAGCCATGGAGCCATGCGGCGGAACGGCACGATGAGAATTAGCAAGGCGGCAAGAGCAATCGCTAGCCAGGCAATCGGAAAAAGCGCGAGCACTATCCACGACTGCTGCCGCGCCACCCGCACTTTCCGCTGGATTGCCAGCCACAACGCGGCCATTCTCGGTTAACTCCCAAACCCTTGCCCGCCCGTGGTAGCGATAGCTGGTGGATTCGTATAGCGGGCGGGGGCGTTGTTGCGGATAGCAGGCGTCCGCCGGCCAAGGAATTGGCAACTGCCATGAGCAATAGATCGATGCGAATTCGAGATGAGACTAAATGAGCGACATTCTGGATCGTTACCCGCAGCTGCGCGCAGATCCCTTGGCGATGGCAACGATGTGCGCCCTCCTGCGGGATCAGGGCCTGCATGACGACGCGCTTGCCCTTGGCCACGCTGCCCTGAAAGCCGCGCCGGATAGCACTGGGATCCGCACTGACGTCGCTGCCACGCTGTCGGTCGGAATTCCCATCTTTCATATACCCATGCTGCTCGACCAAGCCCGTAACCAGGCTTACGCTACCGCGATTGAGCGGATGGTGAAGCCAGGCATGCTCGTGCTTGAAATTGGCAGCGGGGCTGGATTGCTGGCGATGCTCTGTGCCCGTGCCGGAGCCCGTGTGGTAACGTGTGAAGAACATCCGATGATCGCAGCTGCGGCCGCGCAAATCATTCAGCGGAATGGTTTCGCAGACCGGATTACGCTCATCCGCAAGCGTTCGACACTGCTCACAGTGCCTGAGGATCTGCCTGCCCCGGCCGACCTCGTGATCCACGAGATTTTCGGCTCCAAGCTGTTTTGCGAAGGGGTGACTGCGGCGCTGACCGATGCGCGGGAGCGGTTGCTGGTGCCAGGCGCGCCGTCATTGCCGCCACGCGCCCGGGTTCGCTACACCCTTGTCACCGATCATACCGCGCCAGCGGACATTCGGCTTGATGACGTGGAGGGTTTCGATCTTTCGCCGTTCGAGGTGTTTTCCCGGCCGAACGTTGCGTTACGCAAGCAGAAGAGCCAACGCTTGCAGCCTTTGACCGATCCCGTATCGGGCATGTGCATGGATTATGACAGTCCGCCGCCGTTCGGGCCAACGTCCGAAACATTGATCGTCGAATCGCGCGGTGGGAGGATCGACGGCATCGTGCAGTGGATCGCGCTGGATTTCGGCAATGGCGAAGTGCTCGAGAATGATCCGTTTGTGGAAGGCCCAGAATCGTCGTGGGGCGTGCCCTATACGCCGCTAGTCAAGCCGATCGAGACTATCCCCGGGGAGCGTTTGGAGATCCGGCTGCGTCGCCGCGGGACATTGCTGACGGCCGATGTCTCTCGTCTCGAAGCAGCCTGACGGCGCTCAACCATGAGCCAACCGTTCTTTGCGCTTGCCTTCGGCCTACGCTGGCATTCGGATACCCCCTTGCCGCTGTTCACCAGCGCCATGGACAACGGTCAGCCAGCCGATGTGGCGGTGGAACGCGTCGCCAGCCTGCCGCCGCGTGGTGGCGGGCAGCCGTTCCAGAACGGGGAAATTTTCCGAGACGGTACGCGATTTCGTTGCGCTGGCGCGGTTTTCGACATGTTCGATGGAAGGTTAGTGCGCTGGGCCGGTCCGGACACGTTACCGCTCGCCTTCTATGGTACCGTCGCCGCTCTTCTGCTTGCCTGGCGCGGGCACATACCGCTTCATGGATCGGCAGTGGCGATGGATCTCGGCACAGTCTTACTGGCAGGACGCAGCGGCGCAGGCAAATCCACCCTTTGCCATGCGCTGGTAGAGCGCGGCGGGCGCCTCATCTCGGACGACCTGAGCGTGCTCGTACCCAGCCTGGATGGCGAGTTGCCCCGGCTGCTTCCGGGCCGACCTGCGATCCGGCTGGTCCAACATGGCAATATGCCTGACCCATACGACAAGGTGCTGGTGACCCCGCCCGCTCTTCCACAGGATCAGTCCATTCCACTTACGCACCTGATCCTGTTGCAGAATGCGCCGGTTGCTGCGGGCCCGGCAGATTCGGCTGCGGCGCTGGCACGACAGCAATTCCGGCCACGATGGATGCGCCAGCTGCCTGATTTTGCGGAGCGAACGCGGCACCTGTTCTTGGCAGCGCAGCGGATCGCAATTCACACCTTGCCACCGGCTTCCGCCACTCCTGATCAGACGCCAGCGCAAAAGGCGGCCGCTGTCGAGGCACTGCTCGTGGACTCAAGAGCGTCACTTCGATAGAGCGGCGGAGATGACGCGGTCCTTTACTCTCGATATCGAGCCGCCAATTGCGCTGGCGAAGACGCACGAGGTAGCGCTTTTGCAGCAGGCAGTGGCCGCGAACCCAGGCGCGGTGGCGTTGCGGGCGAAACTGGCGGTTCTGCTCTTCACGCAAGATCGCTTCGTCGAAGCGATAGAAATGTTAACGGGCCTTCTGGCCGAAGCGCCCGATGCCGACCTCGCTTGGTATCTGGGTGAAGCCTACATTTCGCTTGAGACCCCGGCAGACGACCGGCGTGCGGAAGCTGCTGCCCTGCGCTCGCTGGAACTGGCAGAAGATGAATATCAACGAGCCAGCGCTCTCGCCGTGCTGGGCAAGGCGCTCCGCCGGCAAGGGAGAGATACCGAGGCCCGAAATGCTCTTGTCGAAGCCCTGGAGGCAAACCCTCGGGATACCAACGCCTACAAGCGATTGGCGGCACTTGATCTTGAGGCAGGGACACCCGGCGACATCCTGCTGACTGCCGAGCGTCTGCTCGCGCGCGGCGTTGGGCATTCACGACTTATGGTGGCGCGCGCGCTCGCATTTGCAAAGCTCGGGCAGATGGATCAGGCGCGTGCCGCTGTGGGGCTCGACAGGTTTCTCTTTCGCGACTTGCTGACTTCGCCGCCATCGTGGGATTCGATCACCGCGCTCAATGCAGCGGTGAAAGCGGAATTGGCCCGGCACCCCGATCTGCGTTTCAACCGCTATGGCACAGCCTCAACCGAAACCTGGCGGATAGATGAACCGGCATTTCCCAGTTCGATTGCGATTGCGGCGCTTCAGGGCAGTATCCGCGAAGCAGTGTTGGCCCATGTCGCCACGCTTGACGCGTACGACGAACCCTGGACGAACATGCGCCCGGCTGTTGCGCGGTTGCACAACTGGTGCGTGCTCACAGACGCCGAGGGGTTCGAAGAGTGGCACGTTCACCAAGGCGGCTGGATGAGCGGCGTTTATTACATCGATGTCCCGGATGCGGTGAGCCAAGGCACCGGCAAGGGTGGCTGTATAGCGTTCGGGTTGCCTGATGAGGCTGTCGGTAAGGAAGCTGCGGCGGCTTTCGGCGAAACCTTGATCAGGCCCGAGGCCGGTCTGCTGCTGCTGTTCCCGTCTCATGCCTACCATCGCACATTTGCCCATGGCAGCGACCAACGCCGCATCTGCTTGGCGTTCGACATCAAGCCCCTTTGATCACAGTTGGCGGTTTTGGGCTGACTATCAGGTCGGCCATCCCGGTAATCGGCGCTGCGGGGGAGTTCGATGGGCCCGCCACGATTACGGTTGAACGCGGGACTGTGCCGGCATGGGCTGCTCCGATTGTTGACGCGCCATATCGCGTTTCGTCCGTCGACCGCTTTGCATTCGAAATGCCCGACCTTGCGGTCTATACATGCGTCGATCGCAACCGCATCATCGTCAATGCTGCACCAGGTGCCGATGCCCAACACCTTGCCGAGATGCTGATCGCCACTGCCTTGCCTGCGCTGCTGTGGGCGCGCGGGGGCATCGTATTGCATGCAGCAGCAGCGATTTTCCCAGGATCCCAGTCGGCTGTCGCAGTGGCGGGAGCATCGGGCGCGGGCAAATCGATGTGGCTGGCGCAAGCGGTAGCAGCCGGGGCGCGGATCGTCGCCGACGATGCCGTGCACTTGGAAGTGGTGGACGATCTTGTGACGGTTAGCGGCCTGCCTGGCGGCTGGTTCCAACGGTATGGGTCCGACGAAAGCGAACGTCGTTTTCAAGCCGTCTCGAGTGCGCAACAATGTATGCAGGCCCCACTCGGCGCCCTTACGGTACTGGACCGCGGCAAGGCCGAGACATTATCGGGCCTCGATGCAGTGGTTGCACTCCTGAGGCATCGGCATCGGCCTCGCGTGCCAGAACTTCTCGGTCTGGACCTAAAGGTGCTGTCCGATATCGGCCGGATCGCGCAATTGTTGCAGGTGTTCCGCGGTCAGCCCGTAAACCAGCCAGTATAGACCACGCGTGGCCCACCTGACACAAGCGCGCGGACGCGGTGCTCCAATCCGGCTCCAACCTTGAACACCAGCATTGTTCCGGCAGTATCATGCTTGAAACAAACAAGGGGATCCCCCCCGACAGGACGCAACTCGAATTCCCCGCCGTCATACAGCGGCGAGTCCAAGGCGATAGTCACGCCTAGATGGCGCCTGATGTTTCCCCCCATATCATCGTGCCACTCCAGTTCGTCCCCGCTCACCGCAAAGGTTTGCACCACCCGCCCTTCGATTGCGCGGATCGGTTCGCATCCGGTCACCGTCTCAAGCCACCGAAACAAGGGTTTGCGATGCAACAACAGTGTCAGCATCGTCCCGGCGAGCGGGGGTCGCTCGATCATCCGGTGGCCCAACCCTTCGACCTGATCCGAAACGAAAGTGCTCTTTGCGCACGCGGTTGTCAGCCGTGCGACCAATGCCGGATCAAGCGCCCCGCGACAGACCAAGGCGCAAGTCTGGGTGAACTCGAGCGCCGCACTGGCGGCATCGCCAAACGACGTTTCGGTCGCGCCAATGCGCACGCAAACTGGTGAAAGGGTTGCCACACCTTCGACATGTCGCATTTGTTTCGGCAGCGTCAAACAATTCGTTCTGCTGCGAACGTAAGAATGATAAGTCGCCTTCGGACCATGATTGCCGATCAGCAAAGCTACCGCATCCGAATGGCCATCGCCGGCCATGCCTATGCCACTCAAACTGTCAGGATCGCCGACCCTGATCTCAGGGGGTTCGCGCACATCGCTGCAAGTCGCCAAGGGCTTTTTGCAGTCGGTCCTGCTGGTTGTCGGTTGATCGCGCATGGGCAATTCTACGGCATCACGGTCGGGCCGGGCACGATTTGGGCATTCGAGGCCTGCGACCGACCGCGCTTTCGGTCCAATCGCGGGCGGCTGGTGCAGATCGAGCATGAAGCCGGACGAGTGACCAGCGCCAAGGTGATCGCGGCGGAACTCGACAACGGTTGCCATCAAATCGATCTTGTCGACGGAAGTCTGCTGGTAGCCGACACCTATAATCAACGCTTGTTGCGCTTCGCACTAGACGGTGGCGGACCCGAAGTGATCTATCCCCTCCCCAACCTTGAGCCGGGGTCCGGCGCCCGCTACGTTCACGCCAATTCCTTACTCGCGATCGGCTCTCAGCGTTACCTGCTGCTACACAACGATAGCCAACGGACTGGCCGCGACAGCGAAATTGCCATTTTCAGCGAAGGTTGGTGCAGGCTTGGTACTATCCCGCTGAAGGGGCAGGGTTGCCACAGCTTGGCGCTGCTGGAGGATGGGACAATCATGACATGTGGCTCTGGCAGAGGCGAATTGATCGGCACCGATGGACGGGCAATCAAAGTATGCGATAGAATGACACGCGGCTTGTCGGTTGACGACGCCATGATCGTGGTCGGTGCGTCTGCGATCTTGGAGCGTGAGGTGCGTGATGAAGCGCCCGGGGAAGTCATTTTTCTCGATCGGTCCTACAATCGCATTGGTTCTGTCGAGTTACCGGGACCCGTGATGGAGGTTCGCCGCCTTGACGGCCGCGATCGTTCGCTCTCTGCCCACTTGGCAACGCTGGCATGATTGCCGGTTTTGCGAAACGCCATGCGGAGGCATGCAATTTGCTTGCTTGCCAGTTTTGACGCTCGGGCGGAATTGACCACGCGCATGCGGCATCGTGACGTCTTCCACCAAGATATAAGGCTGACTTGGAAGGATCGTTACTCGCGACTGTTTACCGCCGCAGTCGAAGTTCTCTCGGACAAAGCCCGTCCAGGATCCTGTCGTTCGGCTGCTCGGCCGGCGAGGAGGTGCTCAGCCTTAAGCGAGTTATCCCTGCGGCCACCATTGTGGGCGCAGGGATCAATCGTGCAAAGCTAAGGGCTTGCCGCCGATTGCCGCCCGATCCTGACATTTGCTTCCTCAATCCGACATCGGATTCGATTGCATCGCGTGGGCCGTACGACGCCATTTTCTGTATGGCAGTGTTGACTCGCCGGCCGCTTGAAGTGGAACCACGGATGCTTAACGACATCCCTGTCTTCTATCCCCGTGAACGATTTCGCGCTCGGATTGGTGCATTCGTGCAGATGCTGCATCCTGGCGGCCTGCCGGTGTTGGAGCACAGCCTCTATCGGGTTGAAGGCGTAGCACCTGAGTCTTCGCCCGCGCCGGTCGGCGGATCATGGCCTGCCAAGGGGCCGCGCAGTCTATGCAATGAACGCGCTTGATGCCGTTGCGATGGAAACCATGATCGTCGCAATCGACGGGATCGCTCGCACGGAATCCGAGGCGATTTGCCGCGTGCTGATCGAGCTAGGCGGCCTGAGAGGATGGCAGCCTTGCTGCGCCTGATCCCCCGCACTGTGCGTGATCGAGGTTATCGCTGGACTGCGCGCAACCGATACCGTTGGTTCGGGCGGCGCCAGACCTGCTGGCTGCCCACCTCCTCCGACCCCGATCGCGTGATATGGTGGACAGATCGCGCTGAACGCGGTGTGATTGCAGGAGGGTGCGCGGCTTATGTTGCTTTGCGTTTGCCACGTGCGAATGACCACTCACTGGCTTGCCGCGATGCTCCGGACAACGGATGCGCCAAGGTCGTTGCCAATTGCGGTATACAGGCTTTAGGAGCGAAACACGGTCACTTGGCTTCGCCGATGTCACCCGTCGGCGTTCCGTCGCGATGGCAGGGCTTGGCAGTGGCACCAGACAATGGTTCGGTTCTTTGGGGATATGAGGTCAGCTATGGCAAAATGGATTCGGCGCAGCGATTGGGTTGGCACGCAGATCGAGGACAGATTTGTGATGATCCATATCGAAAGCGGTCGCTACGTGGCTTTGAACGAGACCGCGAGCGAGGCTTGGCGCGTGCTGGAAACGGCCCAGGACAGCGAGTCTTTGACCACTGCATTGATGGAAAAGTTCGAGGTGGAAGAGGCTCACTGCGCTGAGTCGGTGGCGCAGCTGACCGAAACCATGTCGAAACTGGAAATGATCGAGCCAGCAGACTGATTTCCCCATCAGGCGTTTGATCGCTCGGTTCGCCACCAGCGAACAAAGTCCGCGAACATGGCAGTTACGTGAACCTGGTCCCAGGTTTCAGGCCTCAGCGGCGCACCATTGGCCGCTGCTTCAAGTTGCAGCTCAAGCCAATCGAGGTCCAGCCACTCGTCAGCACCGGCAGTCTTCTGCGCCGGGATTCGCTTGCGTGCGTTCCCGGCTTGGGATGCGAGCATGGAATAGTACGTGGGCGAAAATGGCATCTTCGATTGTCGGCGGACCACACAGTCGGGCAAGCGACCTTGCAGAAGAGCGCGAATGGGCGCGCGATCCATCCCGGCGTGCATGAGGTATGATGCCGGGTAGGCTGCCATGGTCCGGCAGAGCGCACGGTCTCTGAACGGGAATGCGTAACGTAACCGCGGGTCGGCCGCGTCAGTCGTGCGGTAAGCTGACTTTTCAAAACCCTTTGGAAAACCGACTGCCCCTTGTGTGCGGCGGGGCGATTGCGGGGATCGATCGCGCTGGAAGCGCGCGGCAAGAGCCGCAGCGGAGGGGCGAGCGAGGAACGTGTCCGGTCCGTGCAGAGGCCCCCGCAATCTATTGCGCAATTGGCGAAGGGCAGATCGCAAGGGATCGTCGCTCTGCAAACGGCCATAAGCAGATAAGTTGATCTCGCCGAATGCGCCGTCCAGAATTAACGAGGCGCCCTCCGCCAGCGCACGATCTTCAAGCGCATCGTACAGGAAATGGCGCGGTGAAAGGAGCGGGCCGCCGGCTCCACGAAGCCGCTTATGACTCAGCGCGTATAGATTGGCATCCGGCTTGGGAACCACCCGAATGAGCGGCAGACCCAGATGGTTTGCCACCAAGGCCGCCCACTCCGTTTCATCTTGAATCCCGCTGTCCGGCGGTGCGGCTGATGTCAGGCAGACGAGCCGCTGCCCCGGCAGGCGATGTTCAACAGCCAGCGCTGCGATCAACGACGAATCCAGGCCTCCGCTCAACAGCAGCGCGACGTCGCCGCCTTGCGCAAGGGTGTGTTGCATGATTCTGGCCATTGCCGTGTCAAGTTCGCGAGTTGCCTCAGCGAATCCGGACGAAGCCAGCGGCCGTGGCGGCGGCTCGGATCGGACGGCTTCGATTGCCACACCCTGCGCGCTCAAAATCATGCGTTCGCCTGGAAGCAATTGTATGACCTGTCGCAGCATCGTTCCACGCCGGCTCTCGTGCCCCGGGGCGCGTGGCCGGAGAGCTCGCAGAAGGGCAGCGGGATCGAGCGAATCCTCCACCCAGCTCAGCTGGGCGAGGTGGGGCAAGCTGGGGGCGACGGCAAAGTGTTGGCCCGCAGTGGCCAAATAACATGGATCACGCAGGCACTCGGATGCCGCCAGCGTCATTGTCCGAGCGTTGCCATCCCATTCCGCATAAAGCCATTCGCCCGGTTCAAGGAGGGCATCTTGCCCGCAGTGCCTCAGGCGGCCAGCGATGCGATCAGCCGTCGATTCCGGGCGATCGTTGCCCACTTCGATGTGGCCAAGACATAGTCTGACCACCCCTGCCATGCCGAGCGGGTTGACCGGCTTGCCCCCGTCATAACCCAGAAGCACCCCATCATGTGCTTGCGTCCTCGGGGCTTGCGGACCGAACATGGCAACGACATCGCGCAACGCAGTGGGAGAACCGTCCAGCGTGCCCAGCGCATAGACACCGTTTTTCATCTGCGCGCCCTTTGCTGGTCGACCAATTCTGGCCGGTACATGAGCCTACTGTTCGTGCGATCGCTAAGTCCAGCAACAAAAGGACAAACCGCATCCATCGGCTTGCCAAACCACAGAAAAGCCCGTATCGGAAGTCCGGAATAGGGCAAAGTTCTCAAGGAAAGCATGATGGCTCAGAACAATTTGGCACCGAAGTCACCATGGGTCGAACCGGAAGTGATGATTCTGGATATCACAGACACAGCACTGCTCCCCAATCGCGGTTCTGACGGCAGCCGGCATCTCGACTGTACGCGGTCCTGATTCTGTTATCCCGTCTAGGGCGGGATGTCGGTGGACCTGCGTCGCGCGTTTGCGCGGCTTAGCGGCATTTGGATTGCTTGCCTGAAAGCTCGCCGTGACCAGCGACGCGAATTCCGTTTGTCGCCACCCAGATAGGCAGAACACCGATATTGCGCGCAAAGAGGCGCGACATGCGTTCCTGCTGGCCCGGACTGAGCAGCGGTTAAACGGTGGGCGATTGGCTGCGGCGTGCCGCTTGGCGGTGCTTGCAGTGCGCGAATTCGAAGGCTCTTTTGACGCTCATTTGCTGCTCGGCCGTTGCCGTAGAAGCCTGCGCGATTTCATCGGCGCGCAACAAAGTTTCGATCAAGCGATTGCATTGGCACCGACAAATCCAGCTGGCTGGACCGAGCGCTCCAAGACCAGTTTGAGGCTGGGCAAACTTCGCGAGGCATTGGCCGATTCGTTACAGGCCACGAATCGTGATCCCGATAGCGCATCGGCATGGAGCACACTGGGCCGAACCCTCGGCAAATTGGGGCAGTATCAAGAGGCTCGGCGTGCCTACGCCCGTGCGGTGAAGCTCGAGCCTGATGGCGCCTTCACGAAGGGTCGGCTGTTACAACAGCAGATCCTCGCATGTGATTGGGAGGGGATGGACGGCCTGATCGCTGGAATTGAGCAAGATCTTGCTGCCGGCAAGCTCTCTGCGCGCCCCTTCGTATGGCAGGCGGTGGCCGAATCCGCTTCCAGCCTGCTACAATGCTCAACGCTGTTCGCGCACCCGCCCCAGCCACAGATTGCACGATCTTGCGGCCCCCGCACAGATAAGCGAATCCGGATTGGTTACCTGTCGGGCGAGCTTCGCAACCATTCGATCTCTTTTCTCCGCGTTGGAATCTTCGAGAACCATGACAAAAGCCGCTTCGAAGTCACTGCGTTCGACAACGGTTGGGACGACGGCGGCGCGGTACGTGCTCGGATCAACAAGGCGATGGATCGCATCGTATCCATCCGTGACTTGTCCGATGACGCGGCCGCAGCCACGATAGCGCAAGCCGGTATCGATATATTGGTCGATCTGAACGGCTACAATGGTGCAAGTCGTAACGGAGTTATGGCGCGTCGTCCGGCGCCGGTGCAGATGACTTTCCCCGGCTACCCCGGAACGCTTGGCGCAGACTACATCGATTACATGCTAGGCGATGCCATGGTCATCCCCCCGCAGCACAGGAGCCATTACCGCGAAGCGATTGCATTGATGCCATACAGCTATCAGGCAAATGACCGCACCAAGACAATCTCGGATCGGACGTTCACGCGCGCCGAGCTAGGCCTGCCCGAGGCCGGATTCGTGTTCTGCTGCTTCAACAACCTCTACAAGATCATGCCTCGGATGTTTGATGCGTGGGCGCGGATTCTTCACGCGGTGCCCGGTAGCGTGCTGTGGCTGCTGCACGATAACAGTTTTGCCGAGTCCAATTTGCGCAAAGCGGCAGCCGCGAGAGGGATTGACCCGGATCGACTCGTCTTCGCGCCGCGGATGCCCTTGGCCGATCATCTTGCCCGTCACCGGGCGGCCGGTCTCTTCCTGGATACCCTGCCCTGCAACGCGCACACCACGGCCAGCGATGCGCTATGGGCAGGTCTGCCCGTGCTGACTTTGCCCGGCAACACGTTCTCGGGGCGAGTCGCGGCAAGTTTACTTCACGCGGTCGATACGCCCGGACTGGTAGCGACCACATTGCAGGATTACGAGGCGCTTGCGATCAAACTGGCCACCGATCCGGATCTGTTGGATTCTGTCAGGCATCGTCTTGAAGGAAATCGACTGAGCACGCCCCTGTTCGATACGGCTTTGTATACCCGTCACTTGGAGGTGGCCTACGAAACAATGCATGCGCGCCGAGTGTCAGGTTTGCCGCCGGTCACATTCGCTGTTCCAGCGGACCCTTTTGGTGAACCCATAATGTACTTCGACCGCGACAATGTGGCATCTCCTCAATAGGCGCAGCGGTCGAACTGGCAATATGGAAGACGGGGCCCTTCACTATGCGAGTTTGTCAGATCATCCCCTCGGCCTAGCATCGCGCATTATGCAATGGTTTCGCCACGGCCAGGACCAATGAAGCGCTGGGCGATGTCGTTACCGCTACGGGCGTAAGATCAGAAGAGACCGTCCCTGACCATTTTGCCGAGCAGCAGCACGGAAGGATAGGCGGCAACGAAGGCCCAGGGAAATAGCGAGAGCCGCATGATAAGCGCCGTCGCAAGATGAAAGACGAACATCGCGCCAAGGGCGGCATATAGCCAAGCCTCGGGCAGAAAAATTGCCAGCGGGAACAGAGCCTCGCCTAGCATGAGCGCCCAGCTGGCCAGAAGAGCTACGGTGCGAGCGCGCACCATTGCCGCTGCCCAGGGTACGCCCCAGACAGGATGAGCCATAACCCCCTGAAGCTCCGCGCCGCTGCGCCACGAGGGTTGCAGCAGCTTTGACACGCCTGCGACATGATAACAAATCAGCAACTGCCCTGCGCTCACCAGACACGCCGCCAGCAGAAGGTCGATATCGTTTCGCACCAACGCAATCGCGCCGATCAAAGTGCCGGCCAGCACGATCACCCCCATCTTGTCCGCTCCGCTAGTTCCCTCCCCTCTAGTGAGCACCGTGAAGCAGCAGTGGCTGAAGAGCGCCGCCAGAAGACATGCGCTAACCAGCGTCAGCGAGCTTGCGAAGAGCAAAGCTACGGCTATTGCCAATTGCACCGCCATCCATAGCCGCAACATTCGGACCGACATTCGGCTTCGGACTGCGCCGAGTGCGCCTTTGCCAGGCATCCGCGCCCATGACACTGCACCGGTAGGGCCGAACACGCCCGCGCTAGCGATCCAATGTGCGCTAACGAGCATAAGCCATATGGCCAGCGCCACGCGGGCTGCGGCCAGTGAGACCTCCCCTGCGGTCAGGATTTCAGCGGTCACACTCTTACAAACTCTGAAACGAAGACCCGCTCGAAATCATCAGTCACGTTTTCGTTACGCAAAACGGCGAATTGCAGGTCGTGCTTGGGCAGTTGGCGCTGCAAGTGGCTCTGCAGCGTCGCGAAAGCTTGTGTTCCCGCGAGGCTCGCACTGCTGTCACCCCGCTGCGCACGCCGGGCAAGGCGGTCGGCAGCAAGCCACAAGGCGCCGCTGAGTGCATGGTCGGGCAAAAAGACCGCGTGCCACCAGCGCCATTCCGGCCAAAGGGGGGCAGGCTCCCATGCGCCGATCCGCCCGCCTGCATCGCGTAAGCGTACTTCGACAGCCAGCGTGTACGTACCCACGCCTTGCGTGAAGAACAGCCAGCGGGGCAAGAGGCCGAGCAGATCGAGCAATTGATACTTGCGGCTGAATGGACGGAACTGAAACAGCAACGTCAACGTCAGCCAAGCGAGTGCCAGGACGATTGCCGCTTCGCCTATCGCCATTGTGATGCCGTTCTGCCCCACGTCTTACCTTTGTCCCTTTGCCCCTTCGTTGCACATTAGCTTCTTGGGGAAGCGGTGCCAATGCCGGGCTTGTCTGGAGGCGGTGGGCTCCATAAGCTTGTCAGCGAGGGGACAAACATTTGCCAACGCCTTCCGAACACATCCGTAATGGCCAAATCCTGTTCGCAGAACGGCGCTTTGAGGAAGCTGTAGCATGTTTCGATCAGGCCATTGCGATCGCCCCCGCACGGCCTGACGCGCACAGCCGGCGCGGGCGTGCCTTGCTTGCTCTGGGTCGCAAGGCCGAGGCGCTGGCCAGTGCAATGCTCGCCACACAAATCGATCCTGTCTCAGCACCGGCGTGGATCGCCTTGGGATCGATTTTCTCCAGCCTTAATCAGCATGAACTGGCATTGAAGGCTTGGCGTAGTGCAGCGCGGATCGCACCCGAACGGCCCGGCATGGCCGGACTTCTGCTGCAGGCGCAGATATTGTGCTGTGATTGGGAAGAGCTTGACCGATTGATCGCGACAGTGGCACGCGATCTCGAAGCGGGCAAAGATGCGGTGCACCCGTTCTATTGGCAAACCGTTGCCACGTCACCGCGAAGCCTGTTGCAGGCGGGGCTAAACCGGCAACGCCAGATCGCTCGGTCGCTGCCCGATCCGCCTGAATTCCCTCCCATGCCGACCGCGACCTCGCCCGCTCGGCGCATACGGGTCGGCTATCTTTCGGGCGAATTCAACCTTTCCGCAAACGGGCTCGTGATGGCAGGGGTGTTCGATCACCATGATCGCGATGCGTTCGATATTGTCGCTTTCGATAACGGCACCGACGATGGCACACCTTTGCGCCAGCGCATCACTCGCAGCTTTACCCAGATCATTGACGTAAGAGCGCTGAGCGATGTGGACCTGGCAGCGACGATTCGCGCAGAAGCAATTGATATCCTTGTCGATCTCAACGGCTATTTCGGTAACAGCCGCAGTGATGTGTTAGCCCTTCGTCCGGCTCCGGTGCAGGTCAGCTTTCTTGGGTGTCCGGCAACGAGCGGTGCTGCGCAGGTCGACTATGCCATTGCCGATTCCGTGGTCGTTCCTGACGACGAGCGCCAATGGCACAGCGAGGCGATTGTATACCTGCCTGACACGTACTACCCGACTGACCGGGACCGCGAGATAAGCGACCGGTGCTTCACTCGCGCGGAGTGCGGCTTGCCGGAACGCGGCGTTGTTTTCGCCTGCTTCAACCATTGCCACAAGATTCTGCCTGAGACCTTCGCCCGCTGGATGCGAATCCTCGACGCGGTCGAAGGCAGCGTCCTTTGGCTTCTTGATGCAAACGCGGTCGCCACGGCCAATCTGCGCGCGGCGGCCGCCCGGTTCGGTCTCGATCCGGCGCGGCTCGTCTTTGCTCCGCGCTTGGCGCCAAGCGAACATCTGGCCCGCCATAGCTGCGCCGATCTGGCGCTCGACAGCTTGCCATACAATGGGCACACCACCACCACTGACGCGCTCTGGGCAGGGCTGCCGGTACTGACGCTGGCAGGGAGTACTTGGCCTGGCCGGGTCGCAGCCAGCGTGTTGCAGGCGATCCACATGCCTGACCTGGTCACAAACTCCGCGGCGGAATACGAACGGCAGGCAATCCTGCTTGGCACGCAGCCCGATATGCTTGCCGCGATCCGCGAGCGATTGGCGGACAGGCGGCTGAATGCACCCCTGTTCGATTCCGCGCGCTACACGCGCCGGCTCGAAGCCGCCTTTCGTGCCATGCACAGCCGCCGCTGCGCCGGGCGCCCGCCGGGTACGATCACCATAGGTGCGGAATGAGCGTCAGGAGCAGCGCCCTAGAAAGCCAGAATTGCCAGCGGGCGCCAAGCGGCGTTGATTTTCCAAATGGAGCACAGCGGTGAAAATCCTTTCTTGCAACCCTGGTCACGACGGTGCTGTCGTTTGGCTCGTGGATGGGCAGTTAGTCTTCAGCCGAGAGGCGGAGAAGGACAGCCATCCGCGCTATGCCGGGCTCAGCGAGCAACACGTGAACGAGTCGATCGAGACGCTGGGCGACACACCCGACGTGTTCTGCATGGGAGGGTATTGGCTGAACGAATCCATGCTGACCCGAATCCATCCGCATGTCGGCTATCGCGGCATCACCCCGGCCGGAATTGCCGTGGGACAGCGCGAGGTGGCCGGGCGGCGCTTGCCTTATTTTTCTTCATCCCACGAACGATCGCATTTGCTGTGCGCCTTTGGTTTGTCAGGGCTACCCAAGGGCACGCCTTGCTATGTTCTGGTGTGGGAGGGAATCATTGGTTCCTTCTACGAGATCGACGAGGACTTCGAAATCACGCTGCTGGGCGATGTATTGAACCAGCCTGGCAAACGTTATGCTTCCATTTATGGCCTCGCCGACCCGAGCTTTCCCAAGAACTTCCCGGGGGGCCGCGCGAGTGATTCGGGCAAACTCATGGCGCTGGCATCGTTTGCGACGCGCTCCGCCGCAACGCCCGAAGAAGAACAACTGCTGGCGTTTCTGATGTCGACGTCCGTGGTCCAGCTCGATCGCTATCCGGATCTTGAGCAAGCTCCCCATTACAATGTCGGGTTGGAAAACCCCGAATTTCGCAATTTCGCCGGCATCGCCAGCGATCGTATCTTTGATACCTTCTACCGTTTTGCTGAGGCGAATCTTCACAAGCGCCTTCCCTTGCTGATCGCCGGAGGGTGCGGGCTCAATTGTGATTGGAACAGCAAGTGGGAGGCTAGCGGCCTGTTTCCGCACGTATTCGTGCCGCCGGTGGCAAATGACTCGGGCTCAGCGATTGGCACCGCGATCGACGCGCAATGGCATTTCACCGGCGACCCGACGATCCGCTGGGATGTCTACGCCGGTGAAGAGTTCGACAGCAGCGGCGATTTCAAGCGGGATCACTATGACGTCATTGATGCCAGTCCGGAACAGGTGGCCGAGCTGCTGGCCCAAGGATTGATCTTGTGCTGGGTCAACGGTCGCTACGAGATCGGCCCGCGCGCACTGGGCAACCGCTCGATCCTTGCCGCGCCTTTTAGCGATGCTGTGCGGGAACGGCTCAACGCCATTAAGCAGCGCGAGCCCTTTCGGCCGATCGCCCCTGTGTGTCTGGAGGATGAGGCGGCACGCTGGTTCGACTGCCATGCGCCAAGCCCGCATATGCTCTACACGTTTACCGCAACCACCGATGCGCTGCGTGCTGTTACCCACGTGAACGGCAGCGCGCGCATTCAGACTGTGAGCAAGGCGAGCAATTCTGCGATGTTCGACCTCCTGACCGCTTTTAAGGCCCGCACCGGGTACGGCGTTCTTTGCAACACGTCGCTGAACTTCAACGGCAAGGGCTTCATCAACCGCCTTGACGATCTGGATCGGTACGTCAGGCGACGCGAATTGGACGGCTTTGTCGTCGAAGGCCGCGCCTACCTGCTGCGTCGATCCAGTCAGACCAAACGCGCTGCTAGCTTTCTGAACGGGCAAGGGTAGGGCAGGGGAGAATGCCGCGCCCAAGCAAATCAGCCAGCCCGTTCCGATATCCCAATTGACGTGCCCCCCTGATTTTCCTCGACGAGCGATTAGAGTCTGGCCTGAAGGAAGGACAGACGATGAAGCGTGCAAGGTTTTCGGAAGAGCAGATTATCGGGGTGCTGATGGAGGCGGAGGCGGGCGCGAACACCGCTGATCTTGCCCGGCGTCACGGTGTGTCGGAAGCGACGATCTACAACTGGAAGGCCAAGTATGGCGGGCTGGAGGTGTCCGAAGCACGGCGATTTGCGGGAGCTCGAGAGCGAGAACGCGAAGCTCAAACGTCTGCTGGCCGATGCGATGGTTGACAACATAGCGCTGGAGGAGCTGCTTTCAAAAAATGTATGACCCGCCCTGTCCATGCAAGGGTCGATCGGTGTTGACGGTGCCAGTCTGCACAAATGTATCCGGCCTCTCGCGAGTGGGCCGCTGTTGCGGCCAGGCCTTGATGAGATCCGCGCGCCTCGTTCCCAGATAAATGCTTCGGGCTTTTTGCCCGCTTTTTTGACGGGGCTTACGATGCGCTGGTCCACTGTCTCGTCATCACTATCACGAACCTCGCAGTTGGTGGCGGCGCCGTTCAGCCCAACGCTGGAACTCGCCGCTCGTAGGTGGCACCCTGCTTGGTCAGGATCACCCAGACAATACGGGCGATCTTGGCTGCCAAGGCGACCGTGACTTTGTTCTTGTGCATTCTGCGCTCAAGCCCATCGAGCCATGGCCCCAATCGGTCCCTACTTCTGTCGAGATGCGTAACGCAGGATCGTGCACCATGGACGATCATCCTTCGCAGGTATTTATTGCCGCGTTTGCTGATGCCGAGCAGCTTGGTCTTCCCACCGGTCGAGTGTTCGCGCGGCACCAAGCCGAGCCAGGCAGCGAGATCACGAGCCTTGCGGAACTGGCGTCCGGAACCGGCCGCCGCCAGCAGAGCGGTTGAGGCTAATGGGCCGATGCCCGGCACAGTCATCAGGCGACGTGCGGTATCGCTGCGCGCGGCGATGGCATCGATCTCGTTGTTCATGGCTGCAATACGCTGTTCGAGCTCCATCATCTCGCTGTGAACCTCCGTCAGGATGCGGCGCATCGAAGGGGTGAGCTCATTGGTCTCATCCGCCAGAACGCGGGGTATCTCGGTTTTGAACTTGCCCGCGCCCTGATGGATCGCGATGCCGTACTCGAGACAGAAAGCGCGCATCTGGCTGATCAGCCTTGTTCGGTGGGCGATCATCCGGTCGCGAACCCGGTGCAGTGCTTGCAGGTCGATCTGCTCCGGAGTCCGGATCTCGACGAAGCGCATCGTCGGTCTCGTTACGGCTTCTGCGATGGCCTCTGCATCGATGATGTCGTTCTTGTTCGACTTCACAAAGGGCTTCACGAACTGCGCCGGAACGATCCGGACCGTATGCCCCATCGTTCGGAGCTTGCGCGCCAGCCACTGCGAGCCGGGGCATGCTTCCATCCCGACCAGCACAGGCGACGCCCGCTCGAAGAACTGCAGCAACGTCTCCCGCCTGAACGTCGCCTTCTGGATGGGCGCGTGGCCGGCATCGAGCCCGACAACGTGAAAGACCGTCTTGCCAATATCGATGCCGAAGACGGCTGCATGTCTTGGTTGGTTGCGTATGCTCATAATTACCTCCTTCTCGATCCGCCGAATGTGCATGGAAGGACAGGGCGGGTCATCCCATTAGTGCTGACGCCCGCCGCGAAGCGAGAAGCTGCCGCTCATCTTCAGGCTTGCCACGCTATGAGCGAGCGGCGGGCGTGCCGTGTCATCGATGTCGATCGCAAGAGCGTGCGTTACCGTTCAACCCGGGACGATGATGGTGCACTTCGCGAGAAGCTGCGCGAGCTGGCCAACCAACGCCGCCGGTTTGGCTACCGCCGGCTGCATATCCTGCTGGGCCGGGAGGGCGTGATGATCAACCGCAAGAAGACCCAGCGGCTGTATCGGGAGGACGGGCTTGCAGTGTGGCGACGACGCAGCCGCAGGCGTGTGCTGTCGGCACGAGAGCGCCGGCTCCAGTGCTGGCACTTGCGAAGCAGCGCTGGAGCCTCGACTTCGTTCACGACTAGATGGCTTCTGGCAGACGGTTCCGGGTGCTCAACGTGGTCGATGATGTGACCAGAGAGTGCCTGACGGCGGTGCCGGACACCTTGATCTCCGGACACCGCGCCGTGCGTGAGCTTACCCGGCTGATCGCCCAGCGGGACAAGCCCGGCATGATCGTAAGCGATAAGGGCTCCGAGCTCACCAGCAATGCCGTCCTGGCTTGGGTAGCGGAGATCGGGGTGGAGTGGCATTACATCGCTCCGGGCAAGCCGATGCAAAATTGCTACATTGAGAGGTTGGCTGCGCCGCCCCTCGGGTCAATGGCCGCATGCGCGACGAACTGCTGAACGAGACCCTGTTCCTCAGCATGGCCCATGCTCGGGTCGAGATCGCCGCTTGGGTCGAGGGTTACAACCAAGAGAGACCGCACTCGTCCCTTGGCTACGCCACCCCGGCGGCGTTCGCCGCCGAACTGGACAAGGGATGGTCTGCTTCGCTACGCCCTGCGGGCTCCGCTACGCACGCCATTGCTTCAACCGCGCTCATGCGCAAAACAACCACTCGGCTCTAATCCCAGCTGGGGGAAAGCTGGGCGTCACGTCAAAGTCCACCAAATCGTCACTTCGCGCCCACAGCTGACCGCCCGCCTTAACTACCCTATCGCTGTTCCCGTTCGGGCTCGGCCTATCACAAGGCATTGGGTCCGCCAAGCAAGCCGTAAGACTCCTTATTGAGGATTTACGGGATTTTATGGTTGCGTTGATAGGGAGTCAGCAGTAAGAAACGCCCGAACGACTTAGTCGGAGAATAATATGACGCTCGGTAAGATCTCCCTCGGATTGGCTGCTGTTGCCCTTATGGCGGCACCGGTTGTTGCACAGTCGAATTTCGTTCCGGTCGTCGCTCCGCTCTCGGGTGACGAGACCGGCCAGTCCAGCGAAACCGTGATCATCGGTGTTGTTGTGGCGGCGGCCGTCATTGGAGGTATCGTCGCTCTCTCGGGTGATGACGAGCCGCTGAGCCCCTGATCGATCCGACCCTCAATGGTTTTCGAGAATGCCCCCGCAAGTCGGGGGCGTTTTCTTTTTCAGCACGAATCAGGTGGTCTGACGCGATTCGCCTGACCGGCTGACCCGTCTGAAGATCACGCTTTCAGATCGAACGCGACGCAGATCCGCTTGCCCTCGGCTTCATGCGGATAGGTGCAATGATAGACATGCGAGGGTGGAGCATACCTTTTATGCTCAGCTCAGGTGTGACCTGACGTGCTCCCCTGATTGTTACCAGTCAGAGGTAGAGCCCGGCTCCTCCATGATGGTTGGTTGAGGTGATGGCAACATGTCTGGGGGCATGCCCCCAGACATGTTCGCCGGCTTTCTCGGCGGGGGTTCGCCCGCCTAGTTTCGAGTGTGGCCTGATGTGGTTGTAGTCGTGCTGCCAGGCATTCAGCACGAACCGGGCATGCGGTAGCGACGTGAGTAGGGTCTCGTTGAGGCATTCGTCGCGCAAGCCACCGTTAAAGCTTTTGACGAAGCCGTTCTGCATCGGCTTACCCGGCGCGATGGAGTGCCACTCGACCAGCCGCTCCTGCGATCAGCGCAGGATGGCCGACGAGTTCAGCTCGGTGCCGTTGTCGCTCACAACCGTATGCGGCTTGCGCCGTATCCCGATCAGCCGCGTCAGTTTCCGCGCGACCCGCACGCCCAATAGCGACGTGTCGGCCACCAACGCCAGGCATTCGCGCAGATAGTCGTCGACCACGCACAAGATGCGGAGCCGGCGGCTGCACGTAAGGGTGTCAGAGACGAAGTCCAGTGACCAGCGCTGGTTCGGTCCATCCGGCAGCACCATCGGCGCCCGCGGCGACGGACCCGCAGGTTCTCTTCGCGATTTACCCGGAGCCGATTCTTCAGCTTCGCGTTCTCGTCCTCGAGCGCGCGCAGTCGCCGAACTGATCCCGTGACGCACAGGTCCGCCTTCGCCATCCCGGCCTCCTGCTCCTTCAAGATCGCGATGATCTGCTCTTCGCTGAACCTGCTCCGCTTCATATCCGTCCGACTCCTTCGCGTCGGACTCTACTCAAAATCGGTCACATTCCAGGGGAGCACATCAATGGGTCCAGTCTGATCGTGTGAACGTATCTGGCGGCGGGAACAGCATGAGGCGCTATGGCACGGTCGCCTGCTTCTTGCGGACACTACCATTGCGGCGACAGTAATGCCGAACAAGGCAGTTTGCGGCAGCCGGCTTGGCTGGGTCAGCGCGGCGCAGGCCGCGACATGCTCCGATAGGCATCATTCGCTTCGCACGGCTCTTCGACGAACCCCAGCCTTCGATAAATCCTGCGTGCAGTGTTATTGGCGATCACGTCGAGCGAGCAGGTGCGGCCCTGCGCGTCAGCCACCGCCAGCCAGGCGCGCAGCATGGCGAGCCCCGCTCCGCTGTTTCGGTGATCGGGGTGCACGGCGATGTCCACGCCGTAGCTTTCGCCGGGCACCTGCCAGTCGACAATGATCCGCGCGATCAGCGCGCCGGAGAGCCGCACCACGCGGCGCATGGCCAGCGGCCGTGTTGCCCGCATGGTCGCGTCCTGACTGGAGAACTGCATCTCTAGGAGCGGGCCTGCAAGGAGGTCGCCGAGCGGTGAGCAGGACGCAAACAGATCGCGCAGCGCCGCACGGTCGGAATCGGTTTCGGGGGCGATGTGCAGAGCGGGCGCGCGCTGCGCGAAGGCCAGATCGAAGGCATGGGCGGCGATGTCCGGATCAGTCACGGTCCCGCAGACTCCTTCACCATTCTCCGGCGCTTGTGGCTTGCCCCGATGGCCGGTTGCGGTAACTGGTTCTCATGAACAACGACGAAATTATCCCGCGCGCGATTCACCTCCAAGAATTCGTCCCGATGGTCGGGCAGGTGCTGCTCGCCGATTGCGAGCCGCATCCGGCTGAGCTGGTGCTTGTTTCGGCCACCCCGCTGAAGCACCATGCGACCTTTATCGAACGCCTGCCCTTTATCCTGATTTTCCGGAGCAAGCCCGAAGTGCAACTGGTCGAGGCGACCTATCGGCTGCGCTGCGGCGAGTGGGGGCCCGATCTTGTCTACATCATCCCTATCGCGCAGCCGATGGATTCGGAAGTGCCGGGTCAGTATTATCAGGCAATCTTCAACTGAAGTGCCGGTCCGGGCCGCTGCGATGGCGCAGCCCGGACCGACCATTGCGCATCAGTTGCGTGAGGGGAAGATGCCTTCCAGCGCAATGCACACCGACACCGCCAGATAAGGGTTGCGGATCGCGACGGGCGTGCTGCCGCCCGTGACGCCGAGGTTGATCGACCCGGCGATGTTGAGCCCGAGCGCGACCGTGGGTGTGGTGCCGGCTGGCAGAAAGATTTGCGGAATGGAATCGCCGGCACCGGAGTCGACGCCGCGACCGAAAATCGCCCCGGTTGACGGGCTCTGGCTGGTCCCTCTGGAGGTCGCCGCGTTGAAGGCATTGGGGTTCGCAGTTACTGCGTGGGTGTGCGCCGGCATCTGGCTGGTAAGCAGGGTGACATTTTCGGCGCCGCCCTCTTCTCCGAGCGTAACAGGGGTCAGGCCCGCGCCGTTCCCCCAATGAACCATGCTGCGACCTTGCAGATCGGGCAGTGCGAAGGTCGTCTGGCCGTTGCCGCCGTAGGTTGTCCCCAGCAACGCGAACAGCGCCGTGTTCTGGGCAATCGAAATCAACTGGCCATTGCAAAAGGCATAGCCGCGCGGTGAAAAGTTCCAGCCGCCCTGGATGATCTGACCGAGAAATGGTTCTGACATGATAGCTCCTCACTTGGCATAGCTCTGATGCAGGGCCCGCAAAGACACGTAGCAGACCCCGTCGCTGGAGTAGCCAGCCGGAAAAATCTTCGTTCCGGTGTGTGTTCGCCCCCGCGCGGGCCGGAATGTGCTCGCGCCTCCGGGACTTGTCAATTGCCATACCTTCTTTGGGATACAGCAAAACGGACATGAAAATCACAGCACCTGACGAGCCTGCCCGTCCGGCTCGACGACCTTGCGAGCAAGGCGGAGCGGATTACGAAATCTTGCCGTGGTTCACCTCGCCCCGTGACCCTGCACCATCACCCGGACGGTCTTGAGCGCAATCAACAGGTCGAGCCAAAGGGAGATGTTCTTGATGTAGTAAAAATCGAAGCGCAGCTTGTTGAGGACGTCCGAAACTTCGGTAACGTGGCCTTGGTTGACCTGCGCCCAGCCGGTAATGCCGGGCCGCACGATGTGGCGATAGGGGTAGAATGGCAGTTCGGCATCGTACCACGCCGACAAGGCGCATGCCTCAGGGCGCGGGCCGATGATGCTCATCTCGCCGCGCAGCACGTTGAAGATCTGGGGCAATTCGTCGAGCCGCGATGTGCGCATGAACCGTCCGATCCGGGTGATCCGGTCATCGTCCGAACGGGTCTTGGCGGATTCGCGGTCCTCGGGTGTGCCGGAGCCTTCGCTGATGTCACGCATGGTGCGGAACTTGATGATCCGGAACGTCCGCCCGCGATAGCCCATGCGCTCCTGGATGAAGAAGGCGCGACCGGGCGAGTCCAGTCGGATCAGCAGCGCGAGTACTGCGAACAGCGGCAGGCACAGCGGCATCAACACCAGCGCGCCGATGATGTCGATCACGCGTTTGACGGCCAGATAAGGCAGATTGGGGATCAGCGAGCCGAGATCGTTCTCGCTCAGGTGCGTGATCCTGACCTGCCCGGTCTGTGCCTCGGCGATGGTGCGGAAGTGATAGACGGGAATGCCGGCCAGCGCGGCCTTGGCAAAGACGCGCTCGGTCGGCTCGGAATGGGGGTGGTGCAAATCGGCGACGATTGCCCATTCCCGCCAGCCGGTCTCGATCATCCGTTCAATCGCGGCGGCGGGCGGCGCGACGCGGTACTGGCTGTCGAGCAAGATTTCCTCCGCCCGCCCGCCCGGCACGACGAGGTGCAGCTTCTCCAGGCGCCGTTCGTAGACCGCGGTCAGAAAGCTCGCCGCGACAGCGCAGACCGCGCCGACGGTGAAGTAGGAGCCAGAGTAAGGAATCCGCAGCAAGGCCACCAGCGCCAGAAGGGCCGAAAACACTGCGAGATTGACCGGCAGCACATAGGACAGGCGCCGCGCGTTGGGGTGGTCCTTGAGCTGGTAGAGGATGTACCAGGACAGCACGATCGCGCTGACCAGCACCGCCGTGGTCTCTTCGAAACTCTCGGTAAAGAAAGCGCGGCCCCAGCCCGCCCAGGCGACGAGGGCCGGTCCGAGCCCGGCGATCAGCAGCAGCGGCAGTTCGAATCGCCTGACCAGCGCGGCGCGGCGGTGATTGGGGCCGGATGCCATCTCGGCCAGCACGGTATCGTCACCGGCCTGTTCGGGTTTTGCCTCGGCATTCGCTGCGGCGACCAGCATCAGCCCGGGCTCACCCGCCGCTTCGTCCATGCCCGGGCGGCGAATCGCGCGATGCGCAGGCGGGTGTGACGCCGCGACCTCGTCCTGGTCCTGCGACCTGTCAGGCAGGCCCTTACCCAAGGTGCTGGTCATTCTGGCGGCTCCCCCGCACCGATCCTGCCAATGGCGTACTGCCTTTGCCGCCGACGCCGAGTACGCTTCAAGGAATCGCAAAAAGAGTCAAGCAGGACTTGTACTTGCTGCGGCCGCTCCAGCGACGATTACGGCTGATTTGTTGGATTTAGGGCGGAGTCCCGACGGCGCCCGTGAGGACGCAATGCCCTCATGACGCCAGACGCTGCACCGATGGTGTTGCTCCGCGCGAAGAGCGTTGTAAGGAAATGTTAGGCGTCCGGAAAAAGACTTGCGAGACAAGCTCGGGAATGCGCCAAAGTGGGGGCCAATGGACGATGATATCCGCATCGGGCTGGAGCGCACGTCGCCTGCGCTGATGGAAGCCTACAGCGCATTCGGGCTGGAGCGCGCCGCGCAAGGGCCGGCCGCTCTGGAATGGACCTTTGGGCTGCCCGCTGCACCCTGTCCCGCTTTCTGCGTCGCCCGCCGCGAGGACCGGATCATCGGGCTGTCCGCCAATATCGCCGCGCGCATCAAGCTTGGCGAGGCGGAGGGCATCGCCTTTCAGGCGGTGGATTCCTTCGTGTCCGAAGAAGCGCGCGGCAAGCGCCTGTTCTCCCGGCTGGCGCAGGGCTTTGCCGATGCAGCCAGCGCAGCGGGGGCCGATGTGGCTTGGGGCTTTCCCAATGCCAATGCCGCGCCGGCATGGTTCGGCGGGTTGGGCTGGAAGAATTTCGGGCAGGTGCCGTTTCTGGTCCGGCCGCTCAATGCCTCGTTCTTCCTGAAGAAGGCGCGGCTGCCCGGTTCCTTCCGGCTCGCGCGCGGGGCGAAGGTGGCGCATGTCTCCCCGCGCGAATTCGGGCCCGAGACCGATGCGTTGTGGGCCCGCTTCAGCGCGCCCATCGGCTGCGCGGTGATCCGCGATGCCGCCGCGCTCAATCACCGCATCTTCGCCGCCCCACAGGCCCCCGAATACCGGATAAGCATGTTCGGCGAAGGCGAGGCGCGGGCGCTGGTGATCTCGCGGATCGTCGAGCGGCACGGCGCGCGCATCGCCTATGTGCTCGAGGCGATGGGCGGCGCGGCGCTCGGCCCGTTGATGCGCTCGGAGCTGCACCATCTGGCGCGCGAAGGCGCCGAGGTCGCGCTGGCGTGGTGTTTCGGCTGGTCGCCCAACTACCGCGCCTATCGCGGCGCGGGCTTTCTGCCGCTGCCTGAGCGATTCCGCCCGGTCGAGATCAATTTCGGCGGGCGTGCCCTGTCGGCGCGGGGGACGCCCGCCGAGGTTCGCGAGAACTGGTATCTCAGCTATCTGGATTCCGACGGGGTATGACCGGAACCGCGATCATTTCGCTCGATTGCGAGGGCCGGTGGGGCGTGGCGGACCACCTGACGCCCAAGACCGCCGCGGGCCTTACCGATGCGCGTCTGCGGGCGGCCTATCGCGCTGTGACCGATCTGTTCGCCGCCTATGACATTAGCGCCACCTTCGCCTTCGTTGCGCTCTACACCCGCCCTGCTTCGCCCGAGACGACCGCGCTGGTCCGCGATTTCGCGCAGGAGCTGCCCTATCTCGCCCGCGCGGCCGAGGGGCTTGCGGCGGGCGAGGAGGGATGGGTGGGCGACTGGGCCTATGACATGGCGGCACAGGGCGGGCACGAGATCGCCTTCCATGGCCTCACCCATGTGCCCTGGCCCACGCTGACGCGCGATCAGGCCCGGCGCGAGCTTGAGATGGCCCGGCCCGAGCACCTGCGCACCATGGTCTACCCGCGTAACGAGATCGCGCATGTCGACCTGCTCGCCGAGTATGGCTGCAAGGCCTATCGCGGCCACCGCCGGTTTCCTTCGCGCGCGCAATCGCTGCTGTCGGAATTCGATCTCGGCACGCCCTCGCAGCCCATGCCGAACACGGGCCAGAGCCGGGCGGTGGAACTGCCCTCGGGCGTGTTCGTCAACTGGCTCAGCGGGCCGCGCAAGCTGGTGCCGACCGCGGTGACGCGGCGGCGGGCGCGCAATCTGCTGCGCGATGCGGCGCGGACCGGCGGCGTTGCGCATTTCTGGCTGCACCCCGAGAACATCGCCACGGCGCCCGCGACCCTCGCCAATCTCGAAGCGGTCGTGGCCGAGATCGTGCGCTTGCGCGATGCCGGGCAGATCCGCGTGGAGACGCAGATTTCGGCCCTGGGAGGATAGGCGAGGCTAGGCGCGGGCCAAGGTCGCGATAGCCTCGCGGTAGGCGTCGATCACCAAAGCCTGATCGAATTCGCGCGCCATCTTGGCCCGTCCCGCTTCGCCCATCGCGGCGCGTGCGGCGGGGGGAAGCGCGAGGAAGCGCGCGAAGGCATCGGCCAGGCTCGCACCATCCCGCACCCGGCACAACAGGCCGGTGACGCCATCCTCGACCACCGAGCGGCACCCCGGCACATCGGTCGCGATCACCGGCCGTGCCATCGCGGCCGCCTCGATCAGCGTGCGAGGCGCGCCCTCGCGGTAGGAGGGGAGCACCACGCAGGAGGCCGCGGCGATGTGCGGGCGCACGTCATCGGTGACGCCGCAATATTCGATCACGCCTTCGGCCACCCAGCCATCGACCATCGCCGGGTCGATGGCCGACCGGTTCTGCGACCCGAGCGCGCCGAGCAGGCGGAAGCGCGCTTCGGGATGCGCGGCCCGGATGCGGCGCGCGGCCTCGACGAACTCGATAACGCCCTTGTCGCGCACCACGCGGGCGATCATCAGGAAGACGGGCGGCGCGGCGGGATCGGGCGAGGGGGCTGGGGCAAACCGGTCAAGATCGATGCCCGAGCCGGGCAGGAGCCGCGTCTGCGCCTCGCGCACGATGCCGTACCGCACGAACAGGTCGCGGTCGTCGCTGTTCTGGAAGAACACGCGCGGGAGCCCGGCAAAGGCGCGGCGGTAAAGCTGCACCGAGACCGCTTCGAGCAGCCGGCCGGACAGGAAGGCCGTGCCGAGCCCGGTCACATTGGGCACAAACGGCACCCCCGCCGCGCGCGCGGCGCCTGCGCCGAAGATGTTGTTCTTGATCGTGTAGCTCAGCACGATGCCGGGTGCCTCGTCGCGGAACACCTGTCCGAATCGCCGCGCCAGTTGCAGATCGTGGAGCGGGTTCAGCCCGTCGACGCGCATCGCCAGCGGGCGCACCGCGCAGCCCAGCGCCGCAAGCCGCTCGCTCAATTCGTCGGGCGGCGCGAGCACCGTGACGCGGTGGCCATCGGCCAGCAGCGCCTCGACCAGCGGCTTGCGGAAGTTCCAGATGTTCCACGCCGCGTTGACTGTCATCAGGACGTTTATGGCTATGCTCTCCGGCCGCTTGCGGTTTTCCGTCAGCGCCCGTCTATATTTTCTGATTGCAAAAGAAAGACGTCAGATGGGTTCATGGTTGCGCGCGGGGCGAAAGCCGTGCTGAGAGGCTGGCGTGACCGCCGTCTCGTTCTTCCGGATACTGGCCGCCATTGTCGCACTCGTGACTGGCGGGGTGGTGGCCTATTACGCGCTGGTCTTCACCGGACCCTTTCCCGATCATCCGCGCCTATACGGCCACAATGATCTTGCCCTGCATGTCCTTGCCTTCGTTGCACTATCGACCATTGTGCTATTGCTGGGCTATGCGTGGTGGTGGAGCATCGCGGGGCTGGTCCTGTTTGCGGGGTTGATCGAGATTGTGCAGATATTTCTGCCTGATCGCACCGCCGACTGGCTTGATTTCGCGGGAAGTGTAACTGGGATCGCCCTTGCGGCAATCCCCGTCGGGGGATTGCGCCTTGTTTGGGCGCTATGGGTCGCAAGAGAGACAGATGGTGACGAGTGATGCTGCAACGCCCCTGATCGCCGTGATCGGCCTGGGCTATGTCGGTCTGCCGCTGGCGGCCGAATTCGCCAAGCACCGGCCGGTGCTCGGCTTCGACATCAGCGCCGAGCGGATTGCCGAATTGGCCGAGAGTCACGACCGCACACGCGAACTCAGCGCCGAAGAGCTGGCCGAGGCGCGGCACCTCTCCTTCTCCACCGATCCGGCCGATCTGGCCGAGGCGGCGATCTTCATCGTGACCGTGCCGACCCCGATCGATGTCCACAAGCGTCCCGATCTCACCCCGCTGCTGAAGGCCACCGAAACGGTGGGCCGGGTGATGCGCAAGGGCAGCATCGTCATCTACGAATCGACCGTTTACCCCGGCGCGACCGAAGAAGACTGCGTGCCGCTGCTTGAGAAGGTCTCGGGGCTGGTGTTCAACCGGGATTTCTTCTGCGGTTACAGCCCCGAGCGGATCAACCCGGGCGACAAGGCGCACCGTCTGCCCAATATCCGCAAGGTCACCTCGGGCTCGACGTCTGAGATCGCCGACGCTGTCGATGCGCTCTATGCCGAAATCATCACCGCGGGCACCTACAAGGCAGAAAGCATCCGTGTCGCCGAAGCCGCCAAGGTGATCGAAAACACCCAGCGCGATCTCAACATCGCGCTGGTCAACGAACTGGCGATCATCTTCAACCGCATGGGAATCGATACCGATGCGGTGCTGCGCGCGGCAGGGACCAAGTGGAACTTCCTGCCCTTCCGTCCGGGCCTTGTCGGCGGGCACTGCATCGGGGTCGATCCCTATTATCTCACCCACAAGGCCGAGGCGCTGGGTTACCATCCCGACGTGATTCTGGCCGGGCGGCGCATCAATGACGGCATGGGGGCCTATGCCGGGCAGCAGTTGATCAAGGCGATGCTGAAGCGCCAGATCAATGTCGCGGGCGCGCGCATTCTGGTGATGGGCCTGACCTTCAAGGAGGACTGCCCGGACCTGCGCAACACCCGCGTGGTCGACGTGGTGGCGGAGCTGCAAGAATACGGCGCGCAGGTCGACGTCCATGATCCGCATTGCGATCCCGTAGAGGCGCGCCACGAATACGGGCTCGATCTCGTTGCCGCTCCGGCGCCGGGGGGCTACGACGGCGTGGTGCTCGCCGTGCCGCACAAGGCCTTCCGCGAGGCGGGCGCGGCCGCCATCCGGGCCTACGGTCGCGAGCGGAGTGTGTTCTTTGATCTCAAGAGCGTCTTTGCCCGCGACGAGAGCGATCTGAGGATCTGAACGACCTTGTCAGCGCGGTCTCTTCGGCAGGATTTCCTGCGCGCGCTGGGGGGCAGCGCCGGGGTCTATCTGTTCGGGACGGCGATGGCCTTTCTGGTCGGCGTGCAGTTGGCCCGCGGCCTCGGGGTGGCGGGCTACGGCCTTTACGGATCGGCGATGGCGGCGGTGAGCCTCGGTTCGACCTTCGCCTCGGGCGGGTTGCAACTGCACGCGACCCGCGACCTTGCGGCTTACCGCGCCAGAGGCGAACACGAGGGCGCGGCGCGGCTGGTCGGCTGGTCGCTGCGCCACGTCCTGATGCTGGGCGCAGCCGCCGCGCTGGCGGCGGGAAGCTACGTCTGGTGGGGGCTCGGCGGGGCTCCCGGCCTTGCGGCAGCGACCATGGCGGCGACTGTGGTCATGGCGGTGCTGATCCTGGTCGGCGCGATCTTGCGCGGAGCCGACGGGCTGGTGCTGGGGCAGGCGCTTGACGCCGCGGTCCGGCCGGCGGTGCTCTCGGCTTTGCTGTTCGCTGCGGTCCTGGCATTCGGCCCGCTTCAGCCGGGCATGGCCATGGCCCTGACGGTCGCCGCAGTGCTGATGGTGCTGCCCTTCGGCTGGCGCACGCTTGTGCAGGTCTGGCGCGTGCCGAACGCCGGCGCGGCAAGCGCGGCCGAACGCCGCAGCTGGGGCAAGGCGAGTGCGACCATGGGGCTCACCACCATCATCAACGCTGCCGAGGCGAGCCTGCCGCTGATCCTTGTCGGCGCGCTCACCAACATCGAGCAGGCCGGCCTGTTCCGCGTTGCCATGGCGGTGGCGGTGTTTGCGAACCTGCCGGCGACGATATTGTCGTTCCTGGCCCCGCCGATGGCCTCGCAACTCCATGAACGCGGCGATCGCGCGGGGCTTGCGCGGCTGGCGCTGGCGGGAGCCGGGGCGACCCTGCTGCCGACCCTCGGAATCGCCGGGTGTCTTTGGATTTTCGGGGAAACCTTGCTTGCCCTTGCCTTCGGGAGCGATTACCGCGCAGCAGCACCGATCATGTCAGTCATGGTGGGAGCGAGTGTCGCAGGGTCTATGGCCGGGATCAGCATCAGCCTTCTTCACGCAGGCCGTCAGGATGCGGTCGTGACCCGCGCCTGCGCGGTTTCGCTCGCAGTGACCTGCACGGGTCTCGGAATCGCCGCGTTCGATGGCCGGGCGGTCGCCATCGCGGTTGCGGTTCTGATCGGAATGACGGCCCGGATGCTGTTCCTGACGATCTCGACGCGCCGCCTGATCGGCATTGATCCGACCATCCTTGCCATCTTCAGGGCTTCAGCCGCGCAGTGACTGCGAGCGATCCCAAGCGCATCGCGCTGCTGCTCCCCAACCTTGCCGGCGGCGGTGCCGAGCGGTTGAGCCTGACCCTTGCCCATGAATTTGCGGCGGCGGGCCATGCCCCCGAATTCGTGGTAATGCGCTTGGCCGGAGAGTTGCTCGACGAAGCCCGCGCCTCCTTTCCCGTGCACGATCTGCAGAGCGCGCGGGTGCGCCAGTTGCTGCGCCCGCTTGGCTCCTATCTGCGCCAGCATCAGCCCCACGCGCTGATAGCCGCGATGTGGCCGCTGACCGTTATCGCCCCGCTTGCCGCCCGCCTCAGTGGATACCGCGGCAAGGTGGTCATCACCGAGCACGCGGCGCTTTCGCACCAATATGCCGGATGGGGCCTTGCCACGGGCCTATTCCTGCGTGCGTCGACCTTCGTGAGCTATCGCCTCGCTGCGGCGCGGGTCGGCGTTTCGCAGGGCACGAGCGCCGACATCGCCGCCCTTGCGCGCATGGCGCCGCAACGCATTACGACGATCTACAACCCGATTCCGGCCGCTGCGACCCCGTCGCCCGAAGCCTGTGCCGCTGCCGATGCCCTGTGGGGCGGCGACGGCCCCCGGATCCTTGCGGTCGGCAATCTCAAGGCGCAGAAGAACCATGCCCTGCTGCTGCGCGCCTTTGCTGCCCTGCCGCGCAAGGAGGCGCGGTTGATGCTGCTTGGTGATGGTCCCGAAGAGCAGGCCCTGCGTGCCTTGGCCGGGGATCTCGGCATCGGCGAGCGGGTGGTGTTTGCCGGCTTCCACCGCGACCCAGCGCCCTTCTATGCGACGGCAGACCTGTTCGTCCTGTCCTCGGATTACGAAGGTTTTGGCAATGTCATCGTCGAGGCGTTGTCATATGGTCTGCAGGTGGTGTCGACGGATTGTCCGGCCGGACCGGCGGAAATTCTTGCCGATGGCAAATTCGGAAAGCTGGTGCCGGTCGGCGATGCGGCGGCCTTGGCGCAGGCTATCGGCGAGGCCCTCGATGCCCCGGTCGACCGCGCAGCGCAGATCCGCCGCGCTGCCGATTTCGCGCCCGAAATCGCCGCGCGCCAATATCTTGCGGTGATGGGCCTGTGACGCCCGCGACGATTTATCTCACCCGCAATGGGCTGCTCGAACCGCTCGGGCAGAGCCAGGTGATGGCCTATCTACGCGGCCTTTCAGAGGGTTACCGGATCACGCTCATCACCTACGAGAAAGCGGACGACCGGGCCGATGGCGCACGGACGGCGATGATGCACGCCGAATGCAAACGGCTCGGCATCCGCTGGCTCCCGCAGCATTTTCGCGCCCAGCCCAAGGTGATTGCGCCTGCACTCTCGATGCTGCGCATGGTGTGGCTGCTGTGGAGGGAAACGCGCAGGACAAATGCGCGGCTGATCCACGCGCGCTCCTACATCCCGGCCGCCGTGGCGCTGATCGTGTCGCGCATGACCGGGGTGCCCTTCATCTTCGACATGCGCGCACTGTGGCCCGAAGAGCTGATCACGGCGGGCCGCCTGACCCGCGGATCGTGGCTCCACCGCGCGATTGTGGCAGCCGAGCGCGCCTGCCTTGCGCGCGCCGGCGCGGTGGTGTCGCTGACCGAGGCTGCGGTCCATCACCTCGCGCGTGTTTACCCCGAGGCCATGAGCGGGCAGAAGACCGCCGTGATCCCGACCTGCGCCGATCTTGCCCGCTTCGTACCTGCCGAAGCGCCGCCTGCCAACCTCGTGATCGGGTGCCTCGGCACGGTGCTGAGCGGCTGGTTCCGGCTCGATTGGCTGGCGTCCTTCCTCACCGTCGCCGCCGCGCGCGATCCCGAGGCCCGGTTCGAGCTGACCACGCTCGATGATCCTGTAGCGGTGCGCGCGGCGCTCGATCCTGCGGGGCTGCTCGGCAAGCGGCTGACGATCGCGCCGAGCGCTCAGGACAAGGTGCAGACCGTGCTCCAGCGCCAGACCGCCTCGGTGATGTTCTTCACCGATGGGCTGAGCAAGCTCGGCAGTTCGCCGACCCGGATGGGCGAGATCCTCGGCTGCGGGATGCCGGTGGTTGCCAATGACGGGGTGGGCGATGTCGCCGCGATCATCCGCAAGCACCGCGTTGGCGTGCTCGCGGAGAGTGCCGCGCCCGAAGCGATGGCGGAGGCGTGGGACGGGCTGCTGGCGCTGCTCGCCGAGCCCGATATCGCCGTTCGCTGCCGTGCTGCTGCCGATGAGGTCTTCTCGCTTGAGGCCGGAACGCGTGCCTACGCGGCGCTTTACCGCGAGCTGGCGGGGGAGGCGGCCCGATGTGCGGGTTGACCGGCATTTTCGGCGGTGATGGCGGTGCGGTCGCGGCAATGACCGCAGCACTGGTCCACCGCGGCCCGGATGCGGAAGGTGTGTGGGCAGAGGAAGGCATTGCGCTCGGCCACCGGCGGCTCTCTATCCTCGATCTGAGCCCTGCTGGCGCGCAGCCGATGCATTCGGTCTACGGGCGCTTCGTGATCGCCTACAACGGCGAGATCTACAATCACCTCGATCTGCGCCGCGACCTCGCGGCGGCGGGCGCGGCGCCGGAGTGGCGCGGGCATTCGGACACCGAGACACTGCTGGCGGGCATCGTCCACTGGGGCCTCGACGAGACTCTGCGCCGCACCGCCGGCATGTTCGCGCTGGCGCTGTGGGACCGGCGCGAGCGGCGCTTGTCACTGGCCCGCGACCGGATCGGGGAGAAGCCGCTCTATTGGGGCTGGGCGGGCCGCGCGCTGGTGTTCGGATCGGAGCTCAAAGCCCTGCGCCGCCATCCCGATTTCCCGCGCGAGGTGTGCCGCGAGGCGCTCGCGCAATATCTGCGCTTTGCCTATGTGCCCGCGCCGCGCAGCATCCATCCGGGTGTCTACAAGCTCGAACCGGGCTGCATCCTCACCGTCGAAGGCACCCCGCCGCCCGCCGCGCCGCGCACGCCACTGCGGCCCGGCGCGCAGCACGGGACGCTGTCGCTGCGCCGCTACTGGTCGCTCGATGAGACCCTGACCGAGGGCGCTGCCAAGCCCTTCGCCAGCGAGGCCGAGGCGCTCGCCGAAGTCGAGGCGGCGATGTCGGGAGCGGTGGCGCGGCAGATGATCGCTGACGTCCCGCTGGGCGCGTTCCTCTCGGGCGGGATCGATTCTTCGCTGATCGTCGCGCTGATGCAGGCGCAATCGGGGCAGCCCGTCCGAAGCTTCACGATCGGCTTCGAGAATGCGGCCTTCAACGAGGCTCCCTACGCCGCCGCCGTTGCCCGCCATCTCGGCACGCACCACACCGAACTCACCGTCACCGAGGCCGAAACCCGCGAGGTGATCCCGCAGCTGCCGCAGATGTATGACGAGCCCTTCGCGGATTCCTCGCAAATCCCCACCCATCTCGTCTGCCGTGCAGCGCGGGCCGAGGTCACCGTCGCGCTGTCGGGCGATGCGGGGGACGAGCTGTTCGGGGGCTACAACCGCTATTTCTGGGGACCGCGAATCTGGGAGCGGCTCGCCTGGATGCCCCATCCGCTGCGCCGTGCGCTGGGGGCGGCGATTTCCGCTGTGCCGGTGGCCGGCTGGGACGGGCTGGGCGCGCTCGCGGGTGGTCGCATCCGGCACCCCGGCGACAAGGCGCATCGCCTCGCCGCTCGCCTCAGCGATGTGCGCAATATCGACGACCTCTACCGCAGCCTCGTGACCGAATGGTCGGGGGTCGAGCTGGTCGCGGGCGTGGACAGCATGGGCACCACGCTGCTCGACGATCCGCTGCCGGCCAGCCTCCCCGATGACGCTGCGGCGCGGATGATGGTGCAGGACATGCGCACCTATCTGCCCGACGATATCCTGTGCAAGGTCGACCGCGCGGCGATGGCAGTCAGCCTCGAGACCCGCGTGCCGTTCCTCGATCCGGCCGTGATCGCGGCCTCGGCCCGCCTGCCGCTCGGGATGAAGATCCGCGGGGGCGAGGGCAAGTGGGCGCTGCGCCAGATCCTCTACCGCCACGTCCCGCGCGAGCTGATCGAACGACCCAAGGCGGGCTTTGCGATTCCCGTGGGTGACTGGCTGCGCGGACCTTTGCGTGGCTGGGCCGAGGACTTGCTCTCGCCCGAGGCGCTGGGCCGCGATGGCCTGATCGATCCCGTCCCGGTGCGCGCGGCGTGGCGCGAGCATCTGGAGGACCGGCGCGACTGGACGCATCGCCTGTGGATCGTGCTTATGCTGCAGGCGTGGCGGGCGGATATGGCATGAGAGCGCTGATGGTCACTCGCTATGATGCGGCGGGCGCCTCGAGCCGGCTGCGGCACATGCAATATGTGCCCGCGCTCGCCGCGGCCGGGATCGAGACGGAGGTCGATCCGTTTTTCTCCGGCGCCTATCTCGAGCAACTCTACACCGGGCGCTCGACCAGGTCCGAGGCCTTCGCCGCCTACGCCCGGCGGATGCCCCGGCTGGGCCGCGCGCGCGGCTTCGATGTGCTGTGGCTCGAGAAGGAAGCGCTGCCGTGGCTCCCATGGGCGATCGAGCGCCGCCTGCTGCCGCGCGGGGTGCCGCTGGTGGTCGATTTCGACGACGCGGTGTTCCACAATTACGATCTCCACTCTTCCGCGTTTGTCAGGCGCGCGCTTGGCGACAAGATCGACCGGTTGATGGCCAGCGCTGCGCTGGTGACGGCGGGCAACGCCTATCTCGCCGCGCGCGCCCAAGCGGCCGGCGCGGCGCGGATCGAGATTGTGCCGACGGTTGTCGATCTTGAAGCATACCGCCTCGCGCCTCTGCCCGCTGCGGACGAGCCGGCGCGGATCGGCTGGATCGGCACACCGAGCACCTGGAACGCCTATGTCGCGCCGATGCTGCCGCTCCTGACCCGATGCGCGGCTGAGACTGACGCCCGCATCCTTGCCGTAGGGGCAGGGCATGGGGGCTCCGCGCACCCGCTGCTCGACATTGAGCCGTGGAGCGAGGCGAGCGAGGTTTCGCTGATCCAGAGGATGAGCATCGGCATCATGCCGCTGGCCGATACGCCATGGGCACGCGGCAAGTGCGGTTACAAGCTGATCCAGTACATGGCCTGCGGCCTTCCCGTCGTCGCCTCGCCGATCGGGGTGAATGCCGACATCGTGGAGCACGGCGTCAACGGCTTTCTCGCTGAGACCGAGGCGGAGTGGCATACGGCGATTTCGGCGCTGCTGCGCGATCCTGATCTGCGCCGGCGCATGGGCGCGGCCGGTCGCCGGACGGTCGAGGCGCATTATGCGTTGGCGACCTGGGGTCCGCACGTGGCAGCGATGCTGCGCGAAGCAGCAGTGAAGGGGCGCGGCCAGTGATCTATATTCTCGTCGCCCTGGTGCTTTTCGCGCTGAGCTACACCACGCTCGGCGCGCGGCGTGTGCGCGCCCGGCTGTACTGGCCGGTTCTTGCTTTCCTGTTCGTGTTTGCGGCGTTTCGCTACCAGGTCGGCTGCGATTGGTCGGGCTATTTCTACCAGTATGACGCGGCTGATTACGCCGCAGGGCAGCTTATCGCCGACTTCAACGAGCCCGTCTGGTGGCTCATCCTTCGGTGGGTGAAGGAGCAGGGGCTCTATTACCCGGTGGTCAACGTGATTTCGGCCGGGGTCTTCTTTGGCGGAGTTCATGTGCTGGCGCGCCGCCAGCCCGATCCGCTGGCCTTTCTGGTGCTGCTGTTCCCCATCCTGATCATCAACATGCCGATGTCGGGGATCCGGCAGGGGGCCGCGATCGGGGTGATGTGCCTGGCCTTCGCCGCCTTCATCGACCGCCGTCCGCTGCGCTTCGCGTTGATGGTCCTGCTGGCTGCCGGGTTCCACACCAGCGCGCTGGTTTTCATCTTGCTCGCGCCGCTGTCGACGGGCCGCTACACTCGCAACCGGCTTATCATGGCGGGGCTGCTGGCGTTGCCCGGACTGCTGGTGCTTGCCGGGGGATACAACGCGGAGCAGGCGACGGCTCGCTATATCGGCGGCGGGATCGATGCCTTCGGCGCGATCTTTCGGGTCGGGGCGATCTTCCTGACTGGAGGCTATTTCTACGTCTTCCTGCGCCGCAAGTGGGAGCAGGTCTATCCGCAGGAACTCCCCCTTGTCAGCATTGGCGCGCTGGGGATGGGTGTCGCGATGGCTCTGCTCGTGCTGTCGAGCGTCATCGCCGATCGCTTCGCCTATTACCTCATCCCCATCCAGGCGATGATCTTCGCCCGGCTGCCGTTCTTTGCCTTCGCGCGGTACAAGTGGCAGCATGTCGCGCTGCCATACGTGGCGCTCACCGTCATGTTCGTGGGCTGGACGCAGACATCCTCGCTGTTCGAACAGTGCTACCTGCCCTACGACACGTGGCTGTTCGGCGCGCCGGCGGGCGACATCATCAAGGATCCGACCGCCCTATGACCCTTTCCGGGCAGGCCGATGCACCTCACAAGGCGGATGCGCGCGGGTGGCTGTGGTTCGCTTTGTTCGTGGCGGCGCTGGCTCTGCTGGGCGGGAGCGCGCGGCCCGATCCGGTGCAGAATGTCGTGCTGCGGCCGCTCGCTGCGTTGCTGCTGATCCCGGCGCTGGTCCGCTTGCGCGCCGCCGACCTTGCCGGGTTGCGGGTGCCGCTGGCCTTGGGCGGGGCGATGGCGGTGTGGATGATCGTGCAGCTCGTCCCCCTGCCGCCGAGCCTGTGGCAGGCCTTGCCGGGGCGCGATCTGGTCGCCGGGCTGGACCGGCTCGCCGGGATCGAGGGCGTGTGGCGCCCGATCGCGCTGGCGCCCTTTCGGGCGCTCGATAGCCTGCTGGCGATGCTGGTGCCGGCCGCAGCCTTGCTGTTGGCGCTTGCGATACGGGTGCGCACGCGCACCATCCTTCTGGCCATCGCCGGACTGGGCGCAGGCAATGCGGTGCTCGGCATTCTTCAGGTGATCGGCGGGCCGCGCGGCCCTTTTCACCTCTACGCCTTGACCAACCGCGGCGCAGCGACCGGCCTCTTCGCCAACGAGAACCATGCCGCGGTATTTGCCGCGCTTGTGCTACTGGTGCTGGCGCGCCTCGCGGTGGCCGCATCCGCGGAGCCATCCGAGAGCCTGCCTGCACGAGGGCGCCTCGCGCTCTTGCCGCTGTACCTGCTGGTTCTGCTCGGCGTGCTGGTCAGCGGATCGCGCGCGGGTCTGGCCTGCGCGGTGCTGGCGATGATGGCGGGCGGGCTGATGCTGTGGACCGATTGGCGCGCCCGCCAACAGCCTGCGAGGGGCAGCAACTCGCGTGCGCTGGCGCTGGCTGGGGCAGGTGGCCTCGCCATCGTGATCCTCGTTTCCGCGTTCCTGTTCTTCGGCCGCGCGCCCGCTGCGGCGGACCTGCTGACGGATCGCACGATCGAGGATATCCGCTGGTCATTGTGGCCCGTGCTCGCTGAAATGGCTCGCGATCACTGGCTGGTGGGGACCGGCTTCGGGTCCTTCGACGCCGTCTACCGCATTTACGAGCCAACCGCCCTGTTGCTTCCTGCCTATGTCAATCAGGCGCACAATGATTGGGCGCAGCTGGTGATCGAAGGCGGGCTGATGGCCGCGCTGGGTCTGCTTGGCCTGCTCGGGTGGGTAGGAACAGCGGTCCTCGCTCTGGCGCGGCGCGCAGGGCTGCGGCTGGATGCGCTGGTGATCTTCTGGACGGCGTGGTTGGTAATCCTGATGGCTGCCTCGTTGGTCGATTATCCGCTGCGCACACCGACGTTCCAAGCGGTCTCGGTCTGGCTTCTGCTCTGCCTTGCGCGGGACCGTGCACAACCGGCCGGTGCGGGTTCCGCCCGGCTTGATGTCCGCAGAATTGACTGAATAAGGAAGGAAATAGGTTGGCAGCGTCCCAGAATCGATTAATGAGCAAGCCGGGCGGAAAGGGGTCTATGTTTCCGAATCTGCGGCGTATCGCCATCCTCACTGCTGCCGCCGGAGCCTTGGCTTCCTGCGCGACTGACCGTTCGGTGGGCCTTGCCCCTGGCGTTGAAGTCACCACGCTCGCGGAACTCCCACCCCCGCAAGGGGTAAACGCCTATTTGATCGGCCCGCAGGAGACGCTTCAGATCGAAGTGGTCGGCGCCCCCAGCCTGAGCGGCACCTTCCTCACCGATGTCGATAGCCGGCTCGATTTTCCGCTGACGGGCACGCTCGACGTCGCGGGCAAAACCCCGGCCGAGGCCGGGCGCATCATCGCCGATGCCCTGCGCGGCACCTATGTCCGCGACCCGCAGGTGCGTGTGTTGCCCAAGGAATTTCCCGTCCCTGCGATCTCGGTCGGAGGGCAGGTGAAGAAGCCCGGCAACTATTCTGCCGCGGGTCAGCCGACACTGCTGCGCCTTGTCAATCAGGCCGAGGGGCTGACCGAATATGCCAGACTGGACGATGTGCTGATCATGCGGAGCGTGGCTGACCGGCGCTACATCGGCGTCTACAACCTCGGCGCGATCCAGCGCGGAAACTACCCTGATCCGCAGCTCTACCCCAATGACATCGTCATGGTCGGGGACTCGCCTGAGCGGCGTCGCCTGCTGGTTCTCCTCCAGGTGCTGCCGCCGATCGTCACCACCGCTGCGATCCTGATCACCCAGCAATGAACCTGCCCCAAACCGAAGCCGCGATCCATGCGGGATCCCGCGACGCCGAACGTGCGGCGGCTGCTACGGCGGACGACGCCCACGGCTTTCACCTCGATCTGGAACGCTACTGGTTCGAGGCGCGCGCGCTGCGCTGGTGGCTGGCGGGGATCGTTACGCTCGCGCTGCTGGCGGGCCTTGTTGTCACCCTGCTGTCGACCTCCCTCTACCGCGCCACGGTGCGCATCGAGGTGTCGCAGATCACCGTCAACGTCACCGCGATCGATTCGCTGAAGACCGACTCGCGGGCCTCGGCGCTCCAATATCTGAACACCCAGTACGAGCTGCTCGCCTCGAAATTCATGGCGGCGCGCGTCGCCGATGCGGGCAACCTGCTGCGCGACGATGCCTTCATCGAAGCGGTCGGTCTCGACAAGTCGCAGGGCCTGAGCAGCGCCGCGATCGAGAACGCCCTGCTTCAGGGCATCACGGTCAAGCCGATCGAGCAATCGAGCCTGGTCGATGTCGGCTTCTCAAGCGCGTCTCCCGCAGTCTCCGCCAAGGTCGCAAACCTGTGGGCCGAGGAGTTCATCAGGGCGAACTACGAAAAGCGCTTCGGTGCCAATATCGAGGCGCGCGAGTTCCTCAGCAAGCAGATCGCCGAACTGCGCGAGAAGCTGGCCCTGTCCGAGCAGAAACTGGTCGGCTATGCCAACAGCAACGGCATCCTCGTGCTGGAAGCGGGCGGGGAGAAGGGCGGCTCGGAAACCGCCACCCAGACCCTGATCGCATCCGATCTCACCGCCCTTAATGAAGCGCTGGCCACCGCCACGACCGATCGCATCACCGCCGAGGCAGCGGCAGCCTCGGGTGATTTCCCGTCGCAGGATCCGCGCAACTCGCTCAAGGCCGAACTCTCCAAGAAAGAGGCTGAACTCGCCAGCCTGCGGGCCAATTTCGGCCCGCAATATCCGCCGCTGCTCGAAAAGCAGGCCGAGGTCGCCTCGCTCAAGGCCTCGCTGGGATCGGACTCGCGCGCCGGTTTGCGCGCTGCGATTGCCCGCGAAACCCAGCTGCGCGCCAAGCTGGAAGAAGCCAAGGGCCGGTTCCTAGGGCAGCAGGAACTGACCATCCAGTATGGCATCCTCAAGCGCGAGGTCGATACGGACCGCCAGCTTTACGACGCGCTGCTGCAGCGCTTCAAGGAACTCGAGGCATCGGGCGCCGGCCAGAACAATATCGGCCTGATCGACCGCGCCGCCGTTCCCGGCGCGCCCTACTCGCCCAGCCTGCTCCAGAACATGCTGATTGCGCTGGGCGCCGGCGTCGCCCTCGCAATTGCGCTGGTCTATGTCCGCGTGCTCATCAGCCAGTCGGTCAAGGACCCGCAGGACGTGACCCGCCGGCTCGGCCTGCCGGTGCTCGGCCTCATCCCGCGGTCCTCGGCGGAAGACATGCGCACCGAGATCATCACGCGCGCCTCCGAGATCAGCGAGGCCTACAAGTCGGTCCGGACCAACCTTACCTTCCTGACCCCGCAGGGCGCGCCGCAAGTGCTTATGATCGCCTCTTCGGTGCCCTCGGAAGGCAAGAGCAGCTCCTGCCTTGCGCTCGCGACGAGCTTTGTCCAGCTCGGCAAGAAGGTCCTGCTGATCGACGCCGATCTGCGCAATTCCCGGATGCAGGATCTGGTGAGGGACATGTCGGTCCCGAGCGGCGGATTGGTGGCGTTGCTGGCCGGTCAAGCGACCAGCCTTGCCGAACAGGTCGTCAAGCTCGACGACTTCGGGTGCGATTTCCTGCCCCACGGGCACAGGCCGCCCAACCCGGTCGAATTGCTGGCGAGCGACCGCCTCCGCGCGATCATCGCCGAAGCGCGGGCGGCCTACGACATCGTGCTGATCGACAGCGCCCCGATGCTCTCGCTCGCCGATGCGGTGGAACTGGCGCGCACGGTTGACGGCGTGGTCTATGTGATCGAAGCTGACCGCATCAAGATCCGCATGATCGAGAGCGCCATCAACCGTCTCACCCGCACTGGCGCGCGGGTCTATGGTGTGATCGTCACCAAGCTGGGCGCTGATGCCCACGGCTACGGCTATGGTTACGGTTACGGCTATGGCTACGGCTACGGCCAGGGCGCCGCCGCGGGGAGCGGGGCGCCGGGCAAGGCGTGACCGCGCGCGCGGGCGATCCGGCTGGGCTGCCGCGTGATCGCAAGCGGGTGCTGCTGGCCTGCCTGATCGCGATCCCCTTGGCGGTGCTTTCCGGAGCGCAGGCACTCAGCAGCACCATCCTGCGCCGTGCCCCCGATAGTGCGCTCGCCGTGTTCCCGGCAAACGGGCTCGCTGCCGAAGAAGTCGCCTATCGCAGGATCGCCGCGGCCGCCGTTCCGGCAGCGGGCGGCACCGTGGCCTCGCCCGATAGCGCGCCTCGCGGGGAAGACCTTGCCCGTCTCGCTGCCTCCGCCGTCGCACCCGCCAGGGCCGCGATCCGGCGAGAGCCGCTGGCAGCGCGCGCTTTCGTGCTGCTGGCGCTGGCCGAGCCTGACGGCGCGCGGCGCCGGGATATTCTCTTCTCCGCGGCGCGGCTGACCCGGCGCGATCCTGCGCTCCAGACCCTGCTGCTCGAGGAATACGGCCGGTCCGGGGACTATGCCGGCACGATCGGCACGCTCGATGCCATCCTGCGCGTTGATCCAGATCGGCGCGATGTGTTCTTCCCCGCGCTGGCCAAGACCCTCGCCGAGCAGCCGGCAGCCGTTCCCGCCTTCGCCCGCCTGCTCGCGCAGCCCTTGCCGTGGCGCGAAGGCTTTCTCGCCGCCGCGGTGATCGCTCCGGGCGCGCCCGACAACCTTGCTGCGGTGCGCGAGCGGATCACGCTCAACGACCGCGAGTTCGACCGCAAGCTAATCGCGCGCCTCGCCGCCGATGACCGGCTGGACGCGGCCGAGCGGCTTTACGCCAAGGTCGCAGGGCCCCAGCGGGACGGGGCGGGGCAGGCGTGGCGCGCGGACTTCCCGCCGTTCGACTGGCAGCTCGCCGACCAGCCCGGCTTCCGCGCGCAATCGGGCGAGCAGTCCGGCACGCTCGAGATCGCGGTCAGGCCCGGCAATGGCGGCGTGATCGCGGCGCAGGTCCTGCGCAATCCCGGCGCGGCGTTCACTGTGCGGCTTGGCCACAAGGTCGAACCCCAATCGCAGACCAGCGACCTCAGGCTGAAGGTCGCCTGCGGGGGCGGGGGGGAACCCTTCTTTGACCGCCCCTTCACGGGCGGCGCGAGCGTTTTTACGGTTGAGCGGCCACCTGCCTGCCCCTTCCTGACGCTCTCGATTACCGCTAGGGCGTGGACCGGCGGACGGGAGATGAGGGCGGAGCTTGCGCCGCTCGAAATCAGCGCGGGCGCTGCTGCCGAGCCACAGTGAACGCTGGACCGGCCGAATTCCGGCTCACCTGACCACTCCGCATAGCGCGGCCCCTCAAGTATCCCGGGCGTCGCCTGGCTGCATGGCCTTCAGTTGCCGCAGCGTGGCGATGGCCAGCTCGACATGCTCGTCGCGGGTCCGCCACGATGATACGCTGATGCGCGAGGCCGGGCGTCCGCGCCAGACCGTGCCGCCGAACCAGATCTCGCCCGATGCCGCGGCAGCCTCGCGGATCGCCGCGGTTTCCGCGTCGCTGCCGGCTCGGAACAGGACCTGGTTGAGAACCACGTCGTTCAGGACGTCATATCCCGCCTCCTCCAAGGAAGCGCCGATCCGCTGCGCATGTCCGACGCACCGTTCGACCAATTCGGCCACCCCGGCACGTCCAAGCGATCGCAACGCTGCCCAGATCGCCACCCCCCGCGCGCGGCGCGAGAATTCGAGGGTGAGGTTCTTCTGCGCGTCGGCCCCTGCGCTCGAATAGGCGGCGTCGCTCGTCATCGCGCCCGCCAGCGCCTCGGCATCCCTGACGATCGCCATGGCGCAGTCGTAGGGCGTGTTGAGCCATTTGTGCCCGTCGGTGGTCCAGCTGTCGGCCTGGTCCACACCCTCGGTCAGCCAGCGCAGCCTGTCCGAGGCCCGCGCCCACAGCCCGAAGGCGCCATCGACATGGACCCATGCACCCGCAGCCTTGGCGCGCGGGATGATCTGAGCGAAGGGATCGAAGGCGCCCGTGTTCACCTCGCCCGCCTGCAGGCACAGGATGGTCCGCGCGTCGAGCGGCGGGAGCTTTGCGGGATCAATCCGACCGTTGCTATCGGTCTCGGCCACCACGAGATTGTCCGTACCGAAGCCGAGGACCCTGAGGGCCTTGATCATCGTGACATGCGCGACATCGGACACCACGGCCCGGATCTCGGGCGCGCCGGCCAGACCCTTGCGGTCGAAATCCCAGCCTGCCTGCGCAAGCAGCCTGCGCCGCGCGGCGGTGATGCAGGTGAGGCCGCAGGCGCTCGCCGAGGTGCCGAAGCCCACAGCGCTTTCGGAGGGCAGTTGCAGGATGTCGAGCAGCCAGCGTCCGGCCACCGCTTCAATCGCCGCTCCGCCCGGTGCGCCGAGCGGCGTGCTCGCGCTCTGGTCCCAGGCCAGCACCATCCGCTCGGCCGCCGCGGCGACGGGCAGGCTCGCGCCCACGACGAAGCCGAAATAGCGCGGACCATTGCCAGCCACCGCCGCCGGGGAGCCGAGCTCGTCGAGCATCGCGAGGGTCTCCGCCTCGGGCCTGCCGCTGTCGGTCAGCGGCTCGTCGAAGCCCGCCAGCGCGGCGAGCGCGGCGGCATCCGGGAAGACGCGGCGGGTGTCATTGGCGGCAACGAAGCGGCGGGCGCGGGCATCGGCGTCGGCAAGGAGGTCGATTTCGGTCATGGGACCAACATAAGCGCGGCGCGGCAGGGCCAACCAACGAAATCTCCTCGACAAGGATGTGAGCGTTCTTCACATTTACGCCGATGCAGATCCCCTCGCTCCAGACCCTGCGCGCGCTTGAGGCGGCCGCGCGGCTTGGCAGCTATACCCGCGCCTCGGCCGAGCTGGGCCTGACGCATGGTGCCGTCAGCCATCGCCTGCGCGCGCTTGAGCAGGCGCTCGGCTACCCGCTCTTCATCCGCGAAGGCAACGGGATGCGCCCCACGCCCGAGGCGTTGCGGCTGCTGATCCCGGTGCGCGAGGCGCTCGGCCTGCTGACGACGGCTTTCCCCGATCACGCACACCTGCCGCAGATCCTGCGGATCAGCCTGCTGCCGAGCATGGCATCGCGATGGCTCATTCCGCGCGTGGGACAATTCCGGTCCGACCATCCGGGCATCGACCTGCGGATCGACGCAAGACTCGAACTCGCGCCGTTGACTCCGGGCGGGGTGGATTGCGCCATCCGCTATGGTTCCGGCGACTGGCCCGATGTCCATGTGGTGCATCTGGGTGACGAATACCTGTTCCCGGTCTGCACGCCCGATTACCGCGCCCGGACCGGGATTGCGCAGCCTGCCGACCTGACGCGTGCGGTGTTGTTGCGGCATGATCGCCAATCGTGGCGCCCGTGGTTCGAGGCGGCAGGTCTCGCCGTGCCCGAGAGCGATTCCGGACCCTTGTTCTCCGACACCAACCTGATGCTCGACGCCGCTATCGCGGGCGAGGGCATCGCCCTGGCGCGCAGCCGGATCGTGGCGAGCGATATCGCCAGCGGCCGTCTGATCCGGCTGTTCGATATCGCGGTGAAGGACCGTCACAGCTACCATTTCCTGCGGCCGCACCGGATGGAGCCAGCGCGGCGCAAGGCTGTCGATTGCCTCGCGCAATGGGTGGAGGCGCAATTTCGGGGGTCTTAACCAGCGCAGCAGGATTGACGATCCGATCCCTGCGCCATCTCTTCAAGGTCATTGAAAAGATGGTGGGCGCGACAGGGATTGAACCTGTGACCCCACCCGTGTGAAGGGAGCCAGCCAAATCAGATAGTTAGCTGTTTTGGTTGTAGAAAGAGCCTTCTGTACGAGGCTGGCTGTACGCGATTTGTACGAGCGGGCACTTTGAGGCCCTCGAAAACGCGCATGTCTGGTCGGAATTGCCGCGTTGGGAAGCCAGTAGGCAGGCCGCCAGACCGGGAACGAAAAACCGCCGGAAGGGCTGGCACCCTTCGCAGCGGTCATTTCAATAGCGTTGCGGCTATTCATCCCATTTACGCGACCGGAGAATCGGGCGCAAGGGCAATCCTTTCCGGAGGTGCTTCATGAGCATCTCTTTGGCACACAACGGGCTTCCATCCGGCGTCTCCCACTTCAGCCTGGCTGATCTGATCGAGAAGATCGCACCAGGGACCTGCCGGGCGGAATACCTTTCAGCGACCGCGGTGCGCGTGCTGAAGCACTACCTCCTCGGCTGCCGATCGTCAGACTTCGAGCGCGGCAAGATTTGCGGGGTGTGGGAGCAACCGCAAACCACGGCTCAGACGCTGCGCATCTCGACGAAGGTCCTGCACAACGCCGAAGCCGAGCTTGAGCGCGGCGGGTTCATCGAGCGGACCCATGTTCCGCATGCGCGCCGCACCGGTCAGCGCCGTAATGGCGTCATCGTTAGCCTTGCGGGCATCAGCCTGCGTCCGCTCATCGATGGCTATGGCCGGTGGAAGGCCCGGCTTGAGGCGATGGACCTGCACGAGCGGGCGGTTACTTCATTGCGGCACGAGATTGTCATGCTCGGCCGCGAGATCCGCGCGACGCAGGCCGCTGCGTTAATCGAGGAGGCAGAGCGCATTCTTCCCCGGGGGCGCGTGTCCCGCATCAGCTCTGCCGAGAAGCTGGAAGCCTTGAAGGTCATGCTCGAGGCGCTGCTGGTGCAGCCAAAACTTCCCTCTGGTGACACCAAATCTTCCCACCGGACGGAAGAAATCTTCGCACCCAATATACCTGTTAAAGACTCATCCAAAAACCGTAGCCGCCCGACCGATGCGCAATTCCGCGCTGATCGGTCGGACGAGATCTCCCCAGCACTGGCTGCCAGCCTCGCGAGCGCAGACTATCGAAGCCTCCTGCCGTCCGACCGGGCACCGGGCTGGCCAGACATTGTCGACGCGTCGGCAATCGCCTGCTGTTGGCACAATGTCTCGCAGCCGGCTTGGGCAGAGGCCTGCGAAAAGCTGGGGCGCGAGCGCGCAGCACTTTGCATCCTCGTCATCGACCGCAACGCCCGGTTACCAAGTGAGCACCGCTACCGAGCGCGGTCAGGCAGGAAATGCTTGAGCGGGCTGTTGCGGAACGCCTCCAGCCTGTTGCCCATGATCAAGGCTGCCAAAGGCTATCCAGAGGGGAGCTTGCCGGACCGTCAGTTCGAACCGGAGGTGTCAGCCCCCAGAACCGGCCAGAGCTTTGCAGGTGCATGTCTGTCGGCCTTGGCGAAGCTCTCCGGGGAGGTGCAGCCATGACGCAAGTGCAAACCACAAGCCTTTGGGCGGAGCTGGAGGCGGGCAATACCTGGTGGCCGTCCTACAAGCCCGGGCGGGACCCCGTTTTGAGCTGGCGCCATGCCGCCGCGATCCTGCTCCGCGACATTGACGCGGAGCCGATCTTCGCTGCCCTGCCTGCGGTGTTCGGGGAGATGTACGATCTCACCGCGGACAAGGTTTGCGACCGACTTCCAGTTCCTGACGGTCAGGTCTTTTGGCCTGTGTGGCTGGAAAGCTGGGTCAGCCATTTCGACCATTGGCACGATCCGGTCAGGCAACTGGTCGAGCAGCATTGTGTCACTCCAGATGCCCGGGTCATGGCTGGCATGCTGACGAGGCTGGATGGGGCCGCCTTCTGTGACTTCGTCCTTCACGCCTACGAGCGGGCGGTCATTCTGCGGTCACTCGGTGGGGCACCCATCGGCGATGACCCGCTGCCAATCGTCCAGACGATCCCGAATGCGGCACCGTTCGAGCGGCTCAGCTACGGTTTTTTCCAGCGGTTCTTCGCTGAACTGAACCGGGAGGCGGAGCCGCCAGCGACCCCGATGTCGGGCCTGGATTTCGACCGTGCAGGAAACCCAAACATATTCGGCGGAGACCTCACATGAAGCCCGTGCAGAACGCGATAATCGCTTTCCGGCTGTTCGGCCGGTGGTACCCGGCAGGAAATGCCAAGCCAGGTTATTACTCCCCAAGATCAGGCCACCAATGTCGAAGGAGCGCATATAGAAGTACACACTCCACGCTGAATTTCAGCGGTGGCAAGGTGTGCGAAAACCCGCAGAAATCAGCCATTCTAGGCCCTAGGCGCAGTTCTAGGGGCGCCCAAAAAGCACTCGGAAGCTGTGGCGTGCAGCAGCATGGCGTTCTAGAACAAGCCTATATCAATCACTTAGCTTCTATGCCCGTCGATCTCCTTGCTATCCGGGGGAGGGTCTGATGGCACAAGTCAATGTCTCGGTTGAGGACCGTGTACTTGCCGCCCTCGACCGCGTTGCGCAGGCAAAATCGCTCAGCCGGCCCGAGCTTTTGCGCAAGGCGATCCAGGAGCTGATCGAGGCGCACGACGCGGGACGGCCGACCTTCCAGACCGAAGCTGCGCCCCGGCTCGATGCAACCGTCAGCGGGCTGGTGCACCAGTTGCGTGAGCTCGTGATCGAGCTGGACCGGGCCCAGGCGGACAATGCGCGGATGCTCGGCAAGCTGACCGAGAAGTGGAACGGCGGCGAGGAGGCCAATCGCATCGCCCAGGAGAAACTTCTCGCCCATTTTCGAGAGCAGGATCAGGCCAGTCTCTCGCCGTTTTATGCCAGGGCCGAGCAGCTCCTCTCTGCCTTCGAAGATCTTGAGCCGACACTTATCGCAGCGCTCGAGCCGCACCTCGTGAAGATCTCCGCTCAGCTCGACAAGTCGATCGCACTCGCAAGCGAGCCGCGGCAGATGCGATCCGTTTATCTCGGCGATAACCGCTTTCTGGCGCTGAAATTTCTGTCGGCATGCGGCGGCCTGGCACTCCTCATGGGCGCTCTCATAGCCACAATCCTGCCTACCCAGTTCGATGGCTGGTCGGTGTGGCAGTCCGGTAAGCTGATTGACCACCCTGCGAAAATGTGTCGGCTGATCGCCCGAAAATACGGTGTTACCGATTGCCGGGTCCCGGAGCAGGAGCGCGATCTTGGCCTGCGGGTCATCGCCCACGAGGACCGGCGATGATTACGCTCGGCAGCCTCGGCTCTGCCTCATCGGCGGCCGAATACTACTCGGCCGACAATTACTACACCGCCGATCAGACGCAGGAAGCTAGCGCGTGGTTCGGTAAGGGCGCAGACGCGCTTGGGCTGGCTGGCAAGGTCGAAGAACAAACCTTTGCTGCCGTGCTCGAAGGCAAGCTGCCCGATGGATCGGTGATCGCCGGGAAAGACGGCGCCCACCGCCCCGGCGTTGACCTCACGTTCTCAGCGTCCAAGTCGGTGTCGCTTGTGGCGATGCTCGGCGGCGACAAGCGTCTGGTCGAGGCGTTGAAGGACTCCGTGACCGCGACACTGCGCTGGGCCGAGAAGAACGTCGTCGAAGCTCGGGTCTGGGATGCGACGCTCGGGCGGCAGGTGCCGGAGCGCACCGGCAACCTCATCGCCGCGACCTTTCTCCACGACGTGAACAGGAACGGCGAGCCGCAGCTTCATATCCACGCCGTCGTCGCCAACGCGACCAGAGCCTCGGATGGCAAATGGCATGCGGTGCGCAACGATGAACTCTACCGCGCGCAGCACGTTCTATCGGCGGTCCACAATGCCGAACTGCGAAGCCGGGTCGAGGCCTTGGGCTATGAGACAACCCCTGCCCGAAACTCCATCGACGGCGCATTCGAGATCAAGGGTGTGACGCGCGAGGCGGTTGAGGCCTTCTCTACTCGCCGGGCCGAAATCCTCGCCGAGCTGGCCAAGGAGGATCGGGGCAGTGCCCGCGAGAGGGAACTTGCGGCGCTCTCGACCCGGCGCGGAAAGGAACTGGAGCCCGATGCGGCACGGCAGGTTGCTGCATGGAAGGAGACCGCTCGCGCAATAGGCTTTGATCCAGCGCGCCTGATCGAAAGCGCCATGGCCCGTGCTGCGGGTGAGCAAACCGTCTGGTCGCGCGTCGTCGACGGCATTCGTGGAATCGGCGAGCGGGGAATGGCGATTGCCAGTGCCATGGGCCTGACCCCGCGCGATTCCGATCCGCTGGTGCCAGAGCGCCATGGACGGCTTGAGCCCAAGGCCTTTGCCGCAGCGCAGGCGGTGGCCTCGGCAGCGCGGGAGCTGGGCGAGCGTGAGGCGGCGTTCTCTCGCAATGATCTGATCCGCACCGCGCTCGAACGGCAAGGACCGGTGACGGTCGACATGATCGAGGCGCGGATTGATCTGCTGCAAGAGCGCGGTTTGCTGGTCGGCAGCGGTCCAGCGGATCGCGACCGGATGCTTACTACCGAGCAGGCGCTGGCCATGGAGAACAAGGTCATCGGTCTTGCGCAGGCGGGCAAGGACAGCGTTCAACCCATTGCTGACAAGGACGGCATCGTCGCGCGGCTGCAGGAGCAAGCGCGAGCCATCGGCCTTCGCCGCCTCAATCCCGGGCAGGAGCAGGCCGGCGTCGCGATCCTCACCTCCAAAGACCGCGTGCATCTGGTTCAGGGCGGCGCGGGTGTGGGGAAGTCGGCGGCGCTGGCTCCGGTCGCAGCCATTGCGCGGGAGGAAGGGCGGCAGGTGGTGGCACTGTCCCACGTGGGCCGGATCGCGCGGGAGTTTGGGGAGAAGACGGCCAGTCCAGCATCAACCGTGGATGCGTTTTTGGCCCGGTATGCGCGTGTGATCGAGGGCAGTGCCAGCGCGGATAAGGTGGCAGCGGCACGGGCGGAGCTGTCCGGTGCGCTGGTGATGGTAGATGAGGCCAGTCAGATCGGCACAGACCGGCTCGCGCGGCTGATCACCCTCGCCAACCAGATGGATGTGGGCAAGCTGGTGCTCGCTGGCGACATCAAGCAGCTGCCCGCCATCGAAGCCGGAAAACCCTTCGCGCAATTGCAGCAGCAGGGTCTCAGGCAAAGCCAGATCATCGAAAACCTGCGCGCGCAGACCCCGCAGATGCAGGCCATCAACCGCGCGCTCGAACAGGGCGATGTCGCCCAGGCCTTCGCCGCGCTCAAGCCCGCCACCATCGAAGTTGCGCCGGGCAAGATCGCAGGCATCGCCGCCGATATGTGGGCCGACCTGCCGAAGGACGAGCGCGACAATACGATCCTTCTCGCCGCTGGCCGTGCGATGCGCAGCGCGGGCAATGCGGCCGCGCAGGCATCGCTGATCGAGCGCGGCCAGATCAGCGCGCGGGGGCTCAAGCTCGATGTGCTCGACCGCGTTACGGTCACCCGCGAGGGCGCGCGGCAATTGAAGGGCTACCAGGAGGGGCGCGTCGTTGCCTTCGAGACCAACCTGACCAGACAGGGCTTCACCCGCGGCGATCGCGGGACAGTGATCGGCGTCAAGGACGGCAAGGTCGAGCTTGCCATGCCCGGCGGCGAAGTGAGGCGGTTCGATCCGGACCGCCTGCCCCGCAACCTTAAGCACGACGCCGTCACCATCTTCGAGCGCAAGGACATTGCCCTCCACCAGGGCGACCGCATCCGCTGGACCGTCAAGGATGGGACGCGCGGGCTGCTCAACGGCGACATCGCCCATGTCGCGCGGATCGATGGCGATACCATCACCGTGAAGGCCAGCAATGGCCAGCTCCACGATCTTCCGCGCGGCGATCCTATGCTCGAACGGCTCGACCTCGCTTACGCCATCAACGTCCACGTCGTTCAGGGGATGACCGCACAGAACGGCATCATCATGATGTCCGAGCGCGAGCGGATGCTCAACACCTCAGCCTCGTTCCTGGTCGCGGTGACCCGGATCGCGGAGAACGCGACGCTCGTGACCGACAACCCCGACCGGGTCGAACGCCAGGTCGAAGCGCGCTCCGGCGCCAAGACCAGCGCGCTCGAGACCGCACCAGATCAGGCAAAACACGATCCCCGCATGACGGACGAGCACCGCATGTTGGTTGCTATCGGTGGCCCCGCATTCGCCCGAATGGTGCTCGAGAACAAGGAGCGTGAGCTTGAACTGGTCCCGAGCCGAGGGCGCGAAGTTGAGCTTGGGCGCGACATCGAGCCGGGCCGCGACCTGGAGCGGGGCCGCTGACCATGTTCACACCCGCACATCCCAACAATCGCACAGTCTCACATGCCCACATGTGAACATGAGGACGCATACACATGAGCACACATTCACTTCATCACACCCGAACCGTCGCTATCGTCAGTCAGAAGGGTGGCGCAGGAAAAACCACCCTCGCCATCCATCTCGCCGCCGCTGCCGCGCTTGCGGGACGGGTCAGCTTGCTGATCGATACCGACCCGCAGGCCAGCGCCTCGCAATGGGCCGAGTGGCGGCAAGGCGCGCCGCCCGAGGTCATCGATAGCGCCCCTCCGCGCATCCCTGCGAAAATCGCGGCGGCCGCGGCGCAGGGCGCAGACCTGATCGTCATCGACACCCCGCCCCATGCTGATCTTGCCGCCAGCAAGGCAGCCGAGTGTGCCGATCTGGTGCTGATCCCCTGCCGCCCCAGCGCATTCGACCTCGCCGCCATGCGAACGACGCTGCGTCTGGTCGAATTGCTGTCGCGCCCGGCATTTGTGGTGTTCGCCGCCGGGCCACCAACTGCGCCGCACATTTATGCCGATGCCCGGGAGCTTGTTACTGGGTTTGGTGGCCAGACATGCCCGATCATTCTGCCGGACCGCGCCGCCTATCGTCATGCGGTCGCAGGCGGGCAGACCGTGTTCGAGTTCGACCCTGGCAGAAAGGCGGCCAGCGAGATCGCACAGCTTCACATGTGGACATGTGAACAGCTCCACATGTCCGCATGCCCACAGACCCCGGCACAGCAGAGGAAGACCGCATGAACCGCTTCGCCAATCTTGCCGATCGCAAGTCCAAGAATGAAGCGGCGGACCAGACCGCACCGGCATCGCCGGTCGCCCATATCCCGACGCCCCCAAGCCGCGTCGGTCGCAAGGCGATCTCCGGCTACTTCTCGCATGAGCTGTCGCTTGCCCTGCACACCTGCGCCCGGCGCAATGGCCTCAGCCTTCAGGATCTGATGGCCGAAGCCTTCGACGACGTCCTGCGCAAGTACGGCGAGAGTCCAATCGGGCGATAGACGATCCCTTCGCCGGAAGGGGAGAAGGAGGATGCGGCGATGTGGGCATGTGTGACTGTGCGCATGTGAACGTGTGAACATGAGGGCAGCGCCAGCGCAATCGAGCTGCCGAAGCCCTTCATTAATAGGAGAAACCCTATGCAACTGCTCCATTGGCTGACCGACCTATTCGCAGGATCAAGCGACCCGCCGCGAGCCTCCTCTGACGAGGGCGTTTCCATCAACCCTGCCACCGGGCTCCCCATGACTGGACCGGGCATTGGCAGAGTAGATGTCAGCGGCAATCCCTTCGGCCAGGATCTGGATCGCTGGGACGACCAACATGCCCATCACAGCCATGATCATCATGCGCCTGGCTCGACCGGCAGCGGGTTCGATCCTTGGTAGATGCATCAGCGCTGATTTGGCGGGTCGAGGCGGACGAAGCCTCAGCCATCGGTGTCAGACGTGAAGTTTAGCTGACGGATCAATCCCCACTTTCCGATGACCTGGGGCCGTCAGCATTTGTCCGAGTTCATCTTTTCGAAAGGCCCATTATGACCACCAACCAGCGCACTGCGTCCGGCCTGACCTTCATCACGCGTCCAGCGACTACCGTGATAGCGCGGGTCGCGTTTTCCATTATCCGCCATTGGCGCTGGACCGGAATTGTCGTGTCCAGCATGCTCACTGCCGGCTTGATGTTGCTGTCGATCACGCTGGCTGCAGGGCTTCAAGCAGAAGAGTCAATCCGCTCCGACTACATCGGTTTCCTGTTCGCGATCCTGCTTATCGCGGTGCCTGTCTGGCACGTATCTCGCCTTGAGCTGCGCGCCGCCCCTGCATGGATGCTCCGTGCGGCACTGGCCACCGCCACCGACAACGAGCGTGCCTTCCTGTTCGAGCGCCTCCTGCAACTCGCCACGTCAGAATGGCGTCACGACCCGATCACCAGCGGGGTATTGTTCGATCTGTTCAAGGAAGCGCGACTTGGGTTTGGTGATCGCGTGAGAGGCAAGCGCGAGCGGCTTTTGGCTGACCGGGAAAAGCAGGTCGACCTGCTGCGGAACCTCGCGAGCTTTGCGAGTGGTGATTTCCTATGAGGAGGACCAGCGGAGCCGTCTAGGTCGAAAATCGCGGTACGGAGATAAAGCGAGGTAGCTCGTAGAGATCACTCGCGGTGACTAGCAAGACTGGTTCCTCGCTGGGCTCTGTTGACGAACAATTCGGTTTGCCCGGTGGTCCTCTTTGGTCTTGAGAATACGGGCTGTCGTCCCCCCCCCCTTCATTGCAAGAGAATACCGAGCCGCGCGTCCATCTGCTTGGCTCGCTATTTGATCCCGGCCAACGCCTTCACCCTGCCATGCACCATCGCGGCTCGGCCATCGGGCCCCCGGATATTTCCATAAAGGAAAATCTCGAAGTCTGGGTGATGTAGTAGCGCCTCGAACTGCTCCGACAGGTACCCACGCACTTGGGCTTCTGCCGCCTGCACTTCGGTCAAGAGTGTTGGTCGTCCGTCCACGACATTGAGGATGTCTTCCAGATCGTGGCTTCCTATGGGGTCATTCGCGCCGCGGCCAGCATAGGCTTCGAGCTTGGTGGCCAGAAAGATCGGCGGTGTCAGGTGCTTGATCACACGCCCACTGGGCAGGGCGTACTTGACTGCCGTGTAGATGCCTTCCTTGTACCATCGATTGCTGAACCCCAAGATGTCCGGGTCGTCGGGCATGAAATCGACTTTGAGGTCGCCGAGCCGCATTCGGCAAATCACGTCATCTTCCCCCGACACCGTGAATCCCTTTTGGTGCAGGGTTTCCTGCAGCTGCATCCACTGGGCCATTCCGGCTAGGTCAATGATCAGGTCGACATCGTCTGTGGCTCGCACTTCCTGCAGTGTTATCTCGTCAGTGATGAGCACTGCGGTCGAGCACCCGCCGACAAACACCATCCGCTGGCACAGATCATCGCCCAATGCTTGGGCGACGGTTTCCAGCATTTCGAGAAGTTCACCTTGCAGGCTCATGCGTACGCCATCCGTTCCTCAAAGCTGCGTTGGGCCAGATTTGCTTCGCGCTGATTGCCGGTTCTGATTGCATCGATCAGCGCCAGCAATTCGTAGAGTCGGGCGTCTTTGAGAGCTGCGTCGGGGACAGACTTGAACAACGGAGCGATTGAAAGACCTCTCTGACTTCCTTCGGGATGGGGCCAAATATAGATGTCGGCACCGGAGCTTACGAGTTTACCTTCGAGCATAGGTGCGGCAAAGCCCGTGGCAACGCCGCGCTGCGGTGCGCCCGGTTTTGCGGGGAAGACATATTTCAGCCCGTGCTGGACGAATTCGGTGAGATTGCGCCGGTTCACCTTGGCGCGATCATTAGATTTTATGGCCAGGTTAGAGGCGATACTGCGTCGGATCGATGCGCCGATCTCGGTTTTGCTGATGCCTAGTTCGCTTTCAAGACTTCGCAGTGCGAACGGATCGGAGATCGTCGGTTCATCGAGATGAGCCTGCCTGATCTGGTCTTCTAAGCTCACCAGCTTGAGCATGATGACGATGTCCTGGCTTTTCATACAAATCCTATCTGTCCGCCGTCCTAGGACTAAGGACAGATAGGATTCTCAGGCCAAAGGTGTCAAACGCCAAATTGTCGGGGGCTCCCAGCTTAAGCGTCTTAATCGAGCCATAATCTGATTGGCCGCAGAGCAGCGGCGCTTTCCGTCTGCCTAGATCGCCAATCGACCAGCTCAAGCTGTTCCAAGGCGCGCGCGTGACGCGTGAATTGCCGCTTTTGCCGGAACCCGCTAATCGAATTCTATTGAGCGGTCCGGCGGCAGTGCGACAATCTGAGAGGCTCAGGAGTGAATCGACAGCATTCCAAAGCGGACGAGGGCCTGCCTCAGTCTGAAGCGGGCGTATGACGGCCGATTCGGTGGCTTGGCCGAACTGGTTCGCGATTGTGTCCGGGCGGAAGTTCATCAAGCCCCTATCGCACGGCGCGACGCGCCTACGATCACGCTAGGCAGTGCGGCTACAAGAATCTTGTCGGCTGGGCGCAGCTCGAGGCGTATCAAGGTGGCCGTTAGCGACGGCGTCTAGACGCTGCGGACCATGGCAAGGCGATGATCGTCGGCGAGCGCCAGAAGTTGTGATAGTATGCGGCTCATCTAGCCGGGAGGGGACAGCATGCTGATGAGCGGTGCGCAGGTGATCGTGCGCTGGCAGGACGGGAGCGGCTTTCGCTGTGAGAGCTGGGAAGGCTTGGCAGTGCAAAACCCCGCCCTCGTCAGCTTGGCCCACTGCGGGACATCGCAGGCGCAGCAGGATCTGTGGGAATTGCGCGATGCGCTGGCGGCTGAGTTGCTTGCCATGGGCGCTACCCGGCAAGCGGTTCCGCCGTGCGGCGGCGGCTTAGGCGGCATAGACGGCTGTCACGCGCAAAACGAACCTAATTGTCAGAAGGCTCTGGTAATGGTGACCGACGGACATCAGGCGTTTCCGGATCAACAGCCGGCGTTGGCGGGCTGGGCGGCGGGCGCGCCCGCCCACGTGGTGCTACCGGTTGCGCCGATGGTATCGAAGCCCCAATTCTCGACGATGTTTCCCAGTTGGGTTAGCGCCTACAACGCTGCCTTCTGGAGCGGCTCCCCCGCCGAGGCGGTCCCGGCCATTCTGGGCTTGGCCGGAATCACTGCTGAGCTCCCAAAGATCTTCATCAGCTACCGTCAGGCGGAAACCGCCGGCCTCGCTATCCAGATCTTCGATGCACTCGGCCACGCTGGCTTCGATGTTTTTCTGGATCACTTCCGGATTCCACCGGGCGTCAACTTCCAGGCGCGGCTAACCGAACAGCTCGGCGACAAGTCGATGGTGCTTTTTCTAGAGTCCGACACTTTCCTCCAGTCCTCATGGGTCACATATGAAGTGAATGTCGCCAAGACCTGCGTCCTGGGCATGCACGCGCTGAACGTCTGCAGCGCACCCCCGATTCCGGGTGTGGACGAGGCGCTGCGAACGCGTCTCGAAGGGATCGATTTCGTCGGAGGCGCGTTCAGGCCAAACGCCGTTCTCGTGGCAGCTAAGCTTGATGAGGTCGTTGCGCTCATCCGCCGCGAACACGACCGCGCCATCGTGCGCCGCCGCCAGATTCTCGAGGCGACACTTGAGGGTGCGATTCTGGGTGCCGGAGGCTCGCGGCCAATTCCTGTGGGCTTCGGCGCCTTTCAGATCAACGCTGCGACCGGAAGCAAAACCTACATCGTGTCGGTCACGCCGCGCCCGCCCGACCTGCCGGATTTTCACCGAGTTCACAGCCAAATCGCACACCCAACTGTCGGCGTCGTAATCGGATTGTCGCAGCTGATGGAGCCTGGGCGGCATGCGCGCTTGTCCTGGCTAGCCGATGTCAGCACTCTCAAGTTCTGCGATGAGGGCGACATGCTCATCCTCGGTCGTCAGATGGTGCAGGGAAGTCTGTGATGTTGACCGTCTTCCTGTCCGCAAGCGTGCCCCTGCCGGAACGTGCCGAGCGTTTCCGCCGCGAGCGGCGCGCCGCTTTCGAGATCGAACAGGCGGTCATTAGCCTAGCGCGGGCTGTGTTTGCGCGGGGCGGGCGGCTCGTCTTTGGAGCACACCCGACGATCTCGCCCCTAGTCGCCATGGTGGCCGGCGAATATCGCAAGCCACGCCGCGCCGAAAGCGGCGAGGATCGGGCGCCCGCCTCGGTGGTCATCTACCAGTCCGAGGCTTTTCGCGAGGTCGCCGAAGAGGCGACCCTGCTGATCTACGAATTGGAGGCGGCAACGGTCGTTTGGACGGCTGCTGTCGGTGGCGAACGGTATGACCCTGAGAAGCGCCAGGCGCCCCAATGCCTCATGAGCCTGGCGGCAATGCGCCGTCAGATGCTGCTCGATACCCGACCGGATGCCATGGTTTGCATAGGCGGTATGGAAGGGGTCCTAGACGAGGCAGCGCTGTTCGAGCGGATCATTCCGGCGCGAATGATCTACACCCTGAAATCGGTTGGGGGCGCTGCGGCTGAGCTTGCGTCCACGCCCAACGATCGGGTGAAGGTAGTCGAAGCCGAGGTGCTCGCGGACATTGCGCGGCGCCGCGCGTCGGCAAGTCCGCCTGAAGAAGCCAACCGGGACGTAGTCAAACGCCGGGACGTAGACGAGACACCCGTGACGCCTTATCCTCTGATTTTTCAAACCTTGGTGGCCGAGCTATTGGACGTCAAGGATGGGTGAGCCGTTAGATCCGCCTCATCTGCAGGTCTCACAAGGTTCGCGATCTTGTATGGTAACCTGTTCGTATACATGGTGAAGTAGAAGCCGTCGTCCGAGCGAGTGGCGAAACCCAGAGCCGCTTTCGCAGCCGGCGCTAAGCGGGATCCCGGCGCGCCCCCGGTGCCGCACGCCGCCTTCTCGATGGCCGGAGCAGAAAGGTCTGCCCGAAGCCAAGTGCGCCGGTGCCCGACCTCCAGACGATCCACTTCGCTCAGCAACGCTAGCAGAGCCTCGTGAACGTCTACGGGGGACATCACCATGAGGATGTCCTTGCGTTCTTCCTCGGAGACGGTGCCGGTTCCGTCCGCCAGCGCGGCGACCAAGCCGAGCACCGGGCGACCTTGCTAGGCCGCGAGGCGGCTGACATCCCAGACCCGGATTCGCTCGCGGGTCACCGTCATGAGCCGCCGGTTGTCATTCGAGAATTCGGCGAACACCACCTCGCCTTCATGGTCAGGCAACCGGAAGACGCGCCAATCTCGGTCATTAGAGTGACCCTACCGATTTCCTGAAAGCGGCCCCAACCTGCAGGGTTTGCAACGTCGAGGATGATGCCTTGTGGAATAATTGATCGTGTCCGAGTATGCACCAACCATGGCCTTTTCAAATCCTCAAGTATACATCGACGAACTCGCTTCACCGCTTTGCCGTCGCTTCGAGGCGGAGCCAAGCGCCTACGACCTCGCCATTTCATCTTGCATCATCCTATACCACTTTGCGGACGTGGTCGCGCATGTCAGGTCTAGCACTCCGCACGCGATCGCAGAGGAGATCGCTGCCAGGTTCCCTGCTTTCCATACCGTCAGGGCAATAGCGAATGCCGGGAAGCACGTGGAGCTCACCCGACACCCCAAGTCTGAGCTAGTCGGCCTGCGTGCAGAACACCTCAATCGCGGCAAGGGTGCGGCGTTCAGCAACGGTTCCTACTATTCAGACGGAACAACGCACTCCGATGCCCGCGAAACGGTCGTGGTCGAGACCCCGGACGGTAAGAAACACGACGTGTTGCATGTCTGCACGTCGGTGCTAGCCGCGCTGAAGGGGGTGCCCGAGTTTTTCCAAGTCTAGAACAACAAATATTCGAACCGAAGATCGTTCTTCACTCGGTGATGATGTTGCTACACTCTATTCACTTATCTGCCCACAGATCAGCAAATCGCAAGGCTTTCCGTTCGCTTTCTGTTCCTTTATGGAGATTCCTGCGATTACCGCGCAGCGAAGCAACAGGATGGGCTTGAGATGAAGCTGAAGCAGCACCGGGTCCGTGAGTTCCGCAGCATCTGGGATAGCGGGCCGATCGACATTGATGACCAGATTGCCTGTTTCGTGGGCAAGAACGAAGCGGGCAACACTCGCAGCAGGATGGACAGACGAAGGATCTTAGGGGCGCGCCGCGCTGGACGGGACGACCGATATTGGGCGCAAAACCCGAAGAGAACAGCCGCCTGAAAAGGCGACATTCACTACGCCTCGCTTGACCGTCGAACCGGTTGTTCATTTACGGGGCCAATTGTGGCTCATCCTAGCCGACCACGTGATGAAGGTGTTTGGTTTGGACAAGAATATTCTACCTAACCGTCGGGCACACCGCTATCTTGATGAAAGCGGCTCAATTGCAATCGAGAGTATGCGCCGGCGGTACGAACTGAGGGGTTGCGATTTTGAGCAGTAAGGCCACGACGCCGTCGAGAGATGTGATCTTCCTAAGTCACGCGATGCCAGAAGATACGGAATTTGCAGCGTGGCTCGGGATGCAGCTTGCGAATGCCGGCTATAGCGTATGGTCCGAGGCGACACAGCTAATCGGTGGCGAGCGCTTCTGGGTCGATATCGAAGAGGCCTTCGATACCGTAATCGGCAAGACCGTCGTCGCCGTATCGAGCGTAACGCGTGACAAAAATGGCGTCCTCGATGAAATAGAGCGAGCGGTCGCAACGGCGGAAAGCATCGGTGTCCAGCATACCGACTTCATTGTGCCGGTGACGCTTGGCCCGCTGAGGCGCAGCAATATGCCGATTCAGCTCGGTAGGCAGAATGCTATTCCGTTCGATCCTTCGTGGGCGGAAGGCCTCGCTCGTTTGCTCAAGTTACTGGAGAAGGAAGGGTTTCCGAAATCGGCTACGCCAAGCGCGGTCGGGCAATGGGTAGCGAACTGGTTTGAAGGCAGCCATCGCGTCATCGAGCGCGAAAGCGAGCTCATGACCAATTCCTTGGGAATATCTGAACTGCCTCCACGCATTCGCTTTCACAATGTTGGCGTTTCGGCGGATGGCCTGAAACATTTGCCAAGCCGCCTCAAGGTCCCCAGCGTGATCAATGGCGCGTTGCTGATCACCTTCGCTGCCGAAGACGAGATTCGGGAAATGCTTGGGCCGGAAACAGCGCTCAGCTTGCGCGCGGATGTGAGCATCGAGGATTTTCTCGACGCTAGCGCAGAGCGAGGCGCGCCCATCGTATCGCGGCGCGACGCGTCCAATCATATCGTGAACATGCTACGGCAAGCTTGGGATCGATTTTGCGAGGCGCGCGGTCTACAGCGGCTTGAGCTTGCATCTAATCGGGTCGGATGGTTCCTTCCGCTGGGAATGGTCGAGGGCCAGTACGTCCGGTTTACCGACTTCGACGGCCGCAAGCGGAAGCGATATCTCTATGGCGTGAAGACAAAGAAGGTTGGCGACGAACGGGTGATCGGCATGCACTGGCACTATGCGCCGCGGCTCCAGTTCGCATTCGGAGAGGCAGATGAAGCGCATGTCGAGGCGCATGTCGCTTTCACCATCAACGGCCGCGAGCTGCTGGGCGACCCCGACAAGGCGCATAAAATCCGCCGCAGCTTCTGCAAGCAATGGTTCAACGAGCAATGGCGCACCCTTTACCTCGCCTATTTCTCCTTTCTGTCTGATGGAACTGAACGGATAGAGCTGCCTGTATCGCGCGATCAAAGCTGCGTGATCGACTGCCGACCCGAGCGATGGATATGCCCCGTTTCATTCGATCCACCGCCGCCAAGAGCGAAAAAAAAGTCAGTCGAAGCGGCGGCTAGTTCGCCTTCTGGAGACGATGAAGTTCCCGAGGACGACATCGACGCGGACGAAGACGACAGCTTCGATCCGTGGGATGCCCTAGACGCAGAGGACGACGAATGAGCGAAATTTGGCATATCCCCGAGCCGCGCTGCGTTTTCGGCTACGATCAGTCAATGGAGCATCCCAAGGACGGGCTGACCGCTTTTGGACCGGTGCATGATCGGCGCCAACCCAAGGAGTTGCGCGTCGGCGCGATTGGAACACCCGATGGGCTTCGCTATTTGCGGCAATGGGTGTCATCGATTCAGGGGCCTATCGCGGTCAGCAAGGCAGACGATCCCAAACAGTCCCTGTTCCCCGGCTTCGCGGCAACCTTTCGCTGCACCTGGTCGGAAGCGCCTATCGCTAGCATCGAAATCGACCCCAAGGACATCGACGAGGCGTTGCGCCATGCAGACGGACACCAGCGCATCTACAATACAGTCAGCCTCTTTGAGAGCAGAATTGCCCAATATATCGACGAAGAGGAGTTTCCGGTTTCGCTTTGGTGTGTCGTCATTCCCGAGACGATCTACGAGCGCGGGCGACCCAAATCGCAGGTTCCCGTCGCCGAACGAACGCACAAGGATCAGGTCCTCTCGCGAAAGCAGGCCCGGTCTTTGAAATCAGAACCTCTTCTTCCTTTTCTCGACGCGATCAACAAGGGTGCCGAAATGCATCGCTATGCGCGCGACTTCCGCGACCAGCTCAAGGGCAGGCTGCTCGGTTCGCGCGCGGTGATTCAGGTGATCCGCGAAACGACGCTCGCACCGCATGTATTCCCGCAGCGAAGATTGCAGGATCCGGTCGATGTCGCGTGGAACCTCGCGACGGGCGCCTTCTACAAGGGCGGGGGGCAGCCTTGGCGCCTCGACGGAATTCGGCCCGGCGTTTGCTATCTTGGGATGGTTTACAAGCGCCTCGACGAACATTCGGGAAGCCAGGCCTGCTGCGGCGCGCAGATGTTTCTTTCCGACAGCGACGGGCTCGTGTTCAAGGGGGCCATCGGCGATTGGTATTCGGACGAGACGCATGAATTCCATCTTGATCGTGCGCATGCCGAGGCGCTGATGCGCAAGGCGATTGGGGCCTATCGCAAACAGCATGGCGAGGACCCCCGCGAGGTCTTTATCCACGGGCGAGCGCGTTTCAACGAAGTTGAGTGGGCGGGCTTCGAAGCGGCTGTGCCGGCAACGACGAAGCTCGTGGGGGTGCGCATCAAACGCAACAATCTGCGAAAGCTCTACCGGGCTGACAAATTCACGTCGCTTCGCGGGTTGGCTCGCCCGTTCAACGCACGATCGGGGCTGTTGTGGACCTTGGGCTTTGTCCCCCGGCTACAGACCTATCAGGGGCGCGAGGTTCCGAACCCACTGCTGATCGACATCTGCCGAGGCGAAGCCGATCTGCGGACCGTGATGGCAGATGTCCTCGCGCTGACGAAGGTCAATTTCAATGCGTGCCTCTACGCCGACGGCATGCCTGTCACGCTCCGGTTCGCCGATCGCGTCGGGCGCGTATTGACGGCGATTCCTCCCGAGCTCGACCCGCCACCGTTGCCGTTCCGGCACTATATCTAATCGTTGCAAGGGAGAAGCCGGATGGACCCACCGCCCTCGCTGTCCGAGGAATCGCTGGTCCAGATGCGTCTGACGCATCTGGAGATGATTCAGAGCATTATTTCGCGCCTGTCGGGTTTCAGCGCCAGCGCAAAGAATTTTTGCATAACGGTGCTCGCCGCCCTGGTCGCCGTTGCATTTCAGAAGCCTGTGCCTGAGCTGGTCTGGGCTGGCGTGGCGGTTCCTTTGCTGTTCGCGCTGCTCGATGCCTATTATCTAGCGCAGGAGAGGCGATTTCGAGATCTTTATGAGTCGACGTGTTCTGCACCCCTCAGCAGCGCCGACGCTATCAGCCTCAGCCCCCGGCCTCTCAATGCGAGGAGGATTGGCGTCGCTTTTTTCAGCTGGTCGGTTGCCGGGGTTTATGCAGCCCTACTGGCCGGCATGTCCATTCTTCTATATATAGCAAGTCATGGACCAGCCGAGCAGAGACCTGCTGGAAATCATCGCCCGAGCGCTGGCCGACCTGCCACCTCGGACGAACCATCAGATGTCCCCGCTCGCGGCGCTGCTGGACACACCGAAGCCCGCGCAAAACCGGTTTCAACAACTGGCCGCCGTCCCCCGAACTAACAGTCTCTTCGGAAGCAGCGACCAATCGGCCAAGGAGCCGCACCGGAATTTCCTCGGAGATATCCTCAAGGCTCTTGAGTTACCGCCGCCGCAACAGCCAGCCCGCGAAGCCATCAAAGTCCGGAACGTGTTTTATTCGTTTCATTTTAGCGATGTGTTTCGGGTTAATCACGTCCGCAACTCGGGCAAGATCAGACCGGCAGACAAAGGCCGCCTTCTCACTCCGAATGATCGCAGTCTTTGGGAGCGAGTAAAGCGTACGAACCCGGCCAATCTCAGGCGCGTGATCGACAGAGGACTGCTCGGGACGTCCGTCACCTGCGTACTCGTTGGCACCGAGACCTGGTCCCGCGAATGGGTTCGCTATGAGATCGCGCGCAGTCTCGCGCGGGGAAATGGTCTCGTTGCGGTCCATATCGACAAATGTGAATGCCCACGCACGGGATTTTTGCCGGCTGGGTTCAACCCGCTAGCACAGATGGCGCTCGGCTGGGACTTGAGAATCTACGAGTTTGTCAACGGCGGTTGGTACCCCTATTCAAAAATTGCCCAACCGCTGACGTGCTGGCCGCGGTGGTTGCAAAGGCCTTCTCCAGGCTGCGTCATGCCTCTTGATACCGGCACTGCTAGCTATGACTGGAAGCTGGATAACGGATATCGGAATCTGATTCGCTGGACGGACGCTGCAGCTAAATCCGCCGGTCACTAATCTGCTGCCGGGCTCGACATCGGCAGGCTTCGAAGGCTCGGCTTTGTCGCTCGCCGGATTTGCCGCCCTGCGAATGGCTGACAAGAGGCTCGGATCTGTCGCTATCCGCGACCATCGAATAATACCTTTCGGGCACCGCCTAATCAAAGTCGGAACGACCCACATAGGGCGCGAAACTCACACGCCAACTGGCGGTCCCGAACGTCCGCTATTCCGATCTACGCCCCTGAAAGAAGCCGTTCCGGATCGTCCGCATTCGCGGTCATTCAGATCACCAAGACTCGCCCGACAAAGTTGATCCAAGCTTGAGGCGATAGGATGTCGGTCAATCAATCGGTTTCTTGTCAAGTTTCGGCCTGGTCAAAATCGCCGGAGACCATATAGGAATGCTCCAGATGGAGGCCACTTGAGCAGCAAGATTGAAATTGTAGATTTATTCGCAGGACCCGGCGGGCTGGGTGAGGGGTTCTCTGCCGCTGGCGGGGAAAGCGCCACGCCCATGTCGATAAGGCTCTCTGTTGAAAAGGATGATTTTGCCATCCAAACACTTCGTCTTCGCGCTTTTCTCCGCAGCTTTGAAGGCGGGTTTCCTGCTGAGTATTACGAGGCGTTGAATCATTCGCGTGCGATGCCGGATTGGGCCTTATCCTATCCAGCTAACTGGAAAACAGCGATTGAAGAGGCGCAGCAACTTGAGCTTGGAACTGCCGGTGTTTTCGAACATTTGGCCCCCATTCTCGATGGTGCCCGCGAACGTTGTAGCGGACGTACTGTGTTGATTGGTGGCCCACCGTGCCAAGCATACTCGTTGGCTGGCCGGTCGCGGAATGCGGGAAAAAAGGACTATGTCGCGGAGAGCGATGGGCGCCATTTCCTTTACCGGGAATACGTTGCAATCCTTGACCGGTTGAAGCCTGCAGCCTTCGTGATGGAAAACGTGAAGGGCATATTGTCCAGTCACGTGCACGGAGGTCCGATCTTTGAACGGGTTTTCGAAGACCTCCGGTCGGCAGGTGACGGATATGTCCTCATTCCGCTTACTGCGGAGGGCGACCTGCTGGTCGATCATACGGCCAAAGAATTCGTGGTCCGTGCTGAGGAGCACGGGGTCCCACAGGCCCGGCATCGGGTCTTCATTATTGGTCTCAGGGCGGATGTGGCGAAGGAAAGGACGCTCACAGGGCCGCTATTGACCAAATCAGAGCCATCGCAATCCAACTCTGTTGTCGCGGCGATCGGCGGTATGCCTAAACTGCGCAGCGGACTCAGTAAGAATGATGCTGCCACAAATTGGCAGGAAGCCGTGAGAGAGTGGGCTTCGAAGCTGGCGGCGGATGATACGCTGCCATGCTCAGTCATTCCGGTCCTGCGGCATATTTCAAAACTCAATGAGATGGGCAGTCAGCCGCGTGTCTCGGCCGATGTCGCGATGCCGATCCCATCGAAGGCACTCGCCGACTGGCTTGAAGACCCCTTGCTGGAAGTCTCGTTGCAACATGAAACACGGGGCCACATTAAAGGCGATCTGGGGCGATACCTTTATGCTGCAGCTTTTGCGCAGTCGTATGGTTACTCTCCCAAATTGAAGGAATTCCCCGCCATCTTGCAACCTAATCACGCGAACCGGGAGAGCGGGGCATTTGCGGATCGCTTCAGGGTACAGCTTGCGGACGCTCCTTCAACGACTGTGACCAGCCATATATCAAAGGACGGACACTACTTCATTCACCCCGACCCTGAGCAGTGTCGATCTCTGACCGTCCGAGAGGCAGCCCGGCTGCAAACATTCCCTGATAACTACTACTTCTGCGGCCCGCGTACCGAACAGTATAAGCAGGTGGGCAATGCCGTTCCCTGCTTCCTCGCCAAGCAGATTGCACACATCGTCCACGATCTTATCACTTGAAAAGACCGAGTGGGAGCCGACTTCTGTGCCAGGCCAATAACCGGGCCTATGCCATCAAGCCTTGATTTCGGGAATGCGATCCTTCGGTTCTGGAAAGTCAGCATTCTGGACAGCCTTCCAAGTATCGGCGCGCTTGGCGACTTCCGAAAACTGCCGTCCCGGGGCGATCCGGTCAAACGTGGCGTTCACAACCTTGGCCCATTCCCAGAGCAGCTTTCCGAAGCTTTCAGAAATGTCCTGCTGCTGCCAGACCAGTTCGAAATCGATCCGCCCCGGCATCTTCTGGGCCAGCGCGGCGACCGTGTAGGTCGCAATATTAACCCAGCCCTGCCGGAACGTCTCCTTCGCATCCTTCTTCTTGATCATGCCTTCGATGGCCCGGAAAATGACCACTTTCGCAATTAGGGCCCGGTACCACTCCGGTGTCAGTGGAGTGGGCACCAGTTCGGGGTTTTCATCCAACGCTGCCATGAAGGCGGCAAAATTCTTTTCACCCGCCAACGCAACTTGGGCAGGCTTTCCGCGCCAAGCTTCATGAAACTTCGCAACATCATTCTTCGAGAGCTTGTGCTTTGTAGGAACGATTTTCTGGAATTCACGCCGCTTAGCGTCGGTACGCTCGCGGAGCAGCCTTACCTGGTAGGCGCCGGCTGCGCGCTCGTAAAACCACCTGCTTGCCCCGTCAGCGCACCAGACTTCCTCTGACAGCTTCTCAAGCTGGACGTGGAAGGGGCGGTTTGCCGAAAGATCGGAGGTCTTCACAGCATTCTGGCTGTTTGCGAACTTTGAGATGTTGGAAATCAACCGCTCGCGGGCATCGTCGTCGTCACCTTTCAAGATGATGACCTTCGCCGGTACCATCACATGGCTGAGGTCGATTTCCTTCCGATCGCGCGACGCGAAAAAGATGGATGAGGTTGTCTGGCCGCCGTTGACGATCTGCAGCCCCTTAATCAACGAGAATCCCAAGCCGCCATCCTCGCATCGGCTCAGTTCGGCACTGTCGCAGACGATGACCAACCCGTTGTTGAAGGCCATGAAATGCTCGGGCTCCTTCAACAGGGTTTCTGCGATGCCGGAGTTCACTCTGCTCCGGTAACCGAGGAAGGTCCGCACATTGGCTTCTAGCAATCTGGAATTGTATCGCAGGTACAGCTCCCGGATTACCTCGCCCGGAATGGCTGTAAGTGCGTATTCATAGTCCGCATCAGGGTCGGGTACGTGGATGCATGGGAGTGGACGCCCCAGCGTCTGTTCGAAGCTGATGGATACCTCGTCACGAGGCTTGCCCGTTGTGTGACGATAGAGCCTCTCGATATCCATCGCCTCGATTGCGACAATCTTGCCTTGAACTTCCTTGGGAGCGAACCGCTTTGATTTCGTCTGGCCATCGGTGACGACGAAAACACGCAATTGCTCCAAGCTGGACCAGTGTTCTTTGATGAACAGGACCAGCTCATAGATATCGCCGCTGGCTTCCATCCGGGATGCGAGGCGGCCACCGGCGGCTTCGAACAGAAACTTTATGCCTTCCTTCGCTGTCGAGGTTGCCTCGGAGTCGCGGAGGTTCTCGATCTCATCCGTCCCGAAATAGCGGGTCACAAACAGATCGAGGCAGGTTTCATCGTTCGATAGCGCGTAACCAGTGATCCGGAGGCGAGCGTTTCCAATGGTGCCTGTCCAGTGACAAATGGTCGGTGAATCGCAAATGTTCGCATTTGCGACCTGCTCCATGGCGAGTTCGGCGTAGATGAGTTCTTCCGACGGAAACGTGCCGTCATCGCTCAATATTCGTTCGGCTACGATTGCCTGGATTTCCGAACGGATACCCCGGTGAAATTCTTCGATACTCATTCAGAAATCCCCAGTGCCGACAATGCCCCGTCGATGCCCAAGTCAGGTTGCGAGATCGAGCTCAAATCAAGTGTATAGGTTGCTGCTGTTACCTGAGCCGGCAACTGTGCCCGACGAAGGACCGGGAACTCATCATCCACTTTGAAACATCTGAACTCGTCGAGAGACAGGGCGCGCTCATAATAGGCTGCGTGCTCATCGTAATAGCCGGCCATGATCAGAAGTGCGTCGAATCCTCGCCTGCGGCCGCGATCATTTGCAAGGTCACGCAGCAGACTGATCAAGTTATTGAGGCTGGAGCCGCCAGTATCCTCCTTAAGGCGGATTGCACCCAAGAACATCGGCTGCCGCTCTGAATCCAGTTGCTCGATACTGTTTATGCGAGCCTTGAAAACGTCGGTCGTGGTGGTGCTCTTAACTTCCAAGGCACCCGATCCGAGATGGAAATCCTGTGCGGCATGCATCGGCCCCTTCCAAGCATCGAACGCCGATCCCCCGGGCATCACGTCGACGAGCACCTGCAGTGCGGCAAGCTCGCCATAGAGTCCCGCTTGCGCCTCCTGAGAGAGCGGCCTGATTCCACGGGACATGAAGCTCTGCCATTCCCTGACACGCTCGAGAAAACCAGCAACAAGCGCTCTTGCGTCCTTGGATCGGCTATCTTCAAGAAATCGGAGCAGATCGACGACCATGATGGCGAAGATGTCGAATGCGCCTTCAAGCCGCCTGATCAAGGCGATTACATCCTTTCCTAGAAAGGCTGGATTTCCTTCAATCAGAGTTGCTTCAAAGCCCTTACCATCTGGAAGGCCCGAGACTTTGCCCAACCATCCGGCCGGAAACGCCACGACGAGCGCCTCACGGCTGTCAGGAAAATGCCGTCCGGCCTGAACTGTCACCAAGTCGATCGCGGCCAAATTGACAAGGCGCCATTCTGCGTCGCCTTGCCGCGTAGCGAGAGCACGCCAAGAACTGATCAGCCCTTCCTCAGTCCACCCAGTCATTCAACGCCCCCCACATTACGCTGTTGGCCATATAGGCTGCGTTGCTTACACGTCGCTCGGAGGTGCTCCCCGGAAAACTGACGGCGAATGCTACTATCGGATCGGCACCTTTCAGTTCCGGGATTTCGCTGGCTGCGGGATCAAGCAGGTAGAGCATCAGCAGGCCTCTTTGGGGCACAGCGGGCACTCCTGATTTCGACCACCCTTCGCCTAGCACCTTGCGGATGGCAGGGCCGCGAGGTTCCGTCGGAGGCTCCTTGCCCTCGTTTCGTTCGGTATCCCGCCGCCAAGTTTCCCTGCTAAGTTCGAGAGCTGCCTTCCATTGTCCTTCGGTTAGGTCGATGGCTTGATCGCGAGGAGAAATCAGGGTCTTGATCGAATACCGGTCATCATGATTGGCGGTCTTGCGGCGGGTCAGCATCGCCAGCTTGAGACCTGCAATAACGGCCTCATCTTCAGCAGAGGCCGAGTCCTTGCCAATCAGGGCCACTGTCCAGCTGGTCAGCTCCCCGTCCTTGTTCATCTCGTCGATGAAATCGGCGATCAACGGGCTCATGATCCGGAAGCTCGCAGGGTGGGTCCTGTAGGCTCTCAAGAAGGTCGTTACCTGCTGTGCAGGAATGTTGCGCCACAGGTGGCCTGACCATTTCTGACCTTCGACAAGGTGCTGCTGCTCGTTCAGGTCATGCGCTGGCCCCAACCCTGAAATGAAGCGGTCGGCGGCCTTGAAGTTGAGTCCGATCTCGTCGGCTCGATTTGGGAAGACAATCGTCTGCAGCAGATCCCCGGAATAGGTGAACGACATGGGACGCGCATTGCGCATCTTTGCGCGCGAGGTGACGGTCAACACCGAATGTGACTTGACCCGCAACCCGAAATCCTTCGGAGTTGCGCCTGCAGCGACCATGTTGTCAAACTCCTGCCTCAGCTCTTCGGCAGCGTCAGCGATATGGCCGAACCACTCTATCAACTCATATGTGGTGTAGAGTCTGCAGACATCGAGATAGCCGTCCCGATACCCGAACCACCGGCCCATTTGCATGAGAGTGTCGTACATTCGCGCTGTGCGCAGAAAATAGCTGGTGCAAAGGCCTTCGAGCGTCAGTCCGCGGGCAAGCTTGTCTCCGCCGACAGCAATGACTTTGAGGCCGGTCCCCTCGTTGTCTACGTAATCCAGAGCGTCCTTGGCCGATCCGTTGATTTCCCGGACCTTGATGTCGGCGATGACGTCAGGAAGCACCTCGCGGATTTGTGCCCAAGCGAAATCGGCCAGCTTTTCGTCCTCGACCAGCTCATTGCGGATTCGGGCCATTCCCGGCCTGAACTTTTCCTCGTACTCCGAATGCATCAGGCTTTCGGTCTCGGCCAAATCTATGCCGCGCTGGTAGCGCCCCCTGAGTTCGCGGACATACTCGGCGATTTGGCCCACCACTTCGTTTTGCACCGACGTAAATCGGGTCACATGCACCAGCATCGACGAATGACGATTGCCTTGGCCACGGAGCTTCCGAACGGCGCAGGCGTAGATGAAGGACCTGATGGCTTCTTCGAGCGAATCAGGAATCTTTGCGCTGCCATCCCATTTCGGCCGAAAGCCATTGCGGTGCTTCGGAGGAACCCAAGGTGCGTATTCCGCCTCGGCTAGGGGGCGGGTCAGTGGCAGGTCTGCGGCAGTCGATGAAGCCGAACCAAACACCCGACCGGGGCCGATGTAGTTGGATGGCGCTGCTAGGTTCGTAATGAACGCTGCCGGGAATAGATCCGGACCGTGCTCTTCGGTCGCCCCCTTGTCGTGGATGAAGATGTTGGCGAAGGGCGTGGCGGTATAACCAACGTAGGCTGAACGGGCGAAGTGGTTCAGGATGGACCTGATGAGCCGATTGATCGTGGTTGGCTGATGCTCGAGATCAGGCTTGCCGTTTTCATCGACGACATCTTCTCCTGTATCGACAGATCCGTGATCCGACTCGTCGTCGATGATTAGAATTGGCAGATTAGTAACAATCTTCCGCCCGGTCACAGGGTCTGTGTAATCGGCCACGCGGTTGCGGATCCAGCTTAGCAGCCGCTCCAATACAGTCTTGTTCTTCTTGACCACGAACAGCCAAGGGCGCTGCTCGGGGGTCACCCCAAGCTTGGCCGCCGCCGCCTTGGTGAAGTCGCCATGTTCCGTGCGGTTTGTGGCGTAGTTTGGCCTGATCGAATGATCCGCGTCGATCAATCCAACCCCAACCGCTGGCAGGTCTTCCACATTCGCCAGCGTCGCGAAACCAAGGAACCCTTCGTCTAGGCGGATCTGGGTCTGGGCTCGGAGGTTGTTGTGCAACCCCGCAAGAACGATGATGATCTTGTAGCCGGCGTCTGCCGCCTTGCAGATTAGCCCGGTGTAGTTCCCAGTCTTGCCTGACTGAACGTGACCAACGACGAGGCCGCGTCTGTCCCAATCGCCTTCACGGTTCGGGTCTTCTAGGTGGCCCAATACCTCATCCGTCGCCTCGTCGAGAGCGTCGAGGGCTACTAGAGGTATCTTGGCTTCCATGTATTCTGAGTAGCGGCGCCAATACAACCAATCCCTCTTCCGTTCGGCTGTAAGCCAAGGGACGTGATCGGAGTCGTCCGACAGGGTGGCATTGCGGCCAACCGTATGGCTGTACCGTCGGATCAACTCATCGACGAGCTGCTCACGATCAACGATCGCAAAGTCGTCCTCCATCAACACTGCGAGCTTGTTCAGCTCTGCATCGATCATTTCTGGAGTGATCGCCAAGCCAGTCTTGATCGATGTGCGGCGCAGAAGGTTTTGCGCCATGCTGAGGATCGCATCAAACGCGCGCTGATCATTTGTCGACATCAATTCTTCCTGCCAATTTCGGCGACGATTTCCGGGTACTGATCGAACGGCGGAGTTCTTGCCAACCGTTGTCGCGCCTCGTCCGGATCCATGCCTCTGAATTCGACCAGCGCCTCGAAGATGCTGGTCAGTGTGTCCACGATTTCGGCTGTCGGAGCTGCAACGAAATCGCCCTTCGGGGTGTCATTCTGCTCGGCAGTATCTAACCATATGCGCTGCACGGGCACGGTTTCTTCAATCAAGCGTAGCAGCGATAGCAGGTCAGCTTTCATCGGACCCGCGCGTTCAAGAAGTGCAGCTACAAGATCATGATCTCTTGAAATGCGGTATGAGATACCTTTGGTCGAATGTCGGGCTGCCCATACATCGGGCAAGCTTCCGCCAGGTTTGCCGCCTGCTGTGATGAGCCGACCGCGATGCGCAAAAACGCGTCTTGCGACGTCGCGGGTCTCGGACCCCAGCTTCAAGAACTGGCTTCGTAGCCGGACGGGAACGCTCGCAGTGGACTTCAGGATATTGATCTTCCACTCCGAATCCGCACTGTTCGGAATGTCCAAGCGAATTCTGGCAAGTCGATGTGGCTCATCGCGAGTCCAGCGCCGACCGCGCTCTCCTAATCCAAGCCAGCCACCTGCGAGTAGCAGCCGCTTGTTCCGGTAGATGTAGAAACCCTGCTGTGCCACCCAACCGCCTAGACCGGCGGCTGCCTCGTGTTCGCCCGGCTTGAGCAGATCCTTGTGTGGGAGAACATGACACTGTGCGACGACGCCCGAGGCATGGAGGAACTTGTACTCCACACTTTCCAGGGCCTTTCCAGGGTGTCCTGTCAGGAAAGGGTCCCACCCTCGAATTCGCTGCCCATTGAGCTTGAGTGTCAATCCGTCATCGAGCAGCCGATGAAATGTCATGGCTAGGTGAGCTTCGACCTCATCGGCGAGATCGATCATGTCTTGGGCCGAAAATCCATCTGTCACGATGCGGTCGAGATTTTCCCATAGCACAACTGTACCAATCTCTGAGGTGCAATCCGTTGCAAGGCGATCTTCCGAGCCAAGCTTGCATCCTTCGTGCAGCAACCAATGGCCCGCTTCGCCCCCAAGGTTGTCCAAGTCCCATCTAAGGCAGCACTTGCCTTGGCCTTGAGCGCGGCTCGCAACAGTCAGAATTCTTGCCTGCGAGAACGAGGCGGTTTTCAGCCCCATTCCGAACCGGCCAAGATCACCCGGGGTTCGCGCTTCTCTCGGGTCACGAGCGCCTAGCCGCATGGCGGACTCCAGATCGGCGTCGGACATGCCCTTGCCGTTGTCAGCTATTCTGATCCAACTGTCGGCACCTGCCCATGCAAAATGGATATCGACCAGCGATGCTTCCGCACTGATCGAGTTGTCAATCAGGTCTGCGATAGCTGTCGCCGTCGTATACCCAAGACCGCGCAGAGACTCGAGCATCGCTCCGGCAGCGGGAGGCACGTTTCTTGGGTGACCCATCACAGCAACTCTCGGAGGAAACGAACACGTCCAGGATGGCCCAGCTTTGCTAAAGCTTTTGCTTCAATTTGACGAATTCGTTCGCGCGTGACTCCGTATATTTGTCCAATTTCTTCCAAGGTCATTTCATCATCGCGGTCGATGCCAAACCTCATTTGGAGAATGTCATTCTGACGTTCATCGAGCTCATTCAGCTCATGCCTGATTAGTTTATTCGATTGCCGCCGTCTCGCCAGTTCTTCGGGTGAATCTTCAACATCTGCCCGGTCCGACATGATTTGATCGAATACCAAAGGCTTCGACAGCGCTAGTGCCAATGATTTGATCGCTTTGACATCGCACTCAAGGTGATTTGAGATTTCCAGATCAGTAGGCTCACGATAGTATTGGTCCAAAAATTCCTCCTTGAAGGCGGTGATCTTTGAATTAAGTTCGTAGCGATGAACAGGTACCCGGATCAACGACATAGTATTTAGGCGCCATCGGCCAATCTGCTGCCGGATCCAGAAGAGAGCATAGAGATAGAAGCGTACGCCGCGATCGGGATCAAACCGCTCAACTGCACGTCGTAGTGCGAAATATGCTTCTTGAAACAATTCTTCCGGATCTTCGTCTGGTAGCGCCATCTTGGCTGTTTCGCGCCTTGCGAATGGAAGATGGGCCAGAAGAAAACTCTCGGCAGAACGATCGCAGGCAGCGAGAAGGTGCCCAATCGCGCTTGCGGTCTTGCCTCCGACTTCAAGAGCTAAATCGTTTAGGCACGATCTGGTTAGTTCCAGACCATCAAGAGACTCCATAGCCCGTCGACGTGCACGCCCGCCGATCGCTACCCCCGCATCTCGCACTTCCCGCAAGGTTTCCAAATTGATGGAGAATCCCCCATCAAAATCTTCGTCATCGGCAACCTCGATCTCAAGATCGGTAAAGGCATCTACTGCGATTTCACGCTCGAGTACCTTTTCACCGCGCATGACAATTGCGGCGAGCAATACTGGATCGTCGAGGATCGCATTCAGCAATTCGTGCCTAGCTTTCGAAATCTCCCGAACGAGGCGTTGTTCGGTCGCCCGGTCAACGCTGAATAGCTGGCGCCCTGGAACGACCGTATTTCTCGTACAAGCAGCTGCGATTGCCTCGACGAGATCATCCTCGTCGACGAAGATAGTCGAAGGCGAATGAAGCTGCAGGCAAGGCTCAGTCGATTCCTCGGTACGGATACCGGCATCCGCTAGTGCCTTGAGGACATTCACAGCAAGCTCGTCGGGAGATTGATTCCCACGACATTCGCCTAGCAAGTCTCCTATGGCTTGGTCATCAGCCTCGCCAGTGGCAAGCCTATCGCGAACCCAGCGGCGACATGCAGCTTCGTCGATTTGGAAGCGCGTACTTATGAGTTTGCGGGGCCGCCGGCTGGAACGACCATCGAGTGACGAAAAATCGGGTATTCCTGCGGCTGCACCGGCAAACTCATCCGTCGAGCTATCGGCCACATGATCATTCGCCCGAACCTTCGCAAGGCTACTCGGCACTTCCCAATCTTCGTTCTCCGCAATATCTCCCGTCCGCAATCCCGACCCTGATGGAATGGCGACGAAGGTAGCAGACACCGTATCGATGTCCTGCCGAGCATGGAATGCGACCGGCTCCTCTTCCGAGTCGAAATCAAGCTCGGCAAGGGCATCCATTTCCTGATTGGAGGCATCGGCATAGTCGCCCTCTACTCTCGCAACGGGGGGGGCGGCCTGAGCTCCCGGCTTTAGCCTTTCGTGGTTCAGACCACGGAGCATAGCTGCCAATTGCCGATGACCTGCTTCTGAGGCCATATCTGCAGGTGTCTGCCCACTGTTGTTCCGGCTCGACGTGTCGGCACCGGCCTCGAACAGCTGACTACATAGAAGCAAATGACCTCCGGCCGCAGCGAGATGGATCGGTGAGTCTCCTTTTGCGTTCCGGGCATCTAGTCGCTTGGCGGCTATCAATCCAACCAAGACGTCAAGATCTCCAGCAATCAGGGCCCTTTGCTCACGGACATCGAGTGGCTGATCGTATCCCTTGGTAGCCCCTTGTGCTGTCGGCTTGGTTTGTTGGGCGGCAGCATTTTCCAGCAATCGTGACAAGGATGCATAACCTGCAAGCTTGGCTAGGTCGGCTGCGGTCCGCCCGACATTGTCGACCTTCGATGGATCTATCCCAGCATTGAGATAAATTCGGCAGATCGCGGCCTTTCCTCCTTGCGCAGCAATATGGAGCAAACTCCGCCCAGCCTCATCTGTCACCGACAGCGTCTCGCGATCACGGCAAGCGTGAAAGGCTCTCTCCTCCTCGGTCATGAATTCGAGTGATCGAGTTTTTTCTGGCTTCATGAAGCCCGCGCGCCATTAGCCGATTGCACCAAATGTTGACGGAACGATGACTGATTGCGTTCCATAAGGAATTTCCGATTATCCAAGCCAACGTAGGGTGATTGTCAAAAGGGCATAATGGGCGATTCATCAGTAAATGCAGCAAATTTTTCTCGGCCAAGACGCGCTTTCCACCTTGCGCGAGCAAATTGATGCTCGGAACGGATAACTCAGCCGAACAGGCGCGCAACTTCGTCCAGACCGTCGCGCACCAAAGGCAGCGATTGTCCAACTCCGGTGTCACGCGCATGCGACGGCCAATCGGCGAGGGCCGCACGGACATCGTCGATAGCGGCGGCAACACGTTTGGCGGGGATCCCATGATTCTTCCCAAGCTTCTCGACATGCTCGCGAGTGATGGCGCGGCCTTCGCCCAGAACAGCCATGTAATGCTCGCCGCCGGGGCCGTTTGAGAACGTGAGGTCGAAGGCAGGCGCAAGCCGCCAGTTCCCCCGATCATCCATCAGGTATGCATGTTGGCGGACATGATCGTCGCGATTTCGCGAGAGCACATTGAAGACCATTCGACGGAAGGCCTGTTCCACGTCTGCCATGCTATGGGTGATGGCCAATGTCGCTTTCAGGAACCCGTCATAGTCGACGCTCGGCATATGCGGTGATGCTTCGAGCGCTCCACCAAGGCTGACCATGTGCAGCCGCTTGCCGGGCGCGGGTCGATCGAACCGCTTGGTTGCGAAATGGCCTGGCTTGGTCGCCGAAGGGATCAGCCGTGTTTCAGCCATGTCGATATGCGCGGCGCGGGCCATCCTGGCGTAGGCCTCTTCCAGTGGCCCAATGTCAGCGGGATCGTTGGTTGCTGCAAACTTGACGATCCATTCCTCACTGGCGTTTTCGGTTCCCGCGACAGTCAATTCGTCTCCGGCGAACAGCCTGCCGTCTGCCCCGATCGCCACGTGGACTTTCGGCCGCGCGCCGCCAGAACCGCCGCCGAGGCGCGCTAGCAGGTCATCCAATTCGGACTCCTCGCCCAGCAGCACATGGCGGGCTTCATCGGCCAGAAGGTCAAGGTCGATGCTGTCAGCTGGCTCGCCCGTGAGTGTTTCAGGCTGAAAGACCAGAGCACCGCGCCCTTTCGTGCCAACCATGGCTAGCCGGTCGACCGCATCGAGATCTTCGAAACGGTTGCCCAACTGCTGGACCCGACGTTTCAACAACAGCATCCCCCAGGCATCGGGCAGGCAATCCGACAAGAAACCGTGAAGGCCATCGAATGTCCGACTGCGCGCAGAGTGCAAACCGGGCTCGGCTGGGTAGCGCAGGGGAGAGATTGTGAGGCCCTCGGCAATGACGTCTGCCGACCATTCGAGCTGCGCCAGTCCAGCAGCCATCGCGAGCCTGCCGACCGAACGCGCCGGTGAATTCTGATCGGTGAGTAGCCCCACTGCCAAGGGCGTTCCCGGAGTAAGCTTCATGGCCTTGTCCCCGCAGCGCGCTGCCGCTGTGGCTTGGTTGCCTTGCGTTGCTGCGCGAGCAGTTCATCCATGCTGTTTGCCGCCATCTCTGGGAACAGCGCGGCAATGCCCTCATCGCATCGCAGCGCAATGGCGGCGCGAACAAGGTCTTCGATGGAAGCTGCGCCTTCGGCTTCCATCCGTCGCCACGTTCGGTGAGCTACTCCTGCTTTGGCAGCCGCAGCTTGCTGCGTAAGATCGAGGGCCAGGCGGCGGACTTTGATCCGCTTGCCGAGGTTCGTCATCTGATCATGAAGTGTGAGAATCATCGGCCATATATGGCCGAATATGTCCTTAATGTCGATATTATTGGCCATATACGGCCAATTTTAAGGGGGCGGTCAATAGGAGAGTGGAGGGGGTGATGATGAGGTCGAGTTCAACAACTCGAAAAGGATCGTCGCATGCCCAGAAGAATCCCATTGTTCGCCGACAGCCTCAGGGCTCAGTTCAAAGCGATTGTCGTCGATGCCGTGGCGCTCGTTCCGACGGGATCGTACGTCAACTACGTCATCATCGACCCAACGGAGCCCGATCCGGAAGCTGTGTTTCCCGGCTTGCCGATCTACACCGGGCAGTCGGCCGATATCGCGCATCGTATCATGGCGCACCTACGGCACGCGGCGGTCGTCCCCCCTGATCATGGCCAGCTCTACGCAAGGATGGCGGCCCTCATCCATGCCGGGCACATGCCAATTTTTCGGATACTGCAGGTCCATAAGACACGGGCGCAGTGCATAATGGCAGAAACGACATGGGCGCAGCGCTTGCTGCGGTCGAAGGCGCAACTCCTAAACGTCACTCCCGACCAGTCTCGTATTCTGACCCGGTCAAGCATCCAGCGAATGCAGCGCGTGAGGCTGCTGGCGCTGTCACCGGTTGAAGCTGACGAGATCGGGCTCGGCCTCCAGATAACGTGTCGTGGTGGCTGCTTGCCCTTTACGGTACAGCCAAGCTCATTCGCGCGGCGGATCGGCGAGCGAATGACACTTCGTGGGGTGCGGCAACGCCTAAAACGATGCCCTGCATGCGGCGAGACGACTGGTTTCAGGTTGTTGCTGACTCCAACGAGTCCACCCGGTTACTTAGCGCAGGATCGCTTAGCCCTTGGACTGCGGTAGGGTGACTGGGGGCGTTTCCATCGAGCCGAAGCCGACAAGCTTGCGGATCACTAGTTGGCCACAGACCAGCGAAGTGCAGCCAATGGCGAAAAGTAGGTAGAGGGCCACCGAGAGGGCGTCCAAGGGCCAGCCTTCGCTGCGAGGACTGAAGAGGAAAGCCACACCGGCGATGACGGCAAGGCTAATGCCTGCGAAGCGGAATCTGTTCGCGAGGTCAGCAAGCTTGGTTTCGAGCGTTGGTCGCTGAAGCATCGAAATTCCCCCCTCACTCGTCGTCGAACATGTCAAAAATCGGACCAACCTCACTTTCAGGGCTCGTCCCGTTCTGGCTGCAATTGCGGAAGATGTAGCCGCCAATCTTTGCCGCGCGATTTGGGCTCAGGGCTAGCTTGCGCTCTTGCGCCTCAGAAACCAGCGCTTCGATCGTTTTTGAAACAATGGCGGCTGTCTTTTCGTTGGCTTGTGGCCTGGGCCCGAAGACCAGCCACTCGAGCTCAACTTCGAAAGCTTCACAAAATCCGATTGCCGTGGAGAGCGGAATTTCCCGCTTTTCTCCCTCGTAGTTCTTGTAGGCCTTATCGGAGATTTCGAGCATCGCCGCGGCTTTGACTTGGGAAGCCTGCTTCTTGGCGCGGGCAGCCGCCATTCTTGCGCCGATACCAATCAGCCTATTCATCTTGACATTGTTCCCCAACGGTGTTCAAACGTTACCCATAGGGCGATTCGATAACCAGTTCTTACCCCATAGGGCTCGATTGTGGGAGTTTTCTGCAATGAGAAGTACGATAGGTGACCTTCTCACTCCTCGCCAGATGGCCAAGGAGTCTGGCTGGTCGGTTAAGTCGATCCGAAAGCTGCTGGCTGAACGGCGCATAAGGCACCTGAAACGAGGCAATCGTTACCTGATCCCCAAGAGCGCGATCGACGACTTCCTCAATGCCAACATGATTGAGCCAGAAGATAGGTCAGGCGATCTGTGCGTCCCTGCAACAAATGGAGCAGTGCTGTGACCAGCCTCACACCCATCCTCGACCGGTTCAAGACCCCCGAATGTTGGTCTGAACTGCTCGCGGAGAAAGGAATCATGCTCTCGCCGCGGACTTTGCGGGAGTTGGCGAAACAGTTTGGTGCTTGCCACAAACTGGGCCGGGTCACGCTCATTACTCCTGAGCAAATTGACTTAATCATCGAAAGCAAGAAGGTATGCCCCTCGAGCCTTATCCCCGCGGCGCGGTCTGGTGGGCGCGCGGCCGGGTCGAATACAACGGCGCGCCGATCACCGAATACTACCGATGCAGCACTGGCGCATCTGAGGAACAAGGCGCGTGGGATTGGTGCCGGAAGGAAGAGCAAACCGCCATCCGCATCCACCTTCTAGGTGAGGATCCGGAAGAAAAGACCATCACGTTCGCTGATGCTGTTCTGAGGTACGATGCTAAGCCCAAGGAAGCCGCTTACCTCGTCCCGATAACGTTGGAGATCGGCGCGATCCCCATCCAGGAAATCAGCCCCAAGCTGGTCCGTGAGCTAGGCCCGAAGCTCTATCCGAATTGCTCCACAGACACCTGGACCCGTCAGGTGGTGACGCCGGTCAGGGCAGTGCTCAACAACATCAATGACAGCGAAAGCGGAATCGCTTTTCGAGTCAGGGGCTATACCCAGAAAGAAAAGGTCGCGCAGGACAACAAGCGCAAGAGCACTGGGCGGAAGAAGTATCCGCCGGGTAGCTGGGAATGGCTGCTCAAGTTCCGGGAACATGCGCCTCCTCGATTGGGGGCGCTGGCGCTGCTCATGTTCGTCACTGGCGCCCGGATCAGTCAGGCAGTCTCAATGCATCCCCACAAACACATCAACAAGGCGAAGGGCATGATCTGCATTCCCGGTGCCAAGGGGCATGGGGATCGATGGCTGCGGGTGCCTGACGAAATCCTAGCCGAGCTAACGGCCTTGCCAGAGGTCTATCCTCGCGACTGGCCGCGCAAACCGGAGAACCTGCGGCTCTTCGGCTATGCAGACCGTGGCGGACCGCGAAAGCTCTGGAACAAGGCCTGCGAAGATGCCGGTATCGAGCAAATCCCGTTCCATCCGGCGGGCCGACATGGCTTTGGTCAGGAAATGAACGTCCGCGAAAGAGTCGACGAAAAGGCCGCCGGCGCGTTCGGCGGTTGGTCAGACCTCAATCTGATGCGCAACACTTACACGCATGCCGAGGATGCTGAGATCAAGATCAATCAGGCCCTGCGACGGGGATTGTTGAAAGCCGAGCGCAAGACGCGGCTCAAACTGAGAAAGGAGCTCTGATGCTGTACGGGATTTGTACGAGCGAAGGCCGATTTCGGCCCCTTCTCGGGGTGAAACGGCGTCAAAACTTGCAAAGAAGAAAACTGGCCATCCATAAATTCCCTATATTTCAAAGGGATTTATGGTGGGCGCGGCAGGGATTGAACCTGCGACCCCACCCGTGTGAAGGGTGTGCTCTACCGCTGAGCTACGCGCCCGTCCGTGGGCCTTAGGCCCGGACAGGGGGGCGCCATTAATGGGGTCGGGCGCTCTTGGCAAGCGCCTGCGGTGTGGTCCGGACGATTTAGCTGTCCGCGAGCCACATCAGCAGCGCCAGCATCCCCTCCGGTCGCCCCGTCTCTGCGACCGGCGATGCGGCGGCAGGCGCCCTCACGGAGGCGGGGCAATCGAGGCAGTAGGCCTGCACGCCGCGTGTGCCCAGCAGCCGCTCGGCATCGCGGGTGATGCGGGTGCCGAGCGCTTCGGAACGCAGCGCGGTCATCGCGAAGATATCGCCCATCGGCACGCTGCGCGCTTTGGCCGCCTCGCTCGCAACCAGCTGGCGGATCAGCGAATCGTAATTGGCATCCTTCTCGCCGAGATAGACCGCGTGCCATTCGCCCTTCTTCGTGCCCGCCTTGGCCGCCGCCCATTCGAGCGCTTCGGTGAGACCGCCGAATTCGTCGACCAGCCCGATTTGGCGCGCCGTGCCGCCGTCCCACACCTGGCCTTGCGCGATCTGGTCGACCCGTTCCACCGGCAGGCGCCGCGCGCCCGAGACCAGCTTGAGGAAGTCCTGATAGGTCCCGCCGATCGAGGTCTGGAGCAGCGAGTCCATCGCGGGCGAGAAGCCGCCGACGAAATCGGGCTGGCCCGAAAGCTCGGTGGTGCGGAAACCGTCCGCCGTAACGCCGAGGCGGGCGGCCGCCTTCTCGAAGGTCGGCACCACGGCATAGACGCCGATCGAGCCGGTGATCGTCTCGGGCTCGGCGAACACGCGGTCGCTCGACATCGCCACCCAGTAGCCTCCACTCGCCGCGATATTGCCCATTGAGACCACGACCGGGATCTTGCGATCACGGAAGCGCTGGATCGCGCGGCGGATTTCCTCAGAGGCGGTCACCGAACCGCCCGGCGAATCCACCCGCACCACCAGCGCGGCAAGGTCATCGTCGAGTGCCTCGTCGAGCAGGTCGGCAATGCGCGTGCCGCCCGCGGTGCCCGGCCCAGCCTCACCATCGACGATCTCGCCCGCGATGGTGACGACGCCGATGGCCTTGCCCTGCCGGATCTGCCCGAGATCGGCGAGATAGGCGCTCATGTCGCTCGAGGCGTAGGCGCCGGGGAGCGTGCTCCACGGGTCATCGCCCGCAAGCTTGGCGACCCGCGCGCCGAAAGCGGCGCGGTCGCCGAGCTTGTCTACCATCCCGGCATCGAGCGCAGCCTTGGCCAGGTCGCCGCCCGAGCTTGCGATCCACGCGGCCGGATCGCCGGTGATCTTGGCCAGCTGGAGCTTGGGCCGCGCGCGAGTGACGTTGGCTTTGTATTCCTCCCACAGCGCACCGTATAGCCCGCCGATATTGGCGCGCGCCTCTTCGGACATGTCGTTGCGGGTATAGGGTTCGACCGCCGACTTGAACGCGCCCACGCGGTACACCCGCGCATTGACGCTGAGCTTTTCGAGGAGGCCGGCGTAATAGAGATTGCTGCCGCCGGGCCCTGCGATCACCGCCATGCCCTGCGGATCGAGCCACACCTCGCTCGCATGAGCGGCGAGCAGCATCTGGTCATCGGCATAGGCCATCGCGAAGGTCAGCACCGGCTTCTTGGCCTTGCGCACCCGGTCCATCGCTTCGCCGATGTCCTTCAAATGCACCTGCCCGCCGCCGAGGAAGGTGGTCATGTCGAGCACCACCGTCTTGATGCGATCGTCAGTGGCGGCGGCATCGAGCGCGCGCACCACATCGCGGGCGCGGGTTTCCTCCACCGGCGCCTCGCGCGAGAGCAGCGCGGCGAAAGGATCGAGCGAGCTCTTCTCTTCCACCACCACGCCGGCAAGGTCGATCAGAAGCGCCCCGTCGCGCACCTGCCCGGGATTGGGGCGGGCCGAGAGGATCCCGAACAGGGCGACGAAGAACAGCAGCATGAACAGCAGGACAAGCCCGTCCTTGATCCCCACGAGGATCTTCCAAACCTTGCCCACGAAGCTCATTCACATGTCCCTTTTGCCTTGGCGCCTGCGATGTAGAGTCTTTGGCCCGCAAGTTCTATCGGAAAGCTTACGGCGCGGGGTTGAGCGGCGGATGCGGTTCGACTAAGCGCATCGCTTTAATGGCCAGCACCGATCTTTCCGCCCCTTCGGGCCGCTTTCCCGCCGGAAGGCTCGCATTCCCGCACCGCGATCTCACCGGCATTGGCAAGCTCGCCCGCCACGAGATCCTCTATTTGCTGAGCGAGGCCGAGCAGTGGGTGGCCCTGAACCGCCAAAGCGCGAAACACACCGATCTGCTGGCCGGCCTCACCATCATCAACGCCTTCTTTGAGAACTCCACGCGGACGCTGCTGTCCTTCGAGATCGCGGGCAAGCGGCTGGGGGCGGATGTGGTCAACATGCACGCTGCGACCTCGAGCGTGAAGAAGGGCGAGACGCTGATCGACACCGCGATCACCTTGAACGCCATGCGCGCCGATGCGATCGTGATCCGGCATGGCTCCTCGGGCGCGACGGGGCTGATTGCGGACAAGGTCGATTGTCCGGTGCTCAACGCTGGCGACGGCAGCCATGAACACCCCACGCAGGCGCTGCTTGATGCGCTCACTCTGCGCCACGCGCTCGCCGAGCGGGGGGAGGGGGCCGAGGATTTCACCGGCCTCAACGTCGTGATCTGCGGCGATATCCTGCACAGCCGGGTCGCGCGCTCGAACATCCTGTGCCTCACCGCCTTGGGCGCCCGCGTGCGGGTCTGCGCGCCGCCTGCGCTGATGCCGCCGGGTGTCGAGGCGATGGGGGTGGAGGTCCACCACCGCTTCGACGACGCGCTGGACGGCGCAGAGGTGGTGATGATGTTGCGCCTGCAATCGGAGCGCATGAGCGGGCAGTTCATCCCGTCCCCGCGCGAATATCGCCACCTCTACGGCCTCACGACCAAGCGCCTCGCGCTCGCCCGCCCCGATGCGCTGGTGATGCACCCGGGGCCGATGAACCGGGGGGTCGAGATCGACAGCGAGGTTGCCGATCTGGCGGGCCGCTCGCTCATCACCCGGCAGGTCGAGATGGGGGTGGCGATCCGCATGGCGTGCCTCGATATCCTCACCCGCGAGGCCCGTGGGCAGGAGGGCTGGGCATGAAACAGGTGCAGGCTCTCACCATCGTCAATGCGCAGCTGGTGACGCCTGAGGGCGTGTTGCAGGGCGCCCTGCGCTTTGCGGAGGGCGTCATCCTCTCCGCTGGCGCGAATGTTGCCGCCGAGGCCAGCGACACGGTTGTCGACGCCCGGGGCAAGCTCCTCGCCCCCGGTCTGGTCGATCTCGGGGTCTTCGCGGTCGACAAGCCTGCGTTCCATTTCGGCGGGATCACCCGCGCAGCGCTGATGCCCGACCAGTCCCCGCCGCTCGATCTGCCGAGCCGGGTCGGCTTCATCGCCAAGAGCGGCAAGCCCGATCTGTGGGTCCACCCCCTCGCCGCCGCTACGCGAGGCCTTGAGGGCAGGGAGCTCGCCGAGCTGGCGCTGATGCAGGACGCAGGCGCGAAGGCGGTCGCCACCGGGAGGCACTGGATCGCCGATAGCGGCGTGATGCTGCGGCTGCTGCAATATGCCGCGATGCTCGGCCTTGTGGTCGTGACCCATGCCGAGGACGGAGGCCTCACTGGAGAGGCCGCCGCCACCGCAGGCGAGATCGCCACCCGGCTGGGCCTCCCCGCCGCTCCTGCCGAGGCCGAGGCGCTGGCCATCGCCCGCGACATCGCGCTCGCCGAACTCGCGGGCGCGCGGCTGCATTTCCGGCAAGTGACGACGGCGCGGGGCTTTGCTCTGGTGCGCGAAGCAAAGGCGCGGGGTCTGCCGGTCACTTGCGGGATCACGCCTGCGCACTTCATGCTCTCGGACCTTGCGACCGCAGATTTCCGCACCTTCACCCGCCTCTCGCCCCCCTTGCGCTCCGAGGCCGATCGGCAGGCGGCGCTGGCCGCCATCGCCGACGGCACCGTGGACGTGATCGCCAGCGGCCATGACCCGCGCGGACCCGAGGACAAGCGCCTGCCCTTCGCCGATGCCGCGCCCGGCATGGCGGGGGCCGAGACGCTGCTCGCGATGGTGCTCGGCCTGGTGCGGGACGAGGTGATCGACACCCCCCGCGCCTTCCAGCTGCTCGCCGCCAACCCCGCCCGGTTGCTGGGCGTTCCGGCGGGCGCGCTCGTTGCCGGACTGGAGGCCGACCTTGCGCTGATCGACCCCGATCAGCCCTGGATCATCGACCGCCGCAAGATGGAGGCGACCGCCGACAACACCCCCTTCGACCGCCAAGGCGCGCAAGGGCGGGTGCTGGGGTTGTGGAAGGGCGGGGTGCAGCTCTAGCGGCCCATCCTACATAACGGCCTGCCGACGGGGCGCGGATGGCGGCGTGAAACGCGCCTTCGGGCAGACAACCACTGCGTAACGACATGACAACGAGTGCGCAACGAACAGGGGGCTTGCGCGGCGCCGATTGACCCTGCTTCCACCCCGATTTTTTGGGTCTCGAGAGGGGCAATCCGACAATTCGCAGGTTGCCCATCGGCCTTGGCGATGTTTCACGCCGAAAACCGATGCGGGGGGCGCCCTCAACCTGCTTCGCACCCTATCAAGTCAGGCAATATGTAGGAAAGCCAAAGAAAACTCCCGGACAGCGCGGGCTGTCCGGGAGCAGGGGGTGCTCATTCCGGTGCGCTCGGGCCGCAGCCTTCGCGCATCAGGAAATCTAATCAGCGGCTGCGCGAGGCGACCTGCACGTCGCGCTTCACAGCGCCTGCGGGGGGCGTCGAGGCGGCGTAGGCGAAGCAGCCGCGGCCTGCCGACTTGACCGTGCCGCACAGCGCGCGGGCGCTCTGCGAGGTGAAGCCGTCGGCGGCGACGCGCCAGAAGGTCTTTCCGTTCACCACCGCTTCGGTGATCACCGGCTTGCGGTCCTTCAGCTGCGGGAACTGGGCCTGGATCGCACTCCAGCCGCGCACGGCTTCGGCCTTGCTGACATAGGAGCCGAGCTGGACGAGATGCGTTGCCGGGCCCTTGGCCGCCGGCGCAGCGGCCGGAGCAGAAGCGGCGGCAGCCGTGGTGGCGGCCATGCGGCGCTGCGTCGAGGCCTGCGCAACGCGCGGGGCGGCGGGCGCAGCAGGCGCGCGGGTCGCTGCCGGAGCGGTCGCCAGCGGCTGGACCACCGGGTTGGAGACATAGCGGATCATCGGCTCGGCGGGCTCGGCGAAAGCGACCGTCTCGGCCGGAAGTCCGACCGTCTGTTCGAACGCCTGTTCCGGGCTCGGCGCCGCGAAGGCAGCGGTAAAGCCTGCCGAGGGGGCCGGATCGGCGACCTGCACCGGCTCTGCCGCTGCGAGATCGACGTCAGCGTCGACGTCGCTCGCGGCTTCGGCGACCATCATCTCCTGCGCGGGGAAGTTGGCGAGCGCGAGATACTCCGGCTGACCGGCATCATTGCGCGGGGCGACATCGAGCAGCGTGGCGACGCGCTGAGCGGCCATTTCGGGCGCGCTCGCTTGTGCCCACTGCGCAAGGCGCGCTTCGAGCTGGTCGGCGGGCACGTCTTCGGCTGCCATCACCCGCGCCGCACGCCAGTTGCCGGCGAGGGCATAGGCATAGGCAAGGTTCTGGCGCAGCTTCGGGGTCGCTTCCTCGGCGCTGCGCACGCCGTTCACCAGCACGCCCACGCCGCGTTCGGGCTGGCCGGCCAGCGCCAGCGCAAGGCCGAGGTCGGCAGGGTCGATCGCGGCCGAATAGCCATCGAGCATGCCGATGGCTGCCTTGGAATCGCCGATCGCGATCTTGGCGAGCGCGAAGCTCAGCACGGTGCGCGGGTTGCTGTCACCCAGCTCCAGCGCATCGCCAAAGGTCGTCGCGGCGGACTGGAAGCGGCCGGCCTCGAGATAGGCGGCGCCCAGCAGCGCGCGGTAGCCCGAATTGCGCGGATTGGCCCGCACCGCCTCTTCGGCGTGCTTGATGGCCTTTTCGACCTTGCCCTTGGAAAGCGCTTCCTGCGCGTTTGCGAAGGAGGTCTCGGCGCGCGGCGCGGCCGTAGCGGGCGTGCCGGCGAAAGCCAGCCCCGCAATCGCGGTGGTGACGGCCAGCGCGAGCCGCGGCGAAGTCGTCCGTCCGGTCTTGATGCTGCGGTCCATGGTCAAATTCCCCCGTAGATCCTGTTGGTTCACGTTGTG